>DHTF01000031.1 GCA_002411515.1 Proteiniphilum sp. UBA5267 | reverse complement strand
GATTTAATAAGCAGACCCTAATTGAATTTTATCTCTTGAACTGAACTTACTTTTGAATCTGAAATTCTATCTATAGATTTTTTGAATGAATCAGAAGTATAAATTAGTTGATTGTTATTAAACTCAATACTCTTCATAAATTTATTTGAGGGATTAGCTCTTAAAAATAACAGAGTGTAGTCAAAATAAATTGTATTATCATTTATAAGGAATGATCTATCTTGCTTGAGATTAACTTGAGTTTTATCCTCGAAGACAGAAGTATGACCTTTACTGCGAATAATATTTTCCACAATTTTTATATTTATAGAGCCTGAGAAAAAATCAAAAAGTTGTTTACCGTTTATGGAATTTGATTTTATATGATTAGATACAAAATAAATATTATTGGGAGGAAAATTACTTATATTGGCTAACGAACCTTCTCCTTTATCTGAAAATTTGAATCCTCTGTTAATGTCTTTAAAATTAAACGTGTTTTTATTGAAATGTACACCATCGATACTCCTGAAGTAAAACGCATCATTTTGAACAACCATCGCTTGAGGTAAATGAGAATAATTAACTGTAAAATAATTATTGATAAATTGATAATCCCCTGCATTCTTATTCTCATTGTTTGCTAAAAAAATTCCTCCATAGATGTTGGAGTTTTCAACAAATAAACCGCTCACACCACTTATTGAGTGAATAGCATATTGACTTCTTTCTTTAAAATTATTTATTATTGATGAGTGTGTGATTTTTAAATTGTCACCGTTTACCGATAAAAGAATAAAATAACTTTGACCCTCAATTTTGCAGCCTTTCAATGTTATGTTGTTTTTGTTGATGTTGATATATTTTAAATGATTGCTTTTGAAATTTAAATTGCTTATCAATATTCCATCTCTACTGAAATAAATGGCTCTCCCAAGTGGGGGAGACGGTACTAAGGTAGAACCATTACCTTCAGTGTTTGATGTAATACGTAAGGTTCCGGTTATACGATAATTTTTATTTCTCTCAAATACAACTGTCCCATTGATCTTTTCAGCTCTATTATAAGCTGTTTGTATAGCTTTACGGTCATCATTCTTTCCATTGCCAATTGCACCAAAGTCTTTTACATACAGAGTTTTTTGGGGAAAGACAGTTCCTAATGAAGTAAGTAACAGTATATTCAGGACTATAAAATTTCTTTTTTTGAACATGACAAATTTTCATTCAAAATGACAACATTAGGACATAGTTTTAAGATGTAGGTTTAAACTAAATGAAAATATTTGTATTAATATTTTTTTCTGAAATTGTCATTTCAATTTATATTTCATTATGAGTAAGATCTTTGAAAATTTTCTCTCCAACAGAGTGTTGTCGAGATTCTCCATCTTTCTGATTGATCACCTCATGATCCTTTTCTCCAGTATCTCAATCTACCTGATAAGATATGGTTTCAGTGGCCTCACTCCTGAAGTGAGGGCAGACGGGATAACGCTTACTTTGCTACTCATCCTCTTCAACACCATCTTCTTCGTCTCCTTCCGTACCTTCAGCGGGATCCTGCGTTTCTCCTCCTTTACCGATCTGATGCGAATCTTCTATGCACTGGTGATGGGTTACCTGCTTACCTTCATCGCAGTGCAGGTGATTTTCCATTTTGATCCAACGTTTGCTGCAAGCAATGTGACCTTCATCACCATCTTCTTCCTGAATATGTTTCTGATGATTTTTTCACGCATCCTGGTGAAGGAGACCTATGAAAGTATCACCGGCAGAAGTGTGAAACCGGTGAACGTGTTCATCTATGGTACCAAACAGGCGGGAATCAGTGTGGCAAAAGCGCTGAAAGGAAACAGTGAGTTCAACTACAGAGTCATGGGCTTTATCTCCGATGAACACCATATGATTGGGAAGCAGTTGATGGGGGTAACCATACATGCGAACGACGAGAATCTCTTCCGTACGCTCGAGACCAAGGATGTCAAGACCATCATCGTCTCCCCTCAGAAGATGGAGGAGATCAAGAACTCCAATTTGCTGGTCAATTTTGTGGACCACAACATCTCCCTGCTGACTACCGTGCCGGTGAATGAATGGAGCGGCACCATGATGAGCAAGGCACAAATCAAGGATGTCCAGATTGAGGATCTTCTACCACGTGATCCCATTCAGGTGAACATGCTGCAGATCGCTGAGAACCTTGAAGGGAAACGGGTTATGGTGACCGGAGCCGCCGGATCCATCGGTAGCGAGATCGTTCGTCAGGTCGCAACTTTTAATCCTTACAGTATCATTCTAATCGACCAGGCAGAGACACCCCTGCACAACATGCGACTGGAGCTGCAGGAGAGGTGGCGCGACCTTCGCACGGAGATCATCGTGGCCGATATCAGTAATGCACCCCGAATGGAAAAGGTGTTTGCCAGAACGCGTCCACAGTACATCTTTCATGCGGCGGCTTACAAGCATGTGCCCATGATGGAGGACAACGTATCTGAGTCGGTGCAGACCAATATCCTGGGAGCCAAGATCGTTGCCGACCTGGCAGTGAAGTACAACGCCCGCAAGTTTGTGATGGTCTCCACCGACAAGGCGGTAAACCCCTCCAACGTGATGGGTTGCTCCAAGCGTATCTGTGAGATCTATGTACAGTCGCTGGCCAAGCACCTGGAGAAGACGGGTTTGCACACCACTCAATTCATCACCACCCGCTTCGGAAACGTGCTGGGATCCAATGGGTCAGTGATCCCTCTCTTCCGGGATCAGATCCGTAACGGAGGACCGGTGACGGTGACCCACCCCGAGATCATCCGTTACTTCATGACTATTCCTGAAGCATGTCAGTTGGTGTTGGAGGCAGGTGCCATGGGGCACAATGGAGAGATCTACATCTTCGATATGGGCAAGCCGGTAAAGATTCTTGATCTGGCCAAACGGATGATTCGTCTTTCCGGTACTCCCAACGTTAAGATCGAATTCACAGGCTTACGTCACGGTGAAAAGCTTTACGAGGAGCTGCTCAACCTGAAGGAACTGACCAAGCCGACGCATCATGAGAAGATCATGATTGCTGAAGTTAGGGAATATGAATATGCAGAGGTGTCCAGACAGATAGACAACCTGATCAAGGTGTCGTACGATTATGACGACATGCGTACGGTGAAGAAGATGAAGGAGATGGTGCCTGAGTTTCAGAGCATCAATTCACCCTTTGAGGCAGTCGATCGCCTGCTGGAAAAAATAGCAACGAATGCTTCATAGTTTAAAGAAAGATGTATAAATCTTTTTTGAAACGTTTTCTCGATTTTTTGTTGGCATTGGTGGGGTTCATCATCATAAGCCCGATATTTCTGTTATTGTGGATATGGTTAACCATTGCCAACAAGGGTGCCGGTGCATTTTTTTTTCAGGAACGGCCGGGGAAGAATGAGAAGATATTCAGGGTGATCAAGTTCAAGACGATGAATGACCGGAAGGATGCCTCAGGGAATTTGTTGCCGGATGCACAACGCTTGACCAAGGTCGGGAAGTTTGTTCGCTCAACCTCATTGGACGAGATACCACAGTTGCTGAATGTGATCAAAGGGGATATGTCGCTGATTGGCCCAAGGCCTTTGTTGGTGCAATACCTGCCGTTATACGATGAATCGCAGCGTCGCCGTCACGAAGTGCGGCCGGGCATAACCGGTTGGGCACAGGTGAATGGTCGTAACGCAATCAGCTGGGAGCAGAAATTTGCATACGACGTGTGGTACGTGGACAATGTTTCACTATCTTTGGATGTGAAAATCCTGTTGAAGACCATCCAAAAGGTTTTTAAACGGGAGGGTATCAGCTCGGATTCAAGTGCGACAATGGAACCGTTTAAAGGACATTAATGTATGTATCTGTTAGGTGCAAGCGGTCATGCCAAGGTGATCATCGATTCATTGAAGGCTTCGGGAAAAAAGATCTCGGGGCTTTTTGACGATAATCCGGAAGTGAAGGAACTTTTGGGATACAATGTATTCGGATCATTTGATCCAATACTTTTTGGTGATGAGGAGTTAATCATCTCCATTGGGCTGAATCATATCCGCAAGAAGATTGTAGAGAAATTGCCTGATGAAATTCGTTACGGAAATGCCATTCATCCGTCGGCAATCATCTCTGACCATGCTTCTTTTGGTGAAGGAACCGTAGTGATGCAGGGGTCTGTAATTCAGTCGAGCGTTTCAATCGGCAAACATTGCATCATCAACACTACCGCATCGGTGGATCACGATTGTCTGCTGGAAGATTATGTACATATCTCTCCCAACGCGACATTGTGCGGAGCGGTATCTGTAGGGGAGGGTAGTCAGGTAGGTGCCGGAGCGGTAGTGATTCCGGGAATAAAGATTGGCAAGTGGAGCCTGGTGGCTGCAGGAGCCGTGGTGATGAAAGATGTGCCGGACAACGTGCTTGTGTTGGGCAATCCTGCAAGAGTAGTAAAAAGAATCAATATATGAGCGATAAAAGAATATGGCTCTCGCTCGCCCATATGGGCGGGCAGGAGCAACAGTTTATACAGGAGGCATTCGACACCAACTGGGTGGTGCCCCTGGGGCCCAACGTGGATGGGTTTGAGAAAGACCTAGAGGGTTTTCTGGGTGAAAACAAACATATTGTGGCACTGAGTGCCGGCACGGCAGCGATTCACCTGGCGCTGGTACAGCTTGGGGTTGGTCCCGGTGACGAGGTGATCTGCCAGAGCTTTACCTTCAGCGCGAGTGCCAACCCGATCAAGTACCTGGGGGCGGATCCGGTGTTCGTGGACAGCGAAGCGGAGACATGGAACATGGATCCGGAGCTGTTGCGGGAAGCGATTGAGGACAGGATCAGGGTGACCGGCAGAAAACCGAAGGCGATTATCCCTGTGCATCTCTATGGCATGCCGGCGAAGATGGATGAGATCATGACGATTGCCTGTGCGTTTGAGATTCCTGTGCTGGAGGATGCGGCTGAAGCGCTGGGGGCAGAATACAAGGGACAGAAATGCGGTACCTTCGGTGAATTTGCCTGCCTCTCCTTTAATGGCAACAAAATGATCACCACATCGGGTGGGGGGGCGCTGGTCTGCTCCACAAAAGAGGAGGCTGATTTCACGAAGCACCTGGCCACACAGGCTCGAGACAATGCACCGCACTACCAGCATTCGAAAGTAGGGTACAACTACCGACTGAGCAACATCTGTGCAGGCATCGGCCGAGGTCAGATGCTGGTACTGCAGGAGCACGTGGAGGCTCGCAGGAGGATAAACAAGAGATATCGTCAACTGCTGGCTGGCATCCCTGGTATTTCATTCCAGAGCAATCCTTCACTGGACTTCAACTCCAACATGTGGCTTACCTGCATCCTGGTGGATCCGGCAGAAGCAGGTTTCACCCGTGAGGAGCTGCGACTGGCCATGGAGCAGGAGAACATTGAAACGCGCCCCCTCTGGAAGCCGATGCACCTGCAGCCGGTCTTCGCGGATGCTCCTTACTATGGCAATGATATTAGGGTGAGTGAGAAATTATTTGAACGGGGGCTTTGCCTGCCGTCTCATCCCAATCTTACCGATGGGGATCTACAACGGGTAGTCGATGTGATTGTTAAACTATCCGGAACAGAAAAATAAATGCATATTGATTTTTACTATCTTTGTTCGATGCAAGGTGAGGTTTGATAACCCATAAACGAATCTGGGTAATAATGCGGGAATGTTTTTTTCATATCGTAAAAAAATGAAACAGGATGGTTGCTGAAAAAACAGACAAAGTAAAGAAAAGGCATATCGGACGGAATGTGCAGAGGGTCCGGATGTATTTTGGCGTGAAACAGGAAGCACTGGCTGCAGATCTGGGTATCAGCCAGCAGGAAGTCTCCAGGATTGAACAGCAGGAAGAAATTGAAGAAGAGGTGTTATCGAGAATCGCCGATGTCCTGGGTGTATCCCCCGAAGTGATCAGGGATTTTGATGTGGAAAGGGCGATCTACAATATAAACAACAGCTATAGTGATGCAACTATTACTGAAGGAAGTACTGCCGTTGTATTACAAATAAATCCAATAGAAAAAATTGTAGAGCTTTATGAACGTTTACTGAAAAGTGAAAGGGAAAAAAATGAATTATTAAAAAACAATAAATAAAAAGCAAAAGAAAAATATGTCTAAGATATAATCTATATTATGGAAAATGAAACCTTCACAAAAGCCTTACATATAGGTAGAAAGATTGAGAGAGTACGCCGCCTACGGGGGATGACGCAGGCTGATTTGGGGGATCTTTTGGGTGTAACCAGGCAGGCCGTCTCTAAGATGGAACAAAACGAGAAACTGGAAGATGAAAAAATTAAACAGGTTGCTGAGGCTTTGGGAGTCACAGAAGAAGGATTGAAAAACTATACAGAGGAAACGGTTCTGTATTGCACAAATAATTTTTATGAAAACTGTCATGTGAGTGCTTCAAATATCGGACCTATTTCCACTGTAGAAAATCTGAACCACTTTTCAATGGAACAGGCCATCAAACTTTTCGAAGAACTGATAAAAATTGAAAGGGAAAAATACGAGTCTGTAAAAAAAGAGAAAGAATAGAACTGCCCGAAATCCTGCAGATCTTTTCGCACAGCTATA
>DHTF01000022.1:702-9795 GCA_002411515.1 Proteiniphilum sp. UBA5267 | reverse complement strand
TTTTTACAGGATTCCAGGTCAAGTCCGTCACCGTTTTGTGAATACCCGGGATTGCGTGAAAAAATGCCGTCGATAATTACATTTTCACACATCAGCGGGTGAATATTCCAGGCCGGTGAGTTTTCGAACAACACCCCCTGAAGGTAAACATTTTTGCATTCAATTAAGCTGACCATCACCGGGCGCAGAAAATCCTTGATCTCAAGCCACTCTTCCTCCGTCATATCTTGACGGGGTACGTTCATATCGCTCATCTCACTTCCTTTAAGTGCTCCCTCTGAAGGGAACCAGTAATTTCCGTTTTTTACTACACCGCCTGATGACAGAACCTGTTTCCAATGACTTTCGGATACCTTCTCTTTCTTCAGTGGCCTCCACGCTTCACCAGACCCGTTGATGGATCCTTCGCCGGTGATGGCAATGTTTTCCAGGTTACGACCGGAGATTGGGGACTGGCAACGACGGGTGTTCAGTCCCTCAAAAGAGGTTTCAACCAGCGGATAAAGATTAAAGTCGGGTGAGAAAAGTATCAAGGCACCCTTTTCGAGATTCATATTAATATTTGATTGGAACACGATGGGTCCGGTGAACCATACACCTTTTGGTACAACCAGCGTGCCCCCTCCCTTACCGGATAAATCCTGTATTGCTTTGGCGAATGCATCTGTATTCAGGGTGACTCCATCGGGGATGCCGCCACAATCGAGCAGATTTACGCTGTTCTTCGTGAAGACAGGTATTTCAATCCGTGGCATTTCAAACGGCAGATCTGTGTATAAGTATTCATATTTGTAAGGCAATGGGTCGGTGGCATTGTGGCACGACACGGTTATGAACAAAAACAGTAGCAGGTACAAATTTTTTTTCATCAGTCAATTTATATTTTACTTTATTATGTAAGACACAATCCGTTTAGATCTGTACTCTCCACGAGTATTGATTTAAACGGATTGTGCGTTGCCAGTTATTGCACCCAACGGGGATCACCTGTACCTTTGGCTTTCAACAATTCATTTGTTACAGTGAAATTGCCATCGGATACATTCATAAACCCTGGATTTTCACTTGAAGCGGAATCATCAAAGATGAGCGAAGAGGTACTCCCCCCGGTGAACAGTCCTGGAGCATTGAAATAGTTGTTATTTCCAAAGACAGGAACAGACGTGCTGCTCTGATTTGAGAATATTGCCGTAGTTTCGGCGACAATATTATTCGTAAATGAAATTTCTGTACCCTTAAACCGTATGTATAACAATCTTTTTCCGCTATTGGCCACACCGTATAATGTATTGTGGTTCACAATTATTTTTGATGTTATCCCCGGGAACGAAGAGGACTTATCGTCGTACCGTATTAAGTCACGTGCCAGCACACTATTGTAGATAGTCGAATTGGATAGTGTAATTGTTCTGATCGCTCCCGTGCGTGAATCCATAAAGTCGCCACCGTTGCATTCGATGTTGTGAATCAGGCAATTATTAATGGTTATTGAGTTGACTTCCGAAACAACATTTAAATAGTAAAGTCCTTTCACATAATTTTTGACTTCACATCCTTCTATTTTCAAATCTCCGTAACTTACGCTTGCGGTGTTGAAAACGACGGACTGATTACCTTCAGCCAGTCCCGTACCGTCCAGCACAAGATCTTTCAGCAGAAGACCTGCACCCTCTTCCAGGGATATATATCCGTTCAGCACCGGTGGATTGAACGGGTATACACCTTTGATCTCAACCGATTTGTTCACGACAAATTTGCTTGTTGTACCGTAGGTCCCCGGGAAGAGGGCAAAAGCATCACCGTCGTTTGCCGCAGCCAGCAGAGCGGCGAAGTCATCCTCCGGATGTACCGGAATGGCATTTCCGATGTCCACCAGTGTCATAAAGGTGAGGATACCTCTTGTCTTTGTCCCGTTCTTCAGAGTAACCGTATAGTTGGTCTCATCGGTGAGACCTTCAATGGTAGCGCTTCCTTCAGCTATCTCCGCAGATGTTACCTGGTGGGTGATACCTCCCGGCTCGAGGGTGATTGTGGTGAGTGTCCGGCCCGGTATCCAGCGCAGAGTTACAGCGGTAGCTTCTACATCGCCATTCTGGAAGGGTTGGAAGATATTCTCAGTACCGGTTTTGAAGGTTATGGCACTCCATTTCGATTCAGTCCTGCCGGCTGTCACCGATTTTATGCGTACCGAGTACCGGGTCTCACCATCAAGCTCCCGTATGTAGTAAGGTAGCTGATCTTCCGTCACCTCGTTATAGCTTCTCTCCGGAGTGCCGGTGAAGGAGAGGCTGTCGTCGGCAAACAGTTCCAGTGAGTAGGACTCCACATCCTTATTATGAGTCCAGTTCAGGCGTGCATCCGTACGGTTTATCACGAACGCTTCAATCCTGATGGGAGAGAAGAGTCTCTCATAATTGATAGATTTCAGTTCTTCCGCCCTGTCGTCAGTACAGCTGAAGTTGAATAATACAGCTGCCAGAAAGACAAGAAGTGTAATATTGTATTTCTGTTTTCTTTCCATAGTGATTAGTTCGTTAATTGTCCGTTACTGCTATCGATAAATGTTTGCCAGATGGGCCAATACTGGTTCTGATCCGGATTCTTCTGGTAGAGGGAATTGATCAGTTCCGGTGTCAGATCGCCCGCGTCGAACCAGGTGGTACTTCCCTCGTAGCCGAGGCTTGCACCGACCTCATCGCTGTCGCCGTGGTTCAGGCCGTAGATAATCAGTGTTTCCTTGTCGTCTGCCGTCTTGAAATAGAGTTTTGTTGGCAAGTCTGCATAAGGCCCTACACGGCTAATCAGTTGCGTCATCTTCAGTTTCGCTTCATCCAGTTTGGTCTTAAGCAGGTTCCAGCGAATCAGGTCTGCCTTGCGGAGGCTCTCGCCCGCAAACTCCAGGGCTCGTTGATCAACGATTGCGTTGAAGAATGACTCTTTGCTGGCGGCTGCCTGGCCCATGTAGGCGGTCACCTTCGCCGCCGGGAGTGCCCTGTCGAGGATAGGCTTCAGATAGGGTGCTGCGGCTGCGGAACCTTCCAGCTCGTTAATCGCTTCAGCAGCCATCAGGTAAATATCGGCCAGTCGCATATACTGCCAGTTGATGCCGTCGTCGTTGGTGGAGGTTACACGGCGGCTCATCCATTCGTAGCGTAGCTTGCCGAAGCACCAGTTGTCGATGCTCCTGAGCTGCTGGTGGCTCGGGTTGGCGTTGGACCACTCATAGGGTACACAGGTCACATCGCGCCGCAGGTCCTCCACATCGTAGTCGTAGAAAAGATAGGGCAAAGGGCCGTTGGTACCACCTTTGTTTTGTGCAGTATACTGGTCAACCGCTCTGTGTTGCACACCCAGCGTAAAAAGTACACGTCCTCGTCCGGCGGAAAAGGGTATCTCCCAGAGTGATTCCCTGCCGGCGGTCACATTATCCTGACAGAGCAGCCGGAAGTTCTGTTCGAATGATCCCAGTGTGTTGGAACCCTTTTGGATCACCTCGAGAGTTTTATCTTTTGCCAGAGTGTACATCTTGTCAACACTCAGCTCGGGGTCTGTGCTGCGACGTACCCCGTCAGTCCGCTGCGAGAAGCCGCCGGCGTAGAGGGCGATGCGTGCTATCAGGCCCTTTACGAATGCTTTGTTTACCCGTTCGGTGCTGGAGGTGATGTCGGTTTCGTTGGGCCATGCCACCAGCTCTTCCGCCTCATCCAGGTCGGCTAGCAGCTGCTTATAAATGACGTCACGGTCGGTTCGCGGTAGATAAAGCGTCTCGGTGGTGATAGGCTCAAAGCGTGCCGGCACATCACCCCACGCTTTCACCAGATCGAGGTAGATTACTGCCCGCAAGGTGAGTGCCTCGCCCAGCAGCTGAGCCATCCTGGGATTTTCATCTACTTTTCCGTATTTACGGAGCCCTTCAATGGCCTTGTTGGCTCGCTCGATGCCTTCGTAGAATTTAGCCCATGCGTTATTGTCGGTGTTCATCTGCGTGTTACCGGGCGAGGCGGCATAGGTGGCCAGTTCATACTTGCCTGCGTCATTCAGTTGGGTGGGATTGATACCGTTGATCCATTCCACATCGCTGTTGATGCCATAATAGGGGAGATATCGTCCGCGGTAGGAGTTGGTCTCCCCGAACGACTGGTGTATACCCATTACTGCTCCTTCTGCCAATGCTTCAATGGAGAGGACGACAGAGCCTTCGGCAGCCGACTGGGAGGGTGCATCCAGATCACACGAACTGAAGAATAGCCCGCATGTGAGTAGCATCAGTGTGATATTTTTTGTTATTTTCATATTGATCATCTTTTGAGGGTTAAAAATTCAGGTTCACGCCAAATACCAGTTGGCGGCTTTTCGGATAGGCGGAATAATCGACACCCGGCGAGAGGTTGGTTCTCCTTACCGTCGACACTTCCGGGTCATAACCGGAGTAGTTAGTCCAGATGGCTACATTGTAACCTGTGACATAGAGGCGTAGGCTTTCAATTCTGGCCTTGTTGACAAGACTTTTCGGGAGAGTATAGCCCAGCGTAAGAGTATTCAAACGCAGAAAGCTGCCATCTTCCACCGCCCAGTCACTGAAGATCATGCGGGAGGTAAGTGGTGACCATAGCGTGGTATTGGCATTCATGGTGGCCAGTTCGTCGGGATTGTTGCTGATGGTACCATCCTCCCGCAAATTGGTCCAGCGTTTACCCGGCTCCATGGTGGTGATCATATTGCGATATTGGTATTTTCCAGTATGTGAAAATTCTATCTTGTTCGCGTTGTAGATATCGTTCCCATAGCTCCAGTTGAAAGCAGCAGCGAGATCGAAGCCGTAGAAGGTGGAGTTAAGGGTGAACCCGCCAGTATGTACCGGATTGGCATCCCCGATGATTTCCCGGTCTTCCACATCGATGATCCCATTTCCGTCGAAATCCTTCAGTTTCATTGATCCCGGACGGATGGTGCCCACCACACCGGAGGCGTCGGCCACTCCTTCCTGGAGGTTCCATCGGTTGTTGGATTCGCTGTATCCGGTAAAGTCATCAACTTCGTACCGACCGTCGGAACGATAGCCGTACATCTGGCCCACAGCACCGCCTCTGGCGATCCAGTAGTCGTACCCGATCTCGGAGGATGCCCAGTAGGTCTCATAGCCAAAGTCATTCATGATTCCCAGGCTCTGTATCCTGGTCTTGTTGAAGCCAATGTTACCATTGAAGCTGAGGGTGAAATTCTTCCTGTTTACAGCATACCAGTTGAGGGTGGTTTCGATCCCCTGATTCTGGTTTTCACCCATATTGCGGTATTGTGTGTCGTAACCGGTGCCTGCTACGGGGAACTCGATCAGCAGGTCGCTGGTGCTGTTGCGATAGATTTCCACCGTTCCGCTCAGGCGTCCACCCAGAAGGGTGAAGTCGATTCCCAAGTTGCGGGTGATGGTAGTTTCCCATTTCAAATCGGGGTTGGCCATCACTTTGGAGGGTGCCCAGTAGCTGGAGAAGCCGTTAATCCAGGAAGTGGCTTTCGACTCGAACATCTGTACAAGCTGACCGGGGGGGATATTGTTGTTACCGGCAGTACCGAAGCTGGTACGCAGCTTCAGGTCGTCCAGCCATCCCTTGGCACCTTCCATGAAGGGTTCGGAGGAGAGTCGCCAGGCAGCGGCGGCCGAGGGGAAGTAACCCCATCGGTTTTCCTTGCTGAACTTGGAGGAGGCATCAGCACGATAGGTTGCGCTGAGCAGGTATTTTCCCTGATAATCGTAGTTGAGGCGGCCAAAGTAGGAGAGCAGCTTGTCATCTTCGTTATAGTAGTTGTCGATGGTAAAGGGCATACCCTGCGAGGAGAGACGCCAGGCATCCTTGGCGGTAAAGGTGGTGGGAAAGCCGTGTACTTCATCGGTGAGGGTAGTTCCTTTGCGGATGATGTATTCGTGACCTGCCATTATGTTCAGATTGTGATCTTCGGCAAGCAGTTTTTTAAAATCATAATTGATCGTGTTGGTGTTTCTTAACGTTTGCTGCTCCCTGTTTACAAGGCGGATAGCTGGTTTGCCCTGGTTGTCGACAGAGGGATAGTTTTTGATATAATAGGTGGACAAGCCCCAGTAGCGCTGATCGCCATCGTCCTGCCGGTCCATACCCATCTCGGAACGCAGTTTCAGATTGTCGATCACCTCCCAGGTGACGCTGCCTGCCATGTTGAGTCGTTTTTGTGTCTTCTCGCGTGCGTTGTCGCTGATGGAGACGAGCGGATTGTAGAGGTTGCCCAGATCATCGTCGGCACTACCGGCAGAGGCATCGAGGTTTTTTAAAGGTATGGGGGTGTAGATCACCGAGTATTTGAGCCTCTTATCAGTATCAAGCGTACTGGATGCATCGTTCGCACCTCCGCCGTCGATCTTTGTATCGGTGTAGCGCACCGAAAAGTCGAGTGTAATTTGGTCCGTAGTCTTGTTGTTCAGTTTAAGACTCAGGCTGTTGCGCCGGTAGTCGGAATCTTCCATGATCGCCTTGTCGGAGAGATGGGAAAAGTTGAAGGCGTAGGTCATCCTGTCACTCCCGCCATTGAGGCTCAGGCTGTGGTTCATGGAGCTACCCGGACGACCGAAGGTGAGATCCTGCCAATCGTTGTAAGGTATATTTCGATAGAGGTCCAGATCCTGATAGTTGCCGAAGAATGAGTTATAGTTATCAATGGCGTCGTTACCTTTGAGTGCCGCCAGTTCATACTGCCAGGATGCATAGTCGTAGGGTGAGAGCACATCGAGTGTTTTGGCAATTTTCTTCACGCCGAAGTAGGCGTTGTAGCTCATCCGTAGCTTGCCGGCCTTTCCCGACTTGGTGGTGACGATCACTACTCCGTTGGCACCCCGTGACCCGTAGATGGCTGTGGAGGAAGCATCTTTTAGTACGTCGATAGACTCGATGTCGGTGGGTGGGATATCGGTGATTGTACTCACAGGGAAACCATCCACAAGGAAGAGGGGGTCATTACTCTGCGTGATGGATCCGCCACCGCGTACGCGGATACGCATCTCGGCATCAGGTGAACCCTCCGTGGTGAGCACCTGTACACCGGCCATCTTACCGGTAATTGCCTCCACGGCGGAGGCTACCGGCACGGCCGTCAGTGTTTCGGCATTTACTGAAGATACCGAACCGGTGAGGTCTCTTCTGCGTTGCGTACCGTAACCGACAACGACTACTTCGTCGAGACTCGAGACATCTTCTTCCATGGTAATATTGACCACGTTGCCGGTAATACCTACTTCAGCCTCTTTCATGCCGATGTAGGAAATGTGGAGTGTTGTTGCCGAGGCAGGTGCTGAAAGAGTATAGTTCCCGTCGATATCTGTGGCGGCACCATTAGCAGTCCCTTTCACCATCACATTGGCGCCAATGATCGGTTCGCCATATATATCCTTTACAGTTCCACGAATAATTCTTTCCTGAGCCGTTAAGCTCAAAGAAAAAATAAGGAAAAGCAGTATGCCGAAAGACACTTTCTTTTTCATTTGATATTCATTCATTTCATTCATGTTATTTAAGTTAAAAAAAAGAGACAAAGGTTTATAAAGCTTCATGGCTTCAATTGCAATATTAATGCATATAGATGAAAACAAAGGAGATAAATTGGTTTTTATAGGGTGTTGAATTGTTATATCTTAAATAATATTGGAAAAGGACCAAAATAAAACATATATTTGTAAGAGAGAAATCCATGGTACAGGATATGTTTCCAGTACGTCGTTCACGTATATTTGTGCTGTTTGTTTGCTTCGGAATCGACCATTGTATTTTGTGATCATAATATCTGTTTAGTGAAAATAAAATTTTACATATTTGTTTTTTTCATTTTTAAACTCCTCTATGGCGTCCAGCAATTGATGTCTCAGCCCGAAGCTTACTTCGTACATTATGGAGCTGAAAATGGCCTTCCCCAACACACTGTCACCGATATCCTGCAAGACAAAAAGGGTTTTATGTGGTTTAGTACATGGGATGGTTTGAGTAAATTCGATGGATATACATTCACCACTTATCACCTGCCTTTCAGTAATATGGTCGAATCCAAAAGCAGTAGGATTGATAACCTGTATGAGGATAGGTATCACAATATCTGGATCCTTTCCTACGATAATCAGGCGTTTCGATTTGATGTTGAAACTGCCACTTTCTTGGGGACAAGCGCATTAGCGGCATGTAAGGGACGCACATTCTCAGCCAGTCAGATTGTTCCCGTGGAGAGTGGTGTCGTATGGCTTTTATCGGAGAAGCACGGATGTATTTCCATCAAGGACTCCCTTTTGAATGCAGAGGTATATCATACTGCGAACCATAATTTAACCGATAACTATGTCCATGCCATCCACGAAGACAAAGACCGTAATTCCTGGATATTAACCCAGGAAGGGTTGACGATGCTCCCTGCTGATGGGGGCGGGTCTGTTTTTTATTTTCATCCTTTATCCAGGGGCAAATTCACGGGAAAGGCACCTTTTTTCTGTGTCATGGAGCTCGACGATGTAATTTGGTTCGGTTCCGGAAAAGGGATGATTTGGAAGTACGATTTGAAAGGAGGTACCTTTACTCAACTCTCCACCGGTATTTTCTCCGATATTATTTCAATACTCGAGATCTCTTCTGAGAAAGTACTCATCCTGTCGAACCAGGGTGGATTTGTTATATACAACATGCACGACGGGAGTATGGAGTTGTACAATAATAGGACGTCTCCCGGCATAAAGTTCAACGTAATCTTTAACGGCTATATTGATCGCTCAAAGAACATATGGCTGGAGACCGATCAACTTGGTGTCTCAAAGTTCAATCCCTATACCCGGCAATATATCCATTTTACACCCTTTATAGAAAGTAGTGTGTCGAGCGTATTTCCTCCCAACTTTTTTATTTTCGAAGATAACAACGATCGTCTGTGGGTACATCCAAGAGGAGGGGGGTTTTCGATCTACGACAGAATCAACGATCGTTTAACGCCGTTTTACAATGAACCCTTCTCCCAACATTGGCTTTTTTCCAACATGATGCATTCTGCCTATTCAGACAGACAGGGTAATTTATGGATGTGCACACGTTCCAACGG
>DHTF01000022.1:360-554 GCA_002411515.1 Proteiniphilum sp. UBA5267 | reverse complement strand
TGGATGTGCACACGTTCCAACGGGTTGGAAAAGGTGATTTTTTACGATGATTCCAAATTTAAATCGATACCACTTCATGCCAACGTCAACTCCACTGTCAGCAACGATGTACGTCCTATATTCGAAGATTCGCAGCATAATATTTGGGTAGCGACGAAAGACGGGATTTTACATATATATGATGCGGAAATGAA
>DHTF01000022.1:0-131 GCA_002411515.1 Proteiniphilum sp. UBA5267 | reverse complement strand
TTGGAAGGAATAGCGTACAGCATCACCGAAGATGCAGCCAGGGACATATGGATCGGGACCAAGGGAGAAGGTGTTTACAAACTGACAAGGAAAGATAACGGAAACAGCTTTGATATACTTCATTATAAAAA
>DHTF01000033.1:10924-14723 GCA_002411515.1 Proteiniphilum sp. UBA5267 | reverse complement strand
AATTAACAAAACTTCTTCCGATAGTCCATGTTGGCATTCAAACTCAATAAGGGTGCTTTCATCCGATTGGTCCACGATGCGCACATGACGGTTTGTTACGCCAATATCCCACCTGCCGGCAATTTTTATCTGCAGGACCGATTTACCCGAGGGATTGTCGATCCAATCCCTGGAATAGACGCTTCGCTCCACTCTTTTGCCTGCAGCGTCATACTGTTCATCGGCGGAACCTTCGTAGAAGCGGAGATCCGGATCGCATGCTGTGAGGATCAGGCTATTCTTGTCCATAAATTCTGACATCACGAGGCTGGGAAGATTTACTTCCAGAAGCAGATCATCTGAAGAGACTTTGCCTGCTTCAAACAGCACATACCCTGTTGTGTGTGTGGCCACATCCTGTACAATATGGGCCAATGAATCGTGCTGCAGTACCCGATAAGGCATTCTGCCTGCCCGGGCCTCTTCCCATGTTTTTTCTCTCTCGTTCTGCTCCGGTTGTACCAGAACCATGTATTCATAAGAGCTGCCATGGGGGGTAGCCCCGTGATTGATAGCTGCCAGGGCAAAGTTGTTTCGTGTGGGAAGTCCCGTCTCCTCGTGCAACGATTTTTGGTCTTCCTTGCTGAAAATAACTGTTCCGTTACGGACAAAGAAGTAGTTGTTCAACCCGTCGGATAAGCCGTTTATCTTGTCATCGCTGAGAGTTGTTTTGTATGGAAAATTCCTGTTATTGCGTCCGTTTTCGAAGAAGGGCATGCGTTTATCGTCGAGAAGCACCTGAAACAGGGTCGTATGGGTTTCTTCGGGAAGTGCAGACTCGATGTTACTACCCAGCGCAACAACTCTGTTGTCGAAGAAGAAGACCGATTTTCTTGCCCGTAGCGAACCATTGTATTTGTCGTGTTCGTGGAGTTTCATGCCGAAAGCACCATTTTTTCCCTGGATAGATATCCCCCCTAAAAAAGACTCGTCGGAGAGGAGCATCTCTTCGAAGCCCGACATGTCGTCCACGTTTTTTACGTCTGCCCTGAGTTGTTCCATGGGTAAGACAGTAGCAGTGGTGCCCGGAAAATGGTTCCAGTCCCAGCCCTCCTGACGAAAACCCGATCCCATGTTGGAGATGGGGTTACCTGTAGCCAGAATCTGCAGTGAACCGTGATTCAGGTATCTTCCATAAAGATTCTCGCCGAGATAGCCCTCACTGGCCCAGAGATACCTGCTATGACCCATGGCCGAGACCATCCAGTCGGCTCTCCTGTGTACATTGAGTCCGGAATAATTGAATGTATGGTTACCTTCCGGTGATTTTTCTGCTGCAAACCCTTTTGCAACGAGTGTGTCAGTAATGTCTGTTTTTCGGGTGACCAGTCTCAGATAGGCTTCGGCCATCTCCTTGTCGATGCTGTCTTTCCCATCGGGTGAACCTGCTAGCGCGAGCAGTCCGAACTGCTCAGGCTCCAGGCTTCCCTCCCCGTCGGGATGCCTTCCCGAGAGCGAGAGGGGCCACGTTTGCAGGTTGCAGTATATGCGCATGGAGAGCAGCGCTTTTTTTAATATTCTGTGGCTCTGTTCCGATATCTTGAAACAGGTGTTTCTCAGCAGATAGATTGCTGCTACCGCCCCATCGAGTCCTCCTACCGCGTAGGCTGGATAATTGTGGCGATGGTGAAACATGGTGCCGTCAATTTTGAAGGTTCCCTGTGTACCATCGGCATATTGATATCCGTTGTCGAGCCATCTTGTAAATGCATGCAGGTAACGTACTTTTTCAGGCTGGGAACTGATCATCAGAATGCTGGTTAATCTGGCAATCAGATTGGTGTTGAAGGTATCCACATCCATTCCCGGTATGAGGGGTGCTGTTTTTATTTCTCCTGTGCCTGCAAACCATTCCATGGCTTGTTGGAGTTGATTTTTCAGTTGATGGCGCTGCAGAACCTCCGCCATTAGAAAAACAGCAGGGTAATAGTTGCGCATGCTGTAGCCCAGATGATGAAGGGTACCCATGGCGCTGCCTGCCTGGAAACCCTGATCAAGCATATGCCGGATCATTTTTACAAACAGCTCCTCCAACGCTCTTTTCTCTGTTTCGTCGTCCGACAGGTTGTAGGTCACAGAAAGATTGAGCAGTGTTTTGTTGAATTTGCTCAATCCCATGATGTTATCATATATGCGGGAGTATTTCTCAGCCCCAAATGCCTGATAGGTTTCACCAAACCGCTCAAAAAAGAGCGGCACTCCCTGGAGGGAGCCATCGGTATTCTCTGAGATGCGATATTGGGCAACTTCATCCTGTAGCGTCTGCAAAGGTTTTGCTTTTTGCCCCTTCAGCAGATACGTTCTCACCCGGTTTTCGATGTGATTGATATCGTTGATTACCGACGGGGTGGTATTACCCAAAGGAATGTCGAATTCTTTTAACCAGGATTCACGCAGAATGAGCCAGTGATTGCTCGTTCCCTCGTTGATGTAGGGAGCCTGAAAGTCCGCAGTGTGGTGTCTTGCATCCTGCATTGATGAGAGGATTAGATGATCGAAGAACAGTGTACCGGCGTTGATGTCGGGAACGCGGAAGCGCACTTCGTCCATTCCTTCTTCCGGGATACCCTGCATATCCCGGTCGAAGGCGATCCAGGCACCCCTCCAGCCCGTAAAATTCAATCCATAGTCAAAATAGGATGTTACTTTGCCTTTTTTCAGAAACTCCACCCGTAGTTTTTCGTTATTCATTGGCTTTTCCGAATAAATCCAGAATACAAAAGTGGATATTTGTGGATCTGAATTCGTTGCCGGCTGCACGTAATTGATCTTTTTCTGCATGCTCCAATAAGAATTGGGGCTGTTCCATGTCCACTTCAGGCTATGTTTTAGATGTTTATAGTGTTCGGAAGAGAAAGTCAGAGCCGATTGTGCATCATGTTCTGGCAGATTATCTTTTTCGAACGAAATAATTGCATCATGGGTATACTCTTTGAAATCTTTTGAAAAAGAACAAAAGAAAATTGAAAGATTCAAAAGTACAAATAAAAGTTTCTTCATTATCAATGCTGCTATTCGGGTTCGTGAGGAGGTATCGCTTACCTTTTATTCATTACTCCCCTCTCTGATCCTGTCCTTAATTGTCCGGGCAAAGTTGACCGTGGAAATATCAGAGCTTTTCTATATTTTTTTTACGTGTCAGCGCTTCCAGGAAATAATAGTCGGCGTAATTGATGGGAACATCAATTTCGTTGCCGTGAGGAATGCTTCCCACAGAATGCATCAGGACAAAGTTGCCGTTTGTACCCACAATTGCTTTGTATGCATCACCAGCAAGCGAATGCATTATTTTGTCGGCAGTTTCCTTGTATTGTTTTTGTCCGAGGCTGACCAGCTCATATAAAGCAGAGGCAGTGACAGCAGCAGCCGAAGCATCCCGGGGTTCATTCGGAATATTCGGAGCGTTATAATCCCAATAGGGGACCAAATCTTCCGGAAGATTTTTGTGGGTGAAGATATAGTTGTAAATGTTGTGGGCCATTTTCAGATAACGCTCGTCTTTCGTATATCTGTAGGCCGTGGTGAATCCATATATTCCCCATGCTTGTCCGCGAGCCCAGGCAGATTCATCTGCATATCCTTGTGCATTTTGTTTGCTTCTCACACCTCCCTGCTCTTTGTCGTAGTCTACTACGTGGTAACAACTCCAGTCGTCCCTGTAATGATTCTCCATGGTCGTAGTGGCATGAGACACTGCGATTTTGTAAAAAGTGGAGTCGCCTGAAATCTCTGTGGCTTTAAACAGCAGTTCCAGGTTCAT
>DHTF01000033.1:6133-10754 GCA_002411515.1 Proteiniphilum sp. UBA5267 | reverse complement strand
AGGTTCATCATGTTGTCGATGATTACCGGGCACATCCATCCCCGTTCTCCCTGCCATCCTCTGTCTTCATCCCAGCTTTGGATCACACCAGCTGCTGGTCTGAACCGAGTTGCCAGTGAAGAGGCTGCTTCTACAATCACCTGCTTGTATGCTTCATTGCCTGTGACTCTCAAGGCATTTCCAAAGCTGCAGTTGATCATGAAACCCACGTCGTGATGCCATTTAAGGTACTTAATTGTATCCAGGTCCTCGGTCTGTTTAATTCCTGCCTCCATCCATTTCGGATCATTCGTCAGGTCGTACATATAAAACAGTGTACCGGGGAAGAATCCGCTTGTCCAGTCATCTTTTGGGATGTATTGGACATACCCGTTTTCAATGGTTCTGGGGTTGAGTATTTTGCCCGATTCTTCGATCAATTTTACCTGATATCCAATTTGCTGTTCGGCAGTTTTGATCACATCAGCAAATAAATCGGCTTCGCAGCCCTGCGGCTTCTTTTCGTTTTGCTCTGTACAGGCTCCCAGCAGGATGGCCATTAAAAATAGCACGGTGAATTGTTTCATCTTATTTTTTTTAATATTTGTTGATTTTGTTATTTCTGAATGATTATTCTGTATCCAGTGTGAACTCCACCGGTATGCCATGCTGGCACACCACCGTAATTATCGTATTGTTTTCTTCTGCGCGGAGTGACACGGATGGAGTAGCATCTGCCAAAGTATAAATCCCCTTCAGGGTGATTTCCCTGGATACGGGATTGCTTTCTTGGGAAGTTGTGTAATTGTATTCGCCCAGGTGAAGGTCGGGATCACATACGCTCATCTTCAGCTGTTTTCCTATTGGTTGTAACATGACCATGATTTCCTTGTCGCTTTTTTTCAGATAGGCATCGTCCACAGCGCTGAAATCTTCAAAAATGGCATATCCTCTCACATTGCTCAATCTGTCGAATACAATATGTGCTGTCTCATCTTTTCTTATGATATCATACGATGTAATTCCCTTGTTTAATTTCTTTATTTGAGATTTGGTTGCATCCAGCAGGATCATATACTCATAAGCATCGTTTGCAGGTGCTGAACCGTGACGGATGTAGGCTGTGGCAAAGTTTCCACGTGTGGGTTCCATTTTTTTATTCTCCTTCGACTCCTGTGCCTTTTTCTCGATGGAAACAGATTGTCCCGGAGGCAGAAAATAATAATCGCCTGTCAGGCTTTTCAAGATGAGCGGCTCTTGCCTGTTGCCATCGATTTCCTGCCGATAAGGAAATTGAATTACCTTCTCACTGTTTACCTCTAGCGGCTGTTCCTCTGATTGATGCTGTTGCTGAAAGAGGGTGGTTTCGGTTGGATAATCACTGTTGTTGTTCCTGATAGCTGTACCCAGAGCAATGATCCTGTTTCCAAAAGCAAAGAAGGATTTGTGGGCGTTGAAGGAGGGTGTGAAGTTTTCTCTGTCCCGTTCTCCCAGTTTCATGGCAAACATACCAAATTCACCTTCATTCAGTTGTGAAGCACCGGCAAATGTGTATGGTTGACGTAGCATATCGCTTCCGGCGATGGGGGAGTTGAGTCGTTCCAGGGGAAGGTAGATGCTGGTCGTTCCTGGGTTTCTGTTCCAGTCCCATCCGGCCTCACTGTATCCGGAAGCCTCCTCGGTAATGGGGTATTCTTTGTACTGTGCTTCAGCCACCGGTGTACCGATTATCTGGAGAGAACCATAACTCTGATATCGTCCGAAGCGGTTGTCACGGACATAGATCTCGCATCCCCATACATTCTGCGTGAAACCTTTCATGGCGACCATCTTTTTATTGTACCGGTAGATCCCCAGTGAAGCATAATTGTAAGCATAAAAACCTTTTGGGTATGGATTCAGGGAAATCCCTTCCTTTTTGAACTGATTGATAAGGCTGTTGTCTAAGGAATATTTTCTCATTCCTTCCATCAGCCGAAGATATTCTCCAGCCAGCTCCCTGTCGGTTTCTGCCGGCACCATGGCTGCGTAGGCATAGGTAAGTATGCCATTTTTATTGATAGAACCGTTGAAGGGATGTCTGCCTGATACACCTATTCCCCAATCTCTCAGGTTTGTCTGTCGCGAAAGGGACAACAATGCGAATTTCAGTACCGCAAATGCTTCCTGGTTTAGCGTAAACTGCGTCCTATTCACGCACTGCAAATAACGTCCCACATAAGATAAACCAGGGACTGAGTAGGCCGGGTAATGACCGCCGTGGTGAAATGCGGTTCCATCCACCTTGATACCACCGATGGTTCCAGGAGAATAGCGAAGAGAACCGTTGACCCATCTCGCAAGGGCTTTCATGTCCCTCAGCCGTTCTTGTTCCGTTTCACCCCAAAGGGCACAAGTTAATCGGGGAATAAGCAGTGTATTCCATGAGTCGGTAATCTCATCTCTCAGTTTGTTGAAAGGTTGTCTGGTTTCCTGCAGACCACTCCAGTATGTGACGGCTTTTCGTGTTTCCTCCCAGAGGTTGTTTGCCCGCAGCACATCTTCCATCCACCATATGGCTCCGAAGATATCTCTAATCTGGTAGCCGTAATGGTGATTGGTTCCCATGCCACTTTCCCATGCAAAACCCTGGTTCAGCATATAACGGACTGTTTTCAAAAACTCCTCTTTTGCTGCTTTATCGCGATCGGCGTACCATCCGCGAGCGGACAAGTCGATAAGTTTATTGAGTTGGCCGAAGTGGACATCTCCTGCCTTGGCATTGTCATTTTGTATCAATGGCGCTCCCTTTGTGCCGTCTTCTGAGATGGAAAATAGTTGAACCAGCTTCTGCAAATCTTTTTTCTCGGCGTCGGAAAGGCTTTCCTTTTTCAGCATCTGCTTTACATTGTTGTAGACAATGGCCAGGTCGGCTGATTCGGTGATCGTCACACTTACTGGTATTTCCAAGTCATGCTGCTGCTGTTCCCATTTATGAAGTAACCCCCAGTGCCATATTTCCCTGTTGAGGTGCCGGTTGTTTTCCGGTATCTGTGCATCGGGCGTAGCCTGTCGGTCTACGTAAGAAGCAAACTCTATCCTGTCGAGCCAAAGTTTCCCTGCGGTTACATTTTCGGGGGAGACAATTTCCAGGGAAACGACCTGTTGTGGTGATGTTGTCCCTCCATCGGCTGTCCACATGTCACTATAGGCAATCCAGGCAGCCCTCCATCCGGTGAAGTTGAGGTAAAAATCGAAGCAGTACTGTATCACATCGTTTGCGTCCCTGAACCGGAAAACAACGGGATTTGCCTGCGGCGCTTCGTTGAATATCCAGAGCTTGATGCCACTTCTCTGGTCGAAGGAAGAGACCACGTTATGGATGGCACTGTCAGTAAATGACAGCACCGCTTTCTCAGACTCCCAACTCCAGAGTAGGGATTGAACTCCGTCTTTGTAATATTGCCGGCTGAGAATCAGTTCACTCTTCCCCTCTTTCACCTGAATGGTAGAGGGAAGGTGTGAATCCTCGAAATTGTGTGCATAAAGTATATTCACACCCATGAGCATCCACAAAAGAGATATGACAACCTTTTTTTGCATATTAATTATTTGATCGGATTGAATCAAGCATGAAAGAGAGTTTTCTGGCTATGGCAGGGTACTTCCTGGCAACGTTGTTTTTTTCTGTAGGGTCTTCCGTGATAAGATACAATTGTGGCTCCCTGGCGTTCCCCAACTCAATACCGGTCCATTTTTCGATGGCGGGATGTTCACCCGGCTCCATATACTTCCAGCCCTCTTTCGAGATGCTTAATGTATTATTCAGGTTCTGCTGGATGATGAAATTCCGGTCTTTATTTTCCTTGCCCAATAGTACGGAGATGGCATTGTAACTGTCTGGAGCTACTCCCTCTTTCAGCGGCTGATCCAGCAGGGTAGCCATAGACCGCAGCAGATCGATTTGCGAGAACCGGGCTTGTTGTATGCCTGGGCCGATTTGATCCTTCCAATAGACAATCAAAGGTACCCTTGTACCGGCCTCAAAGAGGCTGTATTTACCGCCCCGATAAATACCCATTGGTGTGTGACCGTTCAGCAGTTCAAGGGCTTTGTCCTCATATCCGTCGTCAATGACCGGGCCGTTATCGCTCGAGAAAATGATGATCGTGTTATCCGACAACTGTAGACTATCTAACGTTTCCACTATTTTTCCCACAGTCCAGTCCAGTTGAAGGATCACATCTCCCCGGTCACCCATGCCGCTTTTCCCTTTGAAGTCGGCATGGGGAACTCTCGGCACATGGATATCGTGCGTGCCGAAGAAGAGGAAAAAAGGATTTTCTCTATTCTCAGTGATAAATTTTTCTGCTTTGGAAACGATGGTCTGGGCAATCTCGTCGTCTTTCCAGAGGGCCGACTTTCCTCCGGTCATATAACCTATCCTTGGGATGCCGTTCACGATGGTGTTGTTGTGCCCTTGACTGGGCTTTAACGTCAGCAGTTCCGGGTTCTCCTTTCCTGTGGGCCAGTCGCCCACTTTTTTTTCATAATCCACGTAGATCGGATCGGACGGATCGAGGTTTACCACCCGTCCGTTTTCCACAAATACACAGGGAACACGATCGACAGTGGCGGGTATAATGAATTCATAATCGAAGCC
>DHTF01000033.1:0-5825 GCA_002411515.1 Proteiniphilum sp. UBA5267 | reverse complement strand
TCAATGAGCAGGCCGGAATTGCCAGGAGCAATTCCGGTATTGTCTTTTCGCCAGGGATAAATACCGGTAAGCATCCCGTATCGCGAAGGTGTGCTCATGGCGGAAGTTGCATAGGCATTGGTAAAGCGCAACCCTTCCTCCGCCAACCTGTCGATATGCGGCGTTGACACTTGTGTGGCACCGTAACAACTCAGGTCGCCTATCCCCAGATCATCGATATAAATGAGGACTACATTGGGCCTGATCACATTGTCCTTCTGTGATTGGTGTTGACACCCACCCAAGATGACTGTGCCGGCAATTATTCCTGTGAAAATTTTGTTACTCATTGCTTGATCACTTCATCTGATTTGTTCATCGATCCTTACCACAGTGGATTCTGTGATAGTTCCGTATTGATGGCCAACTCTTTTAAAGGAATGGGAAGAAACTCATGTTTCTTCTGTGTTCTTTCGGCAAAGGCTCTTGCAGTAGAGTAATTGCTGCCGGTGGGCCAACGTTTGTCGTAGGTGACTTCACCAAGTTTCTGGATGGCATCGGTATAGATTCCCCATCTCACCAGATCATATTTGCGCAACGATTCAAAACAGAGTTCCCTGCCTCTCTCGTCCCGCACTTCCTGTTGAAATTCAGCATACGATAGGCCTGACAGGGGTGCTACACCGGCTCTTTCCCGTACGATATTGATTGCCTCGTAAGCGAGCGGAGTAGGGGATTGATTCACCTCATTTTCTGCTTCAGCCAGCATCAACAGTACATCGGCATAACGGATGATCGGATAATTTTCCTGTGTATAATTTTTGTGTCGGGGCATCGAGGTTTCCCATTCTCTTCTGAACTTACCGCAGGCACGCTGTACGATCTGGCTATTGCTCCAGTTGATATAATTGTCTTTTGCATCAATCTGGTAGGGAGCCATGGAGAGATCTCTTCGCTTGTCGGTGTTTTCAAAAAGATCCCAGAGAATCAGTGATCCGCCGTAGAACCAGTAACTATATCCCAACCCTTCAGTCGAGCCGTTTTTCTGGATGTTGCCGATTACGTTTCCAATTCTACCGTCTGTCCAGTTACCATCGAGTTCCCTTGCGCCGATGAATTCCACCTCCCACATCGATTCGTTGTATTCGGTGTCGTATCTGTCGCTGGCCATCCTTTTCCACATCTCATACACATCGGGATTGAGCGAATGCTTATTGGTATCCCTGACGGCTTTAGCATACAGAGCAGCTTTTTCATAATAGGGCTTTCCCCCATTCGTAGGATATCCTGCCCGGGTGAGACATACACGGGAGAGGATGCCCTGGACCACCGTTTTTTTTACATAGGAAGGACGATCATCGTATAACTCGTCATCCACCATGTCGATCGTCTCCTCCATTTCACTGATGATCCAATCCAAGGCTTCCGCTTGTGGTGTAGCCTTCAATGCTGATTTGGAAACATCTTTAAAAGATTCTTTCCGGACGGGTACATCCTTCCATGCCTGGGCAACCAGAAAATGATAATAGGCTCGCAGAAACTTTGCCTCTCCCTTGATGCGGGTTTTTATTGCTTCATCCATGTCGGCATTGTCAATTCTTTCTAGTAGGATGTTTGCGCTTTCAATTCCGCTATAGAGAGAACTCCAGGCATTGTATATATCGGTATTGCTGGTGTTGTGATCGTTCCCATATACATGGGTCACCGTTTGTGTGGCAGGACGAACATAAAAACTGAGGTCATCCACATTGGAAATCATGCAGGAGTATCGGTTACCGTATACATTTTCTGAGGCCAATGCCGAATAAACACCGGAAAGTGCCATCTGTGCGTCGTTTTGATTTTGGAAAAACTGTTCAGGCGAAACAAAATCATAGGCGCGCGTTTCAAGAAAGTCGCTGCAGGAATGCAGGCTAAATACAAACAGCAGGATAAATATGATATTCTTCATTTTGTGATGCTTTTTTATTAAAAGGTCAGATTAAGAGAAAGTGAATAGTTTCTGGAGCGTGGGTAAGGTGACCAGTCGAATCCTGGTGTCAGTACCGTATTTCTTGTCGATACTTCAGGGTCGTTTCCAGAGTAAGAGGTGATGGTCCATAAATTCTCCGCTGAGAAAGCGACTCTTGCCGCAGCAACATGTAATCTGGAGAGCAGTGCTGGCTGGAAATTATATCCGAGAGAGAGTGATTTCAAACGGATGAAAGAACCATCTTCAATGTACAAGCTACTGTACTCCTGTGAACCCACTGCATTGGAACGGGGAATGTCACTCGATGCATTTTGTTCCGTCCAGCGGTCGGCGTAGGCAATAAACATGTTCGTATGCCTCTTCCCGGCGGGGTTTTCAAACATCATGCGGTTGGCATTCAAGAGGTCATTACCCAAGCTGAACTGGAAGAAGAAGCTCAGGTCAAAATTTTTATACGCAAAGGAGTTGTTTAATCCGCCGAGCGCTTTGGGATGTCCCTCTCCGATCGTGGTCTTATCTTCGTCGTTGATCACTCCGTCTCCATTGATGTCGGTGTAACGTGGGTCTCCTGGCCTCGATTGATTGGAGAACAAAACCACTCCCTCTTTCGGGGTATAAACGGTCGTACCGTTGCCATCCTCTGTGATATCAAAATCGCTCTGTTTGTACGTTCCTTCGTACAGATATCCGTACATCAATCCGGCTGGACTACCCACAGGACTGATGTAGGCAGGCATGGTTCTGTATTTATTATCCCAGTATACCGAATTGGTCATGGCAATCTGATTGTCATTTAACCGGCTGATTTCGTTTTTATTGAATGAAATATTAAATGCCGTGCTCCATTGAAAATCCTTTGTCTGTATGTTGGCTGTCTGAATGGAGAATTCAAATCCTTTGTTTTGTAATTCGCCGATGTTCATCATCGCGGAGGTATAACCCGATGAAGGAGCCAGGTCGGCCTGTAAAAGCAGGTCGCGGGTGTTCTTGATGTAGTAGTCTGCAATGAAGCTAATGCGGTCGTTCCAGAAACCCAGATCGAGTCCCACGTTATATTGTTCGGTCGTTTCCCATTTCAGGTTTTCGTTCTGCATGTTCGTGGGCAGATAGGCAATATATTTGTTGCTGTCGAACGGATAAAAGGTATTATCGCCTGTTGCCAGCATTCCTCTGTAGGCATAATTGTCTACCCTGTTATTTCCCGTCTCACCGTAACTGAGTCTTAGTTTTCCATTAGTCAGGATATCATTGTCTTTCAGAAAATCTTCGCGACTGAAAGCCCATGCCAATGATGTGGATGGAAAGTATCCCCATCTGTTTTCTGTAGCAAACTTAGATGATCCGTCTGCTCTGAACGATGCAGTCACATAGTATTTGGAACGGTAATTATAGTTTACCCTTGCCAGATAGGATGTCAGCGTGTTTTCTCCTTTTGAAGATCCCACTGAGGGAACGCTGCTGCTTTTTCCAAATCCAGCCATCCCGAAAATCTCGTTGGTGATAAACGTGCTGGTCATATCATGATCGTAATAACTCTCTTTTTGAAAAGTGACTCCACTCAACAGATTTATATTGTGTCCTTTTTTACCAAACTGGTAGGTTAATGTATTTTCATTCAGAAGCCTTTCAGTATTCGACTGACGGTAAAATGCGTTGATGCCTCTGTATTGTGAGTTCTTGTCATGATAAAAACCAGTTTTGGTTTTTGAATTATTAAACTGTTCGTTGGTGTAGTTAACCAGCTGGTAACCTCCCGTGGCTCTGAAACGCAGATTTTTTATGATTTCATATTCTGCCATTCCGTTGATACTGAAGTTATCGGTGGTGCTTTTGCGATATTCATTGTATGCCGACAAGACCGGGTTAAACCGGTAATCTTCGGTCATTTCAACGGCGTCGTCATACAGTTCCTCCATGAGGTTTGAACCTGTAGGAGACACGGGGCGATATCCCCATACGCTGTACATCAGAGCATTACTTACTGAGGTGGACCCACCTGTGGGATCAGCCCCGTTTCTTACAGTGCGACTGGCATTTGAAATAACTCGTAACCGCAGCTTGTCATTGAATAATTTCTGGTCGAGGCTCACACGACCCTGGTATTTATCCAAACTTGAGTTGACGATGATTCCTTCCTGATTTAGATAGGATCCCGAGGTGGAATACTGCAAATCACCCTGTACTCCAGAGAGTGACAGATAATGATTGTTTGTGATGGCTGTCCTGTAAATGGCGTCTTGCCAGTCATATTCCGGTTCAGTTAAATAATCGTTGAGTGTTTTTCCGTCGCGTAGGTAGTTCAGCGCGAAATCTTCTTCATTCATGATCTCTTGCTGTAACTCCACAAACTGATACCCGGAGAGTAACTCTTGTGTTTTGGCAATGTTGCTTATCGTCACGTTGCCGTTGTATTCAATACGCGGTTTTCCGGCACTTCCTTTTTTGGTGGTGATGATCACCACCCCATTGGCGCCACGTGATCCGTAAATGGCTGTTGCCGACGCGTCTTTTAAGACGTCTATGGATTCAATGTCATTTGGATTCAACGATCCCATGTTGCTTGATTCCAAAGGGAATCCGTCTACAACATAAAGAGGTTCAGTGCTTTGTGTCAGTGAGCCTGCACCCCTGATTGTAATGCTGAAGTTATCACCCAGGCCGCCATCCTTTGATGATACCTGCACGCCGGCTATTCGCCCTCCCAGCGATTGAGCGATGTTGTTTACGGGAGTTTTGATAATTTCCGACATGTCGGCCTTGGCTACCGATCCGGTGAGGTCTTTTCTTCTTACATCTCCATACCCAACAGCAACAACTTCGAGCTCCTGGATTTGTATGGAAGATTCATGCAGGACGATTTTTATCTGTTTCTGGCTGCCTACAGCAATCTCCTGGGAGTCGAAACCTATATAAGAAACTTCAATCACATCATTCGGAGTTGCCTGAATGGTAAATTCCCCGTCATAATTTGTAACTGTCCCTTTTGTGGTTCCTTTGATGATGATATTCACTCCCGGGAGTGTTTCTCCTCTTTCGTCTGATACGATACCAGAAACATTGACTTGCGCCAATAAGGATATCGGAAGCAACAAGAACAAGACAAACGTCATTGTTTTTAGATTGATTACTTTCATTTAGATTTGTTTTTTTGTTGACATTAAATTAAAAAAAGATTTAAAGTTTTTGGGCTTTAAATTTTATTCTCGCAACAAAGATAAATGCAAGCAGCTGACAGGAGGGGATAAAAAAGTACGAAAAAGTTCCATTTTCGTACGGGGTCGAATGATTTAACGTTTGAAGAATCAAGCAACAAACTTCTTCTTTATCAATTCAATGTGTGCAACGATTTATAGTCTGAGGGGGTCATGCCAAATTGTTCCTTGAAACATTTTGAGAAATACTTGGGAGAATTGAATCCGAGACGGTAGGTAATGTCAGAAATATTTAATTCGGGGTTATTTGTCAATAAAAAAGTGGCTTTTTTCATTTTCAGGGTGATCATAAAATCATTGGGTGTCTGGCCCGTAATTCCTTTAATTTTGTTAAATAAGCTTGTCCTCCCCAGATTCATTTCCTGCGAAAATTCGTTGATTCCAAAATAAGGATTTGCCATATTTTCTTCTATGATTCTGTTTGCTTTTTCTAAAAAGTTGCGGTCCATTTCATTTGAAGCAAGGGTGTAGGGGCTTATATCCGTAGAGTGAGCGAATCTTTCCTGCAGTATCCTTCGTCCATTCAGCAAGTTATTGCACCGGGCCATGAGCAACGCTATATCGAAAGGTTTGGTGATGTAATCGTCGGCACCCAGTTTGAGGCTCTCGATGTTAGATTCTACAGCCGTTTGAGCTGTAAGCAAAACGACGGGGATGTGGCA
>DHTF01000118.1 GCA_002411515.1 Proteiniphilum sp. UBA5267 | reverse complement strand
GACCCACAGCTTAGAAGGCTGTTGCTCTATCCAGCTGAGCTACCGGACCCTCCTTTATTTGAGGATGCAAAAATACGGCAATTCTCAGAATAAAAAAAATTTATAAATCTGTATTTGAAGCATTCTCACAAAAAAAGCGGCAAATGCCGCTTTATATAAACTTATTATATGCGTAGAATCAGAGGATCCCTTGCCCCATCATGGCCTTGGCAACCTTCATAAATCCGGCAATATTGGCTCCTTTCACGTAGTTTACGTAACCATCGGCCTCTGTACCGTATTTTACACAGTTTTCGTGAATGTTGCCCATGATCCATTTCAGCTTCTCATCGACCTGTTCAGCCGACCAGCTGTAACGTTCTGAGTTTTGCGTCATCTCCAGTCCCGATACCGATACACCGCCAGCATTGGCTGCTTTACCCGGCGCATACAGAATTTTCGCACGCTGGAACACCTCAATCGCTTCGGGTCTACTGGGCATGTTGGCTCCTTCCGATACGGCAAAAATGCCGTTCTTTATCAACGATTCCGCATCGGCACCGTCGATCTCGTTCTGCGTGGCGGAGGGAAGGGCAATATCGCCTTTTTCGCCCCAAGGACGCGCTCCGGGCACATACTTACAGCCATACTCTTCGGCATACTCACGGATACGGCCGCGGTAGAGGTTTTTCAACTCCATCACAAACTGCAGTTTCTCGGCGGTGATGCCTTCCGGATCATAGATATATCCATCAGAATCGGAAAGTGTCACAGGGATGGCACCCATCTCGATAAGCTTCTCACAGGTATATTGTGCCACGTTCCCCGATCCGGAAACCAGACATTTTTTCCCTTTGATATCGATGTTCCGCGTTTTCAACATCTCCAGCAGGAAGTAAACATTGCCATAACCAGTTGCTTCGGGACGGATCAGCGAGCCGCCAAACTCACGACCTTTTCCGGTGAAGGTACCGGTGAACTCTCCAGCCAGTTTCTTGTACTTTCCAAACATGTAACCCACTTCACGTCCACCCACGCCTATGTCGCCGGCAGGTACGTCGGTGTCGGGTCCTATTACCCGCCACACGCCTTCCACAAAAGCCTGGCAGAAACGCATGATCTCACCGTCGGACTTCCCGCGGGGTGAAAAATCAGATCCTCCCTTGGCGCCTCCCATGGGCAAGGTGGTCAGTGCATTTTTAAAGGTTTGCTCAAAAGCAAGAAACTTTAGAATCGAGGGTGAAACCGAAGCGTGAAAACGAATACCTCCCTTGTAGGGTCCAATGGCGTTGTTGTGCTGCACCCGGTAGCCCATGTTGGTCTGCACGTTGCCCTTATCGTCCACCCAGGTTATCCGAAAAGAATGAATCTTGTCCGGAATAATCAGCCTTTCTATCAGATTGGCCTTTTCAAACTCGGGATGTTCATTGTACACATCCTCAATAGATTCTACCACTTCCTCCACGGCCTGCAGATACTCCGGCTCGTTGGGAAAACGCCTTTTTAAAAGATCGATAACCTGTGTAGTGTTCATATTAAATCATTAAATAATCATATTGGAGCGCAAAGTTATGGAAATATTTCTAAAGCAAGAATATTTGCGTGAAAAATATTAATTTTGATACAATATGAGCTATTTTTTTAGACTTTTGTAAATAGGAATGAGAACAAAGGCACCCGACATCAGGATGGTGATGATGGTAAAAGCGGTGATTTCGGCATACAACAGAATGTACACAACCAGCACGATCCACAGGATCACGATGCTTGCAATCTGGGTTTGAGAGAGTTTTCTTCTTGTCATAACAGGGTATTTTTACGCACAAAGGTAGCCAAAAAAGGAGACAGCTCACATAGTTAAAATTTAGATGTTTTGGTTTCAACTCTTTGTCATGTCGGAAAGATAATGCATTTTTGCGAATCATTTTTTAAAAACAGCATCAACGGAATGAATGCGCTTCCGGTTCTTTTCTTTCGGGTTATCACTTTTCTCCTCTTCTCTCGCCGGGGGAGACCATATCGTTTCTCAATAAAAATCAACTTATAAAAAAAAACATGTATGTGTGGAATAGTTGGATACATCGGTAACAGACAAGCTTATCCCATTCTGATCAAAGGACTTCACAGGCTCGAATACCGCGGTTACGACAGTGCCGGCATTGCGTTGATCGACCAGGATCACCTCAAGGTATATAAAGCGAAAGGAAAAGTAGCCGAGCTGGAACAGTTTGCGCAACAGAAAGACACCTCAGGGACCATCGGTATTGCCCATACACGATGGGCGACGCATGGAGAACCCACTCAGAACAACGCACATCCCCACTATTCTCAATCGGAAGATATCGCAATCATTCACAACGGAATCATCGAGAACCATGCTATCCTAAAAGATGGGTTGATAAAAGAAGGATACCGATTCCAAAGCCAGACCGATACGGAGGTACTGGTGCAGCTCATCGAATATATGAAAATCACACACGACGTGGATCTGCCCACGGCTGTACAATTGGCTCTCACGCAGGTTGTGGGAGCTTATGCCATTGCCGTACTCGAGCGAAACAAACCCGACCTCATCGTCACGGCCCGAAAAGGGAGTCCCCTGGTGATCGGCATTGGCGAAGATGAATACTTTATCGGTTCCGATGCAACCCCTCTCATTGAATACACCAATCAGGTGATCTATGTAGGTGACGAAGAGATTGTCACCATCAAGCGAAACGAACCGCTCAAAATAAAGACAATTGGCAATATCGAGAAGACGCCCGAGATACAAAAGCTCGAATTGACACTCAGTCAGCTTGAGAAGAGCGGATATCCCCATTTCATGCTCAAGGAAATATTCGAGCAACCGGCCACACTGAGTGATTGTATGCGGGGCCGGGTAAATGTGGAATCGGACAACATCACCCTGGCCGGTTTTATCGACAACAGGGATAAGTTTCTCAATGCCAGGCGAATTATCATCACTGCATGCGGCACCTCCTGGCACGCTGCACAGATAGGGATGTACTCCATTGAAGAATATGCCCGCATACCTGTAGAGGTGGAATACTCCTCGGAATTTCGATATAGAAAGCCTGTCATTCACAAGGACGACATCGTCATTGCCATCTCCCAATCGGGGGAGACGGCCGATACACTGGCCGCAGTGGAGCTGGCTAAACAACAGGGCGCTTTTATTTTTGGCATCTGTAACGTGGTGGGTTCATCCATTCCCAGGAATACCCATTCGGGGTGCTACACCCATGTAGGCCCAGAAATCGGGGTGGCATCTACCAAGGCTTTTACGGCACAGGTTGCTGTTTTGACCATGCTGGGTATTCTCATCGCCAAAGAGAAGGGCACCATCACAAGCGATGAATATGTACGTTTCATCAAAGAGCTGAGCCTGATTCCGGACAAGGTGGGTGAGGTGCTGCAGAAAAACGACCAGATAGCCGAACTGGCAAAAACCTTTACCTATGCCAGCAACTGCATCTACCTGGGCAGAGGCTATAATTTTCCGGTAGCACTGGAAGGTGCCCTGAAACTGAAAGAGATCTCCTACATTCACGCCGAGGGCTATCCCGCTGCTGAAATGAAGCACGGGCCCATTGCACTTATCAGCCACGAAATGCCGGTGATCGCCATTGCCACACAGTCTGATACCTATGAAAAGGTTGCCAGCAATATACAGGAGATCAAAGCACGAAAAGGCAGAATTATTTCCATCGTGACCGAAGGGGATGAAGCCATAAGAAATTTATCCGCACACACCATTGAGGTGCCGGAGACCATTCCCTGCCTCACTCCCCTACTCTCGGTAATTCCGTTGCAATTGCTGGC
>DHTF01000102.1:23257-26807 GCA_002411515.1 Proteiniphilum sp. UBA5267 | reverse complement strand
AATGTTCTTTCTCATGATAAACTCGATTTTTCATTTTTTAATAATTTTCTCACTATAAACCTTTTCATTCACCTGCATCCGCAAGATATAAGTCCCGCGAATCAAGCGGCTCATATCAATCTGGTCGTCGTAAGCTCCGCTATGCAACTTACGTGGCCGCTGTTGGTAAATGAGAGAACCCGTAATAGTGTACAATTCATAGGATACCGTAGCATCTTTATCGATAAAGAACTCAAACGAAAGTTGGCTTTCCACCGGATTAGGATAAATGTTGTAAGTAAATTCAATTTCGTCTCTTGCATTGTCGGCTTCTTTCTGCTGTGTTGCATTGATATTGCTTGCGTTGTTATTTCCATTATTGCCCGCAGCGGCCAAATCTGCTTTTCGCAATTCATCCTGAACCGATTTATTTTTAATATCTGTTGCCACATAGCTGTGTTTGGTAGGAGGGTAAAAAAATGCCGTAGTAAAGTATGTGGTTTTACCTTTGTCTCGGTAATTACCCGTGCGCACCGTTTCAAAGACCGGATAACGATATCCGGCAGCGTACCAGCGATATGTATCAGTCATCAGCACCACACTGTCGGTGTCAAGATGTCTTTGAATGCTGTCCGTAGAAAAGGGCAAATTTTTGTTTTTGGCACTTAATCTGTCGGGAGATAAGGGCAGTATTTTCTCCGACACCAGTTTAATGGTTCGTACCCGCGTTACATGACGCAAGGTGTCGCCGTTGGGCAGGATCAGCACTCCCGTAGCATCGGCCAGCGATTTCGATGAGCCGTAGGCTTCAACGTCCAGCTTGTCGCAATACGTGCCGTCACCGCTGTAATAGCCTTCAGTTTTATTTCCATAGCGCATCGGGAAACGGAGCAATATTTCGGGCATTCGGTAAGTTACCTGTGTGGTTGGATTCTCGTAGCCGCACAGCAGCAGTGAATCGTTCCGTAACTCGTAATAATACCGCGTTTGGTGTTCCGTACCGGCAATAGCAGCCGTAGTGTCTGAAACGAGGGAATAAGAAACGGTGTATTTTTCGTCCACGGGTTTTAGTTTTCCGAAGTTCCAGAAAACGTTTTCACCCGTTTTTCCGGGGTTTTTGTATTCCACCTGTTGTTTTACAATGGTATCGTTGGCACGAAACATATTCGTTTCGACACTCAGAATCTCTTGCGCATGCAACAAGAAAAATAATGGGAAATTCCCCGCTAAAAAAATAAAAAAAAGGATTTTCAGTTTCATGATAGTGTTTATCAATAAAATTAGGTTCAGATATCGGGTACAATAGTATAAATAATTCTAAATATCTTTGCAATATCCAAAATTATTTTAGTTAAATCTTTGTTGCAACAATAAAGATATTATCTTATTGGCAAATAGCATAATATATGCTAATTATTTGACGTGATTTCTACGATTTTTTCTGGTTTTATTATTATAAAAACGTTGCTGTCACATTAAAATCTAAAAGAGTTCTTTAAAATATTTGTAATTTAGTTAGTGGTAGAGTATTTCCAAGCGCGACGATTTCAATTTATAACTTTTCCGTTCTTAAAAAGAAGCGCAGTGAATAAAGAGAATTACGTGAAAGTTTGAGAGACTTGATTGTCGCTCTTGATGCTCACCGTACCAAATGTTATCATTTGGAATGGGTAGGAATGTTTCAGAATCTTCTCTGGCAAGGGCCAATCAAGTCAGAGACTATCCCATGCAATACTATAAAGTAATACCTCCTACAAGATACTAACCAGTTCAATTTCAAAAACCAGCGTAGTGTAACCTTGTATGCTGCCACTGCCCGATTCACCGTAGGCCAGTTTCCAGGGCATCCAGACTTCCCATTTGTCGCCTTCCTTCATGTGCTGCAAGGCAGTGGAGAATCCGTCCACCACACCGTTTACACTAAATGTACGTGCAATGTTGTTGTTTTGTGTAGTATCAAAAATTACTTTGTTCTGAATGATGTTTCCCTTGTCATCGGTATAGGTGTCGGGCATCGACCAGATATTCTTGTACCAGCCGGTATAGCGGACTTTTACCCTGTCGTTGAAATAGGGTGTATCGCCAGTACCCGATACCAGCTTTTTCACCATGATATAACCATTCCCCGACTGTGAGTTGATCTTCACGTACTCTGAGTTGCCGGATATGGCGGTAAACTGGGCTTCGTTATCGATCTGCCACTGGTCTTCGAAGGTTTCTGTCTTGTCGCATGCCGAAAATAGGACAGCGAACAAAAGTGTGACGAGTATGATTGGATTTCTCTTCATATTTCTCTTCATGATGTTATGCGGATAGTTGTTTCAGTAATTTTTTGATATCTGTTTTGTCGGCAATGGTGCGCTGAAGTGAATCGATGGAAACCCTTTCCTGTTCCATTGTATCTCGGTAGCGGATGGTGACGGTATTGTCCTCCAGCGTCTGATGGTCGATGGTGGCACAGAAAGGTGTACCAATGGCATCCTGACGGCGGTAGCGTTTTCCGATGCTGTCTTTCTCGTCGTATTGACAGGCAAAGCTGAACTTGAGCTCGTCCATGATCTCACGGGCTTTTTCCGACAGACCATCTTTTTTAACCAGTGGCAGGATGGCCAGCTTCACCGGGGCGAGGGCAGGGGGGAGCTTCAGCAGCACACGGCTCTCACCGCCTTCCAGCGCTTCCTCGCAATAGGATGCCGCCAAGATGGAGAGAAACATGCGGTCTACCCCAATAGAGGTCTCTATCACAAAGGGTGTATAGGATTTGTTCAGCTCCGGATCGAAATACTGCATCTTCTTGCCGGAATATTTCTCGTGCTGGCTCAAGTCGAAGTCGGTGCGCGAGTGAATTCCTTCCACCTCCTTGAAGCCGAAAGGCATCTCAAACTCAATGTCGGTTGCCGCATTGGCATAGTGGGCCAGCTTGTCGTGGTCGTGAAAACGATATTTCTCTGCGCCAAAGCCCAGTGACTGGTGCCACTTCATCCGGAAGGCTTTCCAGTGTTCAAACCACGCTAGCTCTTCACCCGGTGCCACGAAGAACTGCATCTCCATCTGCTCGAACTCCCGCATGCGGAAGATAAACTGACGGGCCACAATCTCGTTGCGAAAAGCCTTGCCTATCTGGGCAATGCCAAAGGGGATTTTCATGCGGCCTGTTTTCTGCACATTGAGGAAGTTCACGAAGATACCTTGCGCCGTTTCAGGCCGTAAGTAAACCTTCATAGCCCCATCTGAGGTGGACCCCATCTCGGTAGAGAACATCAGGTTAAACTGACGTACCTCGGTCCAGTTGCGGGTGCCGCTGATGGGGCAGACAATCTCACAGTCGACGATGATCTGTCGCAGGTCATCCAGATTGTTGTCGTTCAGCGCCTTTGCAAAGCGGGTGTGGATCTCGTCTCTTTTCTGCTGTTGTTCCAGTACCCGGGGGTTGGTCGCACGAAACATGGCTTCGTCGAACGATTCGCCAAAACGCTTGGCGGCCTTTTGCACCTCCTTCTCCATCTTATCGTCCAGCTTGGCCAGATGATCTTCAATCAGCACATCGGCACGATACCGTTTCTTGCTGTCC
>DHTF01000102.1:22820-23130 GCA_002411515.1 Proteiniphilum sp. UBA5267 | reverse complement strand
AGATGATCTTCAATCAGCACATCGGCACGATACCGTTTCTTGCTGTCCTTGTTGTCGATGAGCGGATCATTGAAAGCATCCACATGTCCCGATGCCTTCCAGATGGTGGGATGCATAAAGATGGCAGAATCAATTCCCACCACGTTCTCATGCAACAGCACCATGCTGTCCCACCAGTATTTTTTGATGTTGTTCTTGAGCTCCACGCCCATCTGTCCGTAGTCGTATACGGCTCCCAAGCCATCGTAGATTTCACTTGAAGGGAATACATACCCGTATTCCTTGCTATGCGATACCAGTTTCTTAAAAA
>DHTF01000102.1:0-22784 GCA_002411515.1 Proteiniphilum sp. UBA5267 | reverse complement strand
TTGATGTTGTTCTTGAGCTCCACGCCCATCTGTCCGTAGTCGTATACGGCTCCCAAGCCATCGTAGATTTCACTTGAAGGGAATACATACCCGTATTCCTTGCTATGCGATACCAGTTTCTTAAAAACCTCTTCCTGTTGTGCCATAATTTCAAAACTGCACCCTGCAGCCGATTGTTCGACCGTGTGCCTGCATTGTTGATTGATAAAACTCTTTAGTTACTTTCAACCTGCAAAGTAAGCGGTTTTTTTCGATATTTCGCCCTCACAAATGATATTATTACAATCATCCGATTGATATAGTTGATATGGATGAAGGTAAAAAGGAGTCAATTATTGATCTCCTTCGGATCTCCTTCGAATCTCCTTCGAATCTCCTTCGTATATTCCTTGTATTTTAATAAGGCATATATAAGGAATAACCGAACAAATACAAGACCAGTATCCAACCTGGTATTTTCCATTTCTCCGGAATCATGGATAAACAGCATCTCATTGATAAGTATGAGATTAAATAGCATGCAAGCATGAATCACCGAAAATCTTTCCCAATTCAATAATTGGCCGTACAATACATTGTTTTTCGAATCAAAGTTTTTAACTTTGTACGACATTTTTTCTTTCAAATAAAATAAAACAGTCTAAAGCGATTCGCTCTTTCCTGAATCATTACCTCTTCTAGTGGCAGGGTGCGTAAGTTGCTGATAACTTAATGGGAAATGATATGGCAGTGTCTTCACCTATGAAATCATTGGCAAAAGAGACCTTCTTTTATGGCGTGGGGAGCGTGTTGCCCAAACTGCTTAGCTGGCTGCTCTCCCTCTATTGGGCTTTTGCCCTGCCAAGAATCTCCGATATTGGTGTGCTCACCAACTTCTATGCCTGGGTGGCACTCCTGCAGGTGATTCTGACTTATGGTATGGAAACCGGTTTCTTCCGTTATGCCAACAAAGAGAAAGATCCTGTCCGGGTTTTTTCAACTACCTTCCTCAGTATTGCCACAACTACTTCTCTTTTCTTTGTGCTGGTATTCCTGTTTCTGAAGCCGCTGGCATTTGCGCTGGGCGGCACCGCCATGAAGCCGCATTACCTGCTTCTGCTGGTGATCATTCTCTGCGTGGATGTACTGGGAGCGATCCCGTTTGCCAACCTCCGGTTTAAAAAGAGGCCGGTACGGTTCGCCATGATCAAGATCATCAACGTGGTGCTGACCATCCTGCTCAACCTCTTCTTCTTTCTGGCTTGCCCCCTGTTACAGTCGATGTTTCCCGACGCCTTCTCCTGGTTCGATCTGAACAAGGGAGTGGATTATATCCTGATATCGAACCTCGCGGCTTCGGTGATCCAGCTCCTCCTGGTATCACCGGAATTACGCATCCGGTTCTCCTTCGACAAGGTGCTGCTGCGTAGCATGTTGCAATATTCATTCCCGATATTGATTTTGGGTGTCGCCGGCATCCTGAACCAGACGGTGGACAAGATCATCTTCCCCTGGCTTTACCCCGACAAGGTAAATGCGTATACCGAGCTGGGTATATATGGTCAGAACTTCAAGATTGCCATCATCATGGTGATGTTTACACAGGCCTTCCGGTATGCCTTTGAGCCGTTTATCTTTGCACGCGGCAAGGGGGCGGCCGACGACCGGCAGTCGTTCAGCGACGCCACCCGCTATTTCATTGTTTTTGGATTGCTTATTTTCCTGCTGACCACCGGGTATATCGATGTCATCAAGTATATGATTCCCGCATCCTACCACGCCGGTCTGAAGGTGGTGCCCATTGTGCTGCTGGGGGAACTTTTCTTTGGGGTGTACTTCAACCTGTCGCTCTGGTATAAGCTGACCGACCAGACCCGCTGGGGAGCCTACATGTCGCTGACCGGCTTTGCCATCACCATCCTCATCAACGTGCTGTTTATTCCCCGTTATGGGTATATGGCCTGTGCGTGGGCATCGTTTATTGCCAACTTCATTATGATGGTGATCTCCTACAATCTGGGACAGAAAAATTACCCCATCCCGTATAATCTGCGATCGGCCGGACTCTTCTTCCTGCTTTCCATGATCCTTTTTGCAGGCATCACAATCACATACCGGAGTGTGGGTAGTGTGTGGCTCCGATTGGGGATAAATACGGTTTTGATTCTGATTTATCTTGGAGTGTTAATAAAAAAGGAGTTACCTTTGCAGCACTGGCCGCTGATCGGAAAATATTTCAAATAATTTATTACAAAACTATATGAGAAAACTGTTTTTGTTACTTGCCATCTTGTGCACAGTAAGTGCAGCCAAAGCCGATGAAGGCATGTGGCTGCTTAAGGAGCTAAACAAAGAGAATGAAGCACGCATGCAGGAGCTGGGGTTTACATTTCCTATGAATCGTCTGTATGATGAACAAAAGTCGTCGCTCAAAGATGCCGTGGTTATTTTTGGCGGCGGATGTAGCGGCGTGGCGGTATCGAAACGGGGATTGATTTTTACCAATCACCACTGTGGTTATGGTGCTATTCAGAAGCTGAGTGCCGTGGAACACGACTACCTGAAAGATGGTTTTGCTGCCAAAAACAACGCCGATGAACTCCATGCTGATGGACTGACTGTTTCCTTTCTGCGGTCGATGGTGGATGTAACCGATCAGATTGTTCCCCATTTGCCACTGGTGTTGAGTGAGATACAGCGTGAACTTGCCATCGATTCTCTTTCCAACGAACTGATAAAAGCGTATGAGAGCGACCCGTTTACCGCTGCCCGGGTTGTGCCTTATTACGCACGCAACAAATATTACGTGGTGCTTTACGATCTCTTTCGCGACGTGCGACTGGTGGTAGCACCCCCTTCCTCGGTGGGCAAGTTTGGCGGCGATACCGACAACTGGATGTGGCCACGGCACACGGGTGACTTTTCGGTCTTCCGGGTTTATGCCGGCAAGGACAACAAACCGGCCAATTACAGCCAAAGCAACGTACCCTACAAACCCAAATATGTGGTTCCCGTGTCGCTGGCCGGTGTGGAGGATGGAGATTACACCATGACTGTGGGTTACCCCGGCAGCACGCAGCGTTACATGTCGTCGTGGGGCATCCGCCAGCAAATGGAGTCGGAAAACAAACCCCGCATCGAAGTGCGTGGGGCCAAACAGGAAATTTGGTGGGATGCCATGACTGCCAACGACACCATCCGCATCAAGTATGCCAACAAACATGCCGGGAGCTCCAACTACTGGAAGAACGCGATGGGCATGAACGAGGCACTGAACAACCTGGGCGTGTTGCCGGAAAAGGAAAAACTGGAGGAGCGGCTGAACAACTGGATACAGAGCAATCCTGCTCACAAGGTTAAATACGACAGTACCCTGCTCACGCTTCAAAATGCCTATGGCAGCTCCGATGAGATGGCTCGTTACACCACCTACTTCCTGGAAACGTTTAACAACGGCATCGAGTTGATCCGCTTTGCCAATACCATCCTTCGTTTCGATACGGACGGGACCGAAGAAGACAAACAGGCATTCATCAATGAACGGCTCATTGAATCCTATAAGAATTATGAGCCGGAGCTCGATAAAAAGGTCGTGTCGGTATTGATGAAACTTTACGCTTCTCGTGTGCCGGAAGCATATCATCCCGACATCTACCAGAAGATCGACTCTGTGTTTGGGGGTGATTACGACGCATATGCCGACTGGCTCTTTGCCAACTCCCAGTTTACCTCACTGGAGAAGTTGATGGGAATACTGAAAACGGCCGATACGCAGCAGCTCACCAAAGACCCGGCCATGGAGCTGGCATTGTCGACCACCGATATGGGCTATGAACTGTCGGAACAGATGATGCCCTTCTATGAAAAGATACTGAAAGGGGAGCGGGAGCTGATGGCTGCCCTGATGGAGATGGATGCTGAAAAGACATTCTATCCCGATGCCAACTTCACACAGCGGATGAGCTACGGCACGGTGCAGGGCTATGCGCCGCAAGATGCTGTCTGGTACAATTATTACAGTACCGCAAAAGGTGTTCTGGAGAAACAGGTACCCGGTGATCCCGAGTTTGATGTGCAGGAGCCGATACTGGATGCGATCCGCAGTGGTGATTTCGGTCGTTATGCCGATAAAGAGGGGGTGCTGCGCGTCAACTTCCTGTCGAACAACGATATTACCGGCGGCAACTCCGGCAGCCCGGTGCTGAACGGGAAGGCTGAGCTTGTGGGACTGGCTTTCGACGGCAACTGGGAGTCGCTGAGTGGTGACATCCTCTTTGAGCCCGACATGCAGCGCACGATCAGTGTGGATATCCGATATGTGCTGTACATCATCGACAAAGTGATGGATGCCCCACACATCGTGAAGGAACTCAAACTGACTGGAAAATAGCTGCCGGCAGACGGCGGGACATAAAAAAAACCCCTCATTGGTGATTGACCGGTGAGGGGTTAATTTTTTTCAGTGTGCGACTCTCAGAAGCCGAGCTTCTTTCTGTCGAATTCTTCATACCGGGGAGGCGAAGGAACATAATCTTCGTCGTCCCACAGGGAGCTGGTGATCATCAGATCGGCACTATACCGGTTGCAGGCAATGGGTACATTGTGCACCCGACACTGACGGAGCAACATCATGATGTCGGCTTCGTGTGGCTGCGCGTTGAGGTCGTCGATCAGAAATACGGCCAGATCAATCTCCTTGCGGACCACCATGGCAGCAATCTCTGCGTCACCACCCATGGGGCCTGAGTTCATGATGGTAAAGTCGGGACTCACTCCCTCGTTCTTCAGTGCGTCGCGCACCAGGCTGCCGGTGGTTCCGGTGCAGACCAGGTGATGCTCCGACAGGAAGTCGGAGTTGTAAATCACCCATTCTACCATGTCTGCTTTTCGGTGGTCATGTGCCACCAGTGCGATTGTTAGTTTGCGTCTCATATGCCCAATTCTTCGCGGATAGCATTAATTTTCAGGAGGGTTGCTTCTTCAACCCGGGGAAGATCTTCACGCGACTTCACCACACCACGCGCTTCGATGTAGAACTTGATCTTGGGTTCGGTACCCGAAGGACGGATGGATAACTTGGTACCCTCCTCGGTGAAGTACTGAATCACATTCGATGTGGTGGGCATTTCCAGTGCAAACTGTTCGTTTCGCACATAGTCTGTCGCCTCCAGCTTCGCGAAGTCCTTGACCAGCGTAACGGGTGAGCCTCCGAGTGAGTGCTTCGGGTTGGCACGGAAATTCTTCATCATCGCTTCAATTTCGTCGGCACCTTCTTTTCCTTTTCGTACCAGGGAGATACCGACCTCCTTTGAGTAGCCGTATTCGAGGTAGATGTCTTCGAGCAGCTGATACATGGTTTTGCCGTTGTCTTTGGCCCAGGCAGCAATCTCTGCGAACAACGCACAAGCCGATACCGAATCTTTATCGCGTACAAAATCGCCTGCCAGAAAACCATAACTCTCTTCACCGCCACCGATGTACTTCTTGGTTCCCTCATTCTTGCGAATGATTTCAGCGATCCATTTGAAACCGGTATAGCAGTCGAACAGCTCAATCCCTTTCTTTTTGGCAATGTCCTTCACCAACTCGGTGGTGACAATGGTTTTTACCACATACTCCCTGCCCGTAAGCAGACCCAGTTCCTTGCGCCTGTTCATCAGGTAATAGAGATAAATCAGCATGGTCTGGTTGCCGTTGACCAGCATGAAGTTACCTTCATTGTCGCGGATGGCGGTGCCAATCCGATCGCCATCGGGGTCGGTGGCCATCACCAGTTCAGCGCCGGTTTCCATGGCTCTCTTTATGGCCAGATCAAGGGCTGCAGGTTCTTCGGGGTTGGGCGAAACCACCGTGGGAAAGTCACCGCTGATCACATCCTGCTCGGGCACATTGATGATCTGGGTGAAGCCGATGGCTTTTAATGTGTCGGGAACCAGGGTGATGCCTGTACCGTGAATGGGGGTATATACCATTTTTAAATCGTGCTGGCGCTTGATGGCATCGGGCGAGAGAACGAACTTGCGGACTTCTTCCATGAACGCCTTGTCCATATCCTTGCCGATGATCTCGATCAGCTTCTTGTTGCCTTTGAAACGTATGTCATCGACCGACGCAATGCGGTTTACTTCAGCGATGATGTTCTTGTCGTGCGGGCCCAGTACCTGTGCACCGTCGTTCCAATAAGCCTTGTAGCCATTATATTCTTTCGGGTTGTGTGAGGCCGTGATCATGATGCCACTCTGGCAGCCTAACTTCCTGATGGCGTAGGAGACCTCGGGTGTGGGGCGCAGGCTCTCATACAGGTACACCTTGATGCCGTTTGCACTGAAAATATCGGCCGATATCTCGGCAAAGCGGCGGCTGTTGTTGCGACAGTCGTGCCCAATCACCACTTTTATCTCATCTATCTCTGCAAATTCTTTCAGGAGGTAGTTGGAAAGCCCTTGGGTGGCTGAGCCTACGGTGTAGATATTCATGCGGTTGCTGCCGGCGCCCATGATGCCCCGCAAGCCACCGGTGCCAAATTCCAGATCTTTATAGAACGCATCGATGAGCTTCGACTTATCTTCACTGTCAAGCATTCGCTGTACTTCTTCTTTTGTCGCCGCATCGTAGTTTCCATTAATCCACGATTGAGCCTTGTCGGTCACAAACGCCAGTAATGTTTCTTCTTCCATTTTTATAAACGATGTTTTTTTATTTCTGTTAATTTACCGGTTCAACCTTGTACTTGTCTCCGGTTTGTTCCACAATTTTTTTGTAATACTCGTTGGAATAGCCGGGACGGGAGGGAGAATCCGGCAACCCATAAGGATTTCTTTTGAACGTGCCGTTTTCTTCTTTCTTGACGACCCCATCGACGTACTTCACCATCAGGTATTCACCCAGTTTCCGCCATTCAGCTACGCCATCCTTGACCTGCTGATTGGAATATTGGGTGAGATAATTGATCGCTTCCGATCGCGATTTTTTATAAAGTGCCGCTGCCTTTTCCTCTACTCCGGACTGGGCATCTTTAAAGCGTTCTTCGAGGGAGGATTGTATCTTGACCATGTCTACACTCATGTCGCTGTAGCGGGTGTATACCATGTTGGAGACCCAGTTGTGGATCCAGAAAGCCGAATTCCAGGAGAAGGTGAGCAGGTCACCATTGCCCACGGCCATTTCTTGTGGGACATCGGTATGCCCGCAATAGATGGGGTAATAAACGGTCTGTGCAGCATCGTCGACACCGAACCAGAGGATGCCGCCAATCTCATTGGGAAGCCATGCACGCATTTGTGCCACAAAGGAGAACCCAGTCTGCTGCGTGGCTGTGGGCCGTTCGTTGCAATATTCCACGGAATCTACTTCAAAGGTGAGGGGCGACCAGCGGTAAGGGGAGTTGAAGGGGCCTGCGCCCACGTCGAAACGCCAGTCGAGCTCGGTGCCTTCATAATGATCGCGCATTTGCTGTTGAATATCGTGCACGCTCAGTTTCCTGTCCGGTTTGATGTATAGGGGCATGGGGTCTGTTGTCTTTCCCTGTGCATAGGTTACATACTGGGCCATATCCTTGTTTACCTTGTTGAAGAACGACCATACACGGGCCTCACAGAAACGCAAGGCGCCAAAATCGAGTGGTGCATAGGCTTTGGCAAAGCTGAAGTCGGCATCGTTGCCCGAGTAATAACCTTTCTCACGGGCGAAGGAGATCACATCGGGTGCATAGAGGCAATTCTCGGGATCATCCAGCGGAAACTGTTGAATGCGGGCCTGGTTTGCATGGGCCGAAACACAATCGTCGGGGATCCGCACGGCAACCCATACGGCACCTTTGTTGCCGACACCCTTGCCGATCATCTCCATCACCCACACCTCGTTGGGATCGGCAATGGAGAACGATTCGCCGGAGCTATAATAGCCATGATCCCGCACGAGCCCTGTCATGATGGTGATGGCTTCACGGGCATTGCGGGCCCGCTGCAGCGTGATGTAAATGAGGCTTCCGTAATCCATGATGCCGGTAGAGTCGACAAGCTCTTCCCGACCGCCAAAGGTAGTTTCCCCAATGGCAAGCTGATGTTCGTTCATGTTGCCTATCACGTTGTAGGTCTGGAGAGCCTGCGGAATTTCACCCAGATACTTTCCGGTATCCCACTCGTTGACCTTGAGCTTTTCACCGGGACGGTATTGTCTGGCCGGCCAGTGATATAGTTCTCCGTATAGTCCGTATGAATCGGCCGCATAGGAAATAAGCGTGGAGCCGTCGGTGGATGCTTTTTTCCCTACCAGCAGGTTTGTACAGGGGAAAGTGGAAAAAATGGTACTTGTTACTAAAATGGCAGAAAGTATGATTTTCCTCATAATGGATATTGCACAACTGTTATTTTATATACTGCGTAAAGATACTTTATTTTGTTTAAACTGTACAAAGAGCGGAATGGATATTTTTTCTTGAAGTTGAAAAAAGGTATACGAGGTATGGAAAAAAAAGGTATTTTTGTATCACAATGTTTCTATCAGTAAACATGTGGGTTGCGAATGAAGGAGAGGGTTAAGATATTTACATCGAAAAGGATTCTGGGACTTACTGTCACACAGATTGTCGTGCTGCTGGTCTTGATTGTGGTGCTTTTTTTCTTCAGTGACAGCAGTGTGATAAAAAGGATTCGTTATGAATCGCAGATCAGAAACCTTGAATCACAAATTGAATTTTATCGCGAGCAAACCAACATAGACAAAGACAAGTTGAATGAATTACAATCCAATAAAGAGGACCTCGAGAAGTTTGCCCGTGAGAATTATTTTATGAAAAAAGAAAACGAAGATGTTTTCATAATCGATTGAATGAAAAATGATGAGGAATACAAAAGATATCCTGTTGCGCATCTCCGCCACCTTCATCCTTCTGTCTGCCGGGCTCTACCTGTTTTTACCGGAAATAGCACCCTGGCTTATGGCGCTTTCTGTAGCTACTTTTTCGGCTATAACGGCTACGACTCCCTATCCGGGGAAAAGTATCCGTGGAAAAAGACTATTCAATATACAACTCTTTGCCTGTATGTTCATGGTGGTGGCTACCTACCTCATGTTCAGGCATATAAACGAATGGGTGTTGGCAATGATCTCCGCTGCTGTTTTTCTTTTGTATGCTGCCGTGGTGCTGCCCAAGGAGCTTGAAAAGGAAAAGAAAAAATAATGAGATGACAGGTCGTGTGCGACTCTTGATGAATTGGAAATGAATAGAAGTGTACTTATTATTGATGACAATCTGACCGTTTGCCTCATGCTGAAATCGTGGCTGGTAAAGCAAGGATATATGGTAGAAACAGCATCCAGTACGAGTGAAGCAAAAAAAATGGTGAAAGAAAATCCGTTTGATCTCATCCTCACCGATGTCAGGATGCCAGATTCCGATGGATTGACATTTTTATCATGGGTGAAGAAATTTGATTCGGACATCATCGTCATCATGATTACTGCATATGCCGATGTGGAATCGGCAGTTTTATCCATGAAATCAGGTGCGGCAGATTATATTCCAAAACCCATTGAGCCGGAGTATTTATTTAAAAAGATTGAGGAAGCTTTTCAAATGCAGGAGCTTAAACAACGGAAGCGTCGTTTTGCAAATGACTTCATCGTACCTCCCGGAGAGGAATATCAGGTGCTGCTCAGCCAGCTCGATCAGATTGCCGAATACAATAAACATCAGTTGTTCATTGGTGCCAGAGGCACAGGAAAAGTATCGACAGTGAGGTATATTTACGAGAAAGGTATTTATCTCTCCGGACCCCTGGTTTTGCTGGATACCGATCAGCTTAGCGACTGCAAGAGCAGCGGTTGGCAACATCCCAATACAGAAGAGAGTTGTTCCTTGTTGATGGAAAAGTTCAATGCTGCACGGGGTGGCCTCCTGCATATCAGAAAGGTGGATCAGTTGGATACAAACCTTCAGAACGAGTTGCTGAACCTCCTCACCAGACAATCCAAAGATGAGTTTTTCACCCAGATCATCATGACAACGGAGAAAAACAAGGAGATACTCGAAAAAACATTCATTCCCAAACTTTATAACCTGCTCGTGGAGGAAAGCATCACACTGCCTACCATAAGAGGAAAAAAGGAGGTCATCGACGCTTTCGTCATCCACTTTCTCCATTTTGCCAATCATAACCTTGATAAACAGATACAAAGCATAGATCGGGCCATATACCAGCAGATGTATGAGTATGCCTGGCCAGGGAATATTCAGGAACTCAAGAACAGCATTCTTCAGGCCGCATTGCTTACAGAGGGAAAACATATGCCGGCCACTATTACGCCCCGTTTGTTCGGAAAGAACATGTGGAAGCAGGGTGGACAAGCCAATGTCTCTAACGTGATACACAATCTGAGAAAAGAGAATTACGAGAAAGAAAAAATAATAGAGGCACTGAGACTGGCCAAGGGAAACAAAACCATGGCCGCATCGATATTGAATATAGACAGAAAGACGTTATACAATAAGATAAAATTGTACAACGTGAACACTTAATCTAATTTAACCATATTATGCGAAAGACAGGCTTTAAAAAAATGAAGTTCACTGTAATCGCGGGATACCTGTTGGTCGTGGTAGTCATGACCCTGGGATTGTATTGCCTTTACAGAAATCTGGTGAATTATTCCAGTCAAAAGATCAGAAACGAAGATCTTTCGTCGCTCCTGATTGTGGGAAACACGCTTTCAAAATTATATGAAGTAGAGAGCGATCAAAATCTGTTTACCGCGGAGAATGCCCGGCAATATTTTCTGAGATATGATTCACTTGTCCCGGAGATTCACCATAATCTGATCTTGCTCAAGCAAACTACCCATCATCCATCTCATGTGAATAAGGTAGATACAATCGTACGCCTGATAAACGATAAAAAAGAAAATCTTCAGGCTGTAGCTTTGCTGCTCGATTCGTTGAACCGGATGCCTGAGGTTACAGGCAACGAGCACACATTCCGGGTCATCGTCGACACACTCATTAACAAGGTACGCTATTCGGAACAATTGGATATGGCGCGACAAAAGGAGCTTCAACGCGTTTTCAGCCAGCAACTCGATACCATGTACACCACCAACCGCATGCTTACTGCACGCATCGACGACCTTTTAAAAGACATTGAACAGGATGAAATGAGTAATTCGCTTCGGCTTGTCACCGAGAAGGGGCAGATTTTGAGGGGGTCACAACGAACCATGTTCGTAATCTCCGTTCTGGCGATACTTATTGCCCTTTCTTTTAGCATTCTTTTCCTGGTGGATATCCACAAAAGCCAACGTTACCGTCGACAACTGGAGAGGTCCCTCAAAAGAATCTCCCGCCTGCTTGCGTCGCGGGAGAAGCTGATGCTTGCTATCTCACACGACATCAAAGCACCCATCAGCTCCATTATGGGCTATATTGACCTGATGGATAAAAGTGTAAGTAAACCGGAGAATAAATTTTGGCTCAGCAACATGAAACATTCCGCTGAACATGTGCTGGAGCTAGTGTCGATGCTCCTCGATCATCATCAGCTTGAGGCGGGAAAGTGGAAACCCAATGAGATCAACTTCTCACTGCCTGCCCTGGCTGCAATGACAACCGACAGTTTCAAACCCCTGGCACAACAGAAAGGACTGGCCTACCATGTGGAAAACAACATTCCAGCTGAGATGATCTGCTTCGGTGATCCTTACATGATGAGACAGATCATGAGCAACCTCCTCTCCAATGCCATCAAATACACGGCTGAAGGGGCTGTTACGATTGTTACAGCAGTAAATGAGAAAGAGGGGCGCAAATGGTTCTTCTTCTCCGTTTCTGATACCGGTGAAGGAATTGAAGTCTCAAACTATCAATATATATTCCAGGAGTTCAGCAGATTGCACGTTCTGGACTGTGAGACAGGACAGATCGAAGGCTGCGGCTTGGGTTTGGCCATCACAAAAGGCTTTGTGAATGTGCTGCAGGGCAGCATCACCTTAACTTCGGAAAAAGATAAAGGATCGGAGTTTGTGGTGGAAATACCGCTGAAAGCGGCAACGCAACAGGTAGAAGAGACGAAGAGTGATTGGTCGGATCTGGAAGGTGTTAATGTGCTCGTTGTAGATGATGATCCCATTCAACTGACCATGATGGCAGGAATGCTACAAAAGAAAAAAATGCAATGTATGGTCGAAGCCAATCCGGAGAAGGTGCTTTCCCATCTGAGTAAAAACAGGTTCGATATTGTCTTTATGGATATCCGCATGCCACATATCAATGGTATATCACTGGTGGAGAAAGTGCGCCTCCGTCATGATATAGCGGAGCTGCCTATCATCGCCCTCTCTGCGAGATCGGAAATCTCAGCTGCAGAACTGCACACGGCCGGCTTTACCGGATACCTGTCTAAACCGTTTAGCTCGGACACCTTGTACGGTGTCATCCATCATTATGTGAAAGAGCAACAACAGGAAATCAGCTACCAGCCGCTACCGATGTCACTCCACACCAAAGGGGCCGCAGCACTGATCGATTTTGTGAAGGAGGATAAGCAGGTGTCTAGGGAGATACTTCAGTCGTTTGTCAAGGAGACAACGGCCAACATTGAGCAGCTGAAAGAAATGTTTGCAACAAAAGAGGAGGCGTCGTTAAGCGATGTTGCCCACAAGATGCTGCCTCTTTTCCGGATGATGGGCGACGATGTGCTGGTCGACCTGTTGTGCCTGCTGGAGGAGGGGTATCGCCTGAGAGGAAAGCAGGAAACAACCTTGCTGGATAAGTTGATGGAAAGTGTGAAAGAGGCTGAAGGTTTACTCATAGACATGGAATGAAAAGAACATGACACACGATCAGATTACCAGTCGATTCAAACGGTATCTTCTCCTGGAAAAAGGACTGGCGTCCAACACCATCGAAGCATACATGACCGATCTGCAGAAACTGATGTTTTTTTGCGAGACGCGTCAGATAAGCCCTTTACACGTGGGACGTGACCACCTGGAGGAGCTCCTGGCTACTTTGTACGAAGATGCACGCTCACCACGCTCGACTGCCCGGACAATTTCGGGGTTGAAAGCTTTTTTCCGTTTTCTGCAGTTGGAACAATACCGCGACGACAATCCCGCTGAGCTGCTGGAGTCTCCAAAAATCGGACTGAAGCTGCCGGTGGTGCTGTCGGTGGAAGAGATTGATGCCATACTGGCTGCCATCGATCTCTCCACGGCAGAGGGAACACGCAACAGTGCCATCATTGAAACACTTTACAGTTGCGGGCTGCGTATCTCGGAGCTTACAGGCCTTCGTTTCTCGGATTTCTTCCCCGAAGAGGGTTTTATCCGTGTAGAAGGGAAGGGTAGCAAACAACGTCTGGTGCCCATCTCCGATGTTGCCATCCAGAAGATCAGAGACTGGTTGTCTTATCGCCGTGAGATCGTTATCAAAAAAGGAAGTGAGGACATCCTGTTTGTGAGCGGAAGGGGTAAATCCATCTCCCGGATTACGGTTTTTCACTTTATCAAACAATACGCTGAAGCCGCGGGACTGCAAAAGAACATTAGTCCCCACGTTTTCAGACATTCTTTTGCTACACACCTGCTGGAAAGAGGCGCCAATATCCGGGTGATTCAGGAGATGCTGGGACACGAGAAGATCACGACTACAGAGATTTACACACACATCGATCGTAACTTCCTACGGCAGGAGATCATTGAACATCATCCGCGGAACAAGAAGAAATAAGAAAGTTTACCGACCCTGCCTACGGGAGAAATTTATCGGGAAAACAAACGATGCTCCAAGATAAATTCTTATATTTGCTCATTGAAACAAAAAACAAAAAAGATATAACATCATGAAATTTGTAGTATCAAGCGCCACGCTGTTGAATCATCTGCAGGCTATCAGCAGGGTGATCAACTCCAAAAACACCTTGCCCATTCTGGACTGCTTTCTGCTGGATCTGAAAAATAGTACACTCACATTGACAGCCGCTGACAGCGAAACACGATTGGAAACATTGGTGGAGGTGAATAGCACCGAAGGTGAGGGAAGCCTTGCCATCAATGCCAAAAACCTGCTCGATCCGCTGCGTGAATTGCCCGACCAACCTCTTACTTTCGATATCAACGACGAAACACTGGAGGTCTTCATTTACTACCACAACGGAAAATATAATTTCGTGGGACTAAAGGGCGATGAATATCCCGAACCAAAGGTACTGAAAGACTCTGCGCTGAAACTGACAATCGATGCCGAGACCCTTTTCTCTGGCATCAACAGAACGGTATTTGCCACAGCCGATGACGAACTGCGCCCCGTGATGAATGGTATCTATTTTGATATTACTACAGACGATCTTACTTTTGTGGCCTCCGACGGACATAAACTGGTGCGCGTGACCACTACTGAGGCAAAGGGTGATGGCCGCTCTTCGTTTATACTGCCTAAAAAGCCGGCGAACCTGTTAAAGTCGCTTCTCCCCAGGGAAAGTGGCACCGTGGAAATTGTCTTCGATGAAAATAACGCCTACATTTCCATGTCATCCTATAAGATGGTGTGCCGCTTTGTTGAAGGACGTTATCCAAACTACAATTCCGTCATACCACAAAATAATCCGAACTCAATCAAACTCGACCGTCTGGCACTGCTCAATGCACTCAAAAGGGTTTCTGTATTCTCTAATCCGGCCAGCAGCCTCGTGAAGCTGCAGCTTTCCGAAGAGAAGATCGTGGTTTCGGCGCAGGATATCGATTTCCTCACTGCAGCCGAAGAGATGATCCCCTGCAACTATGATGGCAATGTGATGAACATCGGCTTCAAAGCAGCTTTCCTGATTGACATCCTCAACAACATACCCTCTTCGGATGTGCGGATTGAACTGTCAGACCCCTCGCGGGCGGGGCTTATCCTTCCGGTAGAGAAAGAGGAGAACGAAGATATGCTGACGCTGCTCATGCCCATGATGTTGAACGACTAACCCCATTGACATGCAATTGAACCTCAAAAACCCGATGGTCTTTTTTGATCTGGAGACCACCGGAGTCAGCATCACCCATGACCGCATCGTGGAGGTGTCTTTTCTGAAAGTGTATCCCAATGGAAAAGAAGAAATTAAATCGCGCCGCATCAACCCGGGCATGCCCATCCCGCCGCAGGCGACAGCCATTCACGGCATTACAGACGACGACGTAAAAGATTGTCCTACTTTCAAACAGGTAGCCCGTTCCCTGGCTGATCAGCTCGAGGGGTGCGACCTGGCAGGGTTCAACTCCAGTCGTTTTGATGTGCCCATGCTGGCTGAAGAGTTTCTCCGTGCCGGTGTGGATTTCGACATGAGCAAACGAAAGTTTGTGGATGTGCAAATCATCTTTCACAGAAAAGAACAGCGTACACTGGAAGCAGCATATGCTTTCTATTGTAATAAACAGTTGGAAAATGCCCACTCTGCAGAAGCCGATGCCATGGCGACTTATGAGGTACTGAAATCACAACTTGATCGTTACCCGGATCTTTCCAACGACATCGATGCCTTGTCGAAAGAGTATTCAAGTTTCAACAACAACCTCGATTTTGCAGGCCGGATCATCCTCAACGAAGAGGGAGTGGAGGTCTTTAACTTCGGGAAACACAAAGGTAAACCCGTTTTACAGGTACTCAAAAATGAACCTGGCTATTACAGCTGGATGATGGAGGGTGATTTCCCATTGAACACCAAGCAGGTTCTGACAAAAATAAGGCTGAAAGAGTTAAACGGATAAATTCCAGTATATGCCACGCTACTTCGTGACACTTTCATACAATGGCAGGAACTACGTAGGATGGCAGATTCAGCCCAATGGAACCAGTGTACAACAGGTGGTGCAGGATGCGCTCTCGGTGATACTGCGGGAAAGTGTGGCCGTAACGGGAGCCGGAAGAACCGATGCGGGGGTGCATGCCCGTAAAATGGTGGCTCATTTCGACTGGGAGGGAGATTTGTTTTTGGCTGCTGACCTGGTTCATAAAATGAACAACTTTTTACCCAAAGATGTGTCGATTGCCGATATCAGAGCGGTAAAGCCCGATGCACATGCCCGCTTCAGTGCACTCTCACGAACCTACAGCTATCATGTTACCACACAAAAGGATCCTTTCCTCCATGAGCTGACCCACCGGATTTATTTTCATCCCGATCTGCAACAGATGAACAGGTTGTGTGATGTGTTAAAGGAATACAGTGACTTTACCAGCTTCAGCAAGGTTCACACCGACGTGAAGACCAATCTCTGCAGGATTGAAAGTGCCCAGTGGAAGCAAACGGAAAGTCATGCATATGTGTTTACCATTACTGCAGATCGTTTCCTCCGGAATATGGTGCGTGCCATTGTGGGAACGTTGCTCGAAGCGGGTAGGGGACGCATCGATGAGCGAGGATTCCGCCGTATTATTGAGGCCCGAAACCGAAACGTCGCGGGCGACTCTGCGCCGGGACATGCCCTTTATCTGGAAGAGGTAGTCTATCCCGACGATATCTGGCTATGAAGAGAGATTTCTGGTAATTGATGAAATAGAACGACGACAGGTATTTGAAAAAAACGCGATGAGAGTAAATCTCACCGCGTTTTTTTGTTCTTTTCCCGAATTTCTTTCTGCCATGGTCAGTCGTTCATGGAGATCAGAAACTCCTCGTTGCTCGATGTGCGTCTCAATCGGTTTAACAGGAACTCCATCGCCTCCACCGAGTTCATGTCGGAGAGGAAATTGCGGAGCACCCACATGCGATTGAGGGTCTCTTCGGAGAGCAGCAGATCGTCGCGTCGTGTGCTGGAAGCAATGATGTCTACAGACGGGAAGACACGTTTGTTGGAGAGGCGGCGGTCGAGCTGCAGCTCCATGTTACCTGTACCCTTGAATTCTTCAAAGATCACGTCATCCATCTTTGATCCGGTATCGGTGAGAGCAGTGGCAATGATGGTGAGCGAGCCCCCGTTCTCGATGTTGCGGGCAGCACCGAAGAAACGTTTCGGTTTGTGCAATGCGTTGGCATCCACACCTCCCGAGAGCACCTTTCCCGATGCCGGCTGCACGGTATTGTATGCGCGCGCCAAACGGGTAATGGAGTCGAGCAGGATCACCACATCATGTCCACATTCAACCAGGCGGCGGGCTTTATTCAGCACAATCTCGGCAATCTTTACGTGACGATCGGCAGGCTCATCAAAAGTGGAGGCTATAACTTCGGCCTTTACGCTGCGCTCCATGTCGGTAACCTCTTCGGGTCGTTCATCAATGAGGAGGATGATCATGTATACCTCCGGATGGTTGTCGGCAATAGCATTGGCAATGTCTTTGAGCAGCATGGTTTTACCGGTCTTGGGCTGTGCCACGATCAGGCCGCGCTGTCCTTTCCCGATGGGAGAAAACATGTCAACTACACGGCAGGAGAGATTGTCGTTGTGTCCTTTTGTGAGATTAAATTTCTCATTTGGAAAGAGTGGTTTCAAATGGTCGAAAGGTACGCGGTCACGCACATCATCGGGCTTGCGGCAGTTGATGAGGTCTACCTTTACCAGCGGGAAAAACTTCTCTCCCTCTTTGGGCGGACGAATGGGACCCTCCACTACATCACCGGTCTTGAGGCCGAAGAGACGTATCTGCGATTGTGATACATAGATGTCGTCGGGCGACGACATGTAATTGTAATCGGAAGAACGCAGAAATCCATATCCGTCGGGCATGATTTCCAATACACCCGAAGCGGTCAGGATACCGTCGAAGTCATATGTTGCATCTTTTTCTTTCTGTGGCTGTGACTGTGACTGTGGTTGTGTCTGTGGCTGCGCCTGTGTCTGTGGCTGATTAGGCGAAGGATGTGCCGCCCGGGGCTGTTGTGCCTGAGGTTGTTGTTTGGGCTGCAATGGCGAGGGTGCCAGTAAATCCATCAGGGAAATCTTGCTTCCTGCCTGGGGTATTTCTTTTGCGGGAGCAGCGGGTATCTCGGCCGTGGGATCTTCGGCTACCACCGGCGGCAGCGTTACGGGTGCGGGTACATCTTTTTTCTCTTCGTTCCTGTGCTTCGAAGACCGGAAGACCAGTTGAAGCGGTTTCGACGAAGTTTTTGTTTCTTGTTGAGGAGTCACGTTCTTTTCGCTCACCTCTTTTTTATCTGTTCTGTTTTCGGCTGGCTCTTTCTTTTCGGCTGTTGTTTCAATTACCTCCTTCGCCACCTCCTTGTTTGTTACCTCGGGTTTCACGGGTGCGGGAGTTGTGGCCGGAACGACAGGTGTGGCTTCCTGTTTGGTTCTTTCCAGAAGAACTTCCTCCTTTTTTTTCAGCCTGGGTTTTTCGAGAGAAGCAACAGGTTGTGTCTGCTTGGGGGGATTGTTTTTTTGTTCTTTCTTGCCCGCCTCGTTCTCTTTGATTTCCTCTTTTTTAGCGGCAGGTTTATTTTTCTGGTTCTTAGGTTTTTCGGTTCGGTTTCTGTCGCCATAGTTTTGTTTTGTACCCGCGTCGGCGGTTATTTTTTTTGTTTCGGCGATAGCCTGCTCATCTAAAATCTTGTAGATGAGTTCTTCTTTTTTATAGGCATCTGGGCGTCTTATGCCCATTTCTTTGGCAAGAACCCGCAATTCTGTGGTAAGCTTTTCATTCAGCTCGATGATGTTATAAGCCATGTAGATCTATTGAAATTCGTTATAGATGTTGAAAAAAAGTTGTTCTGAATCATGCCCGACCGGGGTGATGTATGCATAGAAACATACTTTTCAGCAATAAGTGGCCGGAGATAATTTGGTTTTGAAATGAATTTGTAAATGATTAACAGTAGTATGAGTAAATGTACTGTCGAAGATTCAGGGGCAAAGGTACTGTTTTTTTTGAATATCCGGAATAACTTTTACTTTTTTTTTGGAGCGATCAACAAACAAAGACCTAAAGACCCTCCATATTCAATCCACTGGAAACGTTGGCCCTCCTCTGAAGCTCATTTTTGTATAGCAGCGACCGCTTTCTGTCGAGTGAGTTGGGCGCTGTTGACGCTGTGAAAAAATCATGTGCCAACTCAGCCCACTCCAGAGCTTTTGTCATATCGCCCATCATCTCCCAGGCGAGTGCAATGTTGTTCGCCGCCTTTGCTTTTTCTTTTTTGTTGGAACGGGCTTGATAAAATGCTTCCCATTTCTCAATTGCTTTCATCCAATCGGCACCTTTGGCATACACCTCTCCTTCCCGCATCAACGTGTGGGGTAGTGTATAATACCACCTTTCCTGCATTTCCCAGTATGGTGCAAAGACTTTGGTCATTTTTTCGGCTGCTCTCACCGCCAGCTCCTTCATCGCCTCTTCGCGAGAGGGTAGTATCACCTCGGCATAAGCACGCTTGTCCTGGATGTCGAATCCTTCCCAACGAAGGCTGTCGTAATACTGTAACGCCGGAATCTTTCCTTGCATGGTGGGCATGTAAACCCTGATGATTGAATGTATTTTCCCGGTCATTCCACTGTAGGTATAACCCTGTTGTCGGAACATGTCTTGTCGTGTGGTCTGGAGAATGAGCTTGTCGAGCGAGACAACAGCATCGGCATCGGTTTCTTTCTTGATCTGGTCCATCTGCGCCGGTGTGAGCGGCCGTTCCTGGAAGAAATCAGAGTCGCTGCGCAAGGGATCGGGATAAAAGAGCACGTTCTGAAAATAATCCTCTTCATTCAGAAATTGGGTTAGTGCCTCCATATAATAAATAGCGATACTGTCGGCCGATGCTTTCGTCCTTTCAGACGAGGATTTTCCAACCAGTGTTGTTTCATGTCCTATGTTATCGGGCTGTTGCACCACATTGTTCACCAACACTAGCGAGAGCACCTGCGAAGGGAGTGCCAACTCCGCCGGTTCACGGGTTTCCACGGTCAGGTAATTGATGCCGGCACAACTGCCCAAGAGCAGCCCCATCACTATCACAACGAGTAAAGAGCCTGTTTTTTTCATTTGGGATATTTTATTTTCACTACAAAGATATGATATTTTACCTGGACTTTCGCAAGCAGCCGAGGCGAATGATTTGTTGACCACCACAGAATCACACGAGAGATGCGTTACTTAATTAACATATTTGTCTGCCCAAATGTTTGTATGCTGATTTTTATTTTTTTTGAAAGTTCATATTGGCATGGGTAACTACATAAAAATTTGTGTATATTTGCTCCCTTAACAGATTACGCTTTTTTCATGCAATCGTTCACAAGAAATGCGATGAGCGCATTTTGGTATGTTTTGTCACGAAGAAGTGCGTGAGAATACCCAAAAGAAACAAACAAAATAGACTACAATGGCTTTTAACATTATTGTGTTGGCTAAGCAGGTCCCCGACACGCGCAATGTGGGGAAAGATGCGATGAAAGCCGACGGAACCGTGAACAGGGCTGCATTGCCTGCAATTTTTAACCCGGAAGACCTGAATGCGATGGAACAGGCTCTGGGCATCAAGGAACGCTTCCCGGGATCAAGAATCACAGTGCTGACCATGGGTCCTGGAAGGGCTGCCGACATACTGCGGGAAGGCCTTTTCCGTGGTGCAGACGATGGGGTGCTGCTGACTGACAGAGCTTTTGCCGGTGCCGACACGCTGGCTACATCGTATGCCTTGTCGATGGCTGTGCGCAAAATAGGAAAAGTCGATCTCATCGTCGCCGGACGTCAGGCCATCGATGGGGATACTGCGCAAGTGGGGCCACAGATTGCCGAGAAACTTGGTATTCCACAGATTACCTATGCCGAAAATATCGAGGCGATAGACAAGGATAAAATCACGGTCAAGCGACGCCTCGATAACGGGGTAGAAGTGGTGGAATGCCCGCTGCCGGCACTCATTACCGTGAATGGCTCCGCCCGCCCATGCAGGCCCCGGAATGCCAAGCTCCTTCAAAAATTCAAACATGCCAAAACGGTGACCGAGAGGCAGGTCGAGAACCTCGACTACATCGATATATACAGCAGTCATCCTTATCTGAATCTGACCGAATGGAGCGTTGCCGACGTGCAAGCCGACCCGGTGCAGTGCGGTCTCTCAGGCTCTCCCACGAAAGTGAAAAAGATTGAGAACGTGGTCTTTCAGGCCAAGGAGAGCAAGCGTTTGAGTGACAACGATGCCGAGATTGATGAGTTGATGAGAGAACTGATAGAAAATCACACGATTGGATAACACGAGGAATCAAACAATATGAACAATTTATTTGTATATCTGGAAATAGAAGAGGGCACGGTAGCCGAGGTAAGCCTGGAACTACTCACCAAGGGACGATCGTTGGCCAATCAGCTGAACTGCAGGATGGAAGCCATTGCCGCCGGTGCCCATCTCGACAGCATAGCCCAACAGGTTTTTCCCTATGGCGTGGATGTGCTGCATGTCTTCAAAGAGGAACGGTTGTCGCCCTATACCACCATGCCACATACCTCCATCCTGGTAGAGCTGTTTAAAAAAGAAAAACCGCAAATCTGTCTGATGGGCGCGACCATCATCGGACGTGATTTGGGCCCACGTGTCTCTTCAGCATTGGGTAGCGGACTGACTGCCGATTGTACTTCCCTCGAGATCGGAGATCACGAAGAAAAGAAAGAAGGCAAGATTTACAAGGATCTGCTTTATCAGATACGTCCTGCCTTTGGCGGCAACATCGTGGCCTGGATCATCAATCCCGATCACCGTCCGCAAATGGCTACGGTACGGGAAGGGGTCATGAAAAAAGAAATTATCGATCCTTATTATAAAGGTGAAATAGTGGAACATACGGTGAGTGACTTCGTGAAGGAGGAGGACTACGTAATCTCTGTCATCGATCGGCATATTGAAAAGTCGAAAGTAAATATCAAGAACTCGCCCATCATTGTTTCCGGAGGATACGGTGTGGGATCGAAAGAGAACTTCCAGTTGCTCTATCAACTTGCCGATGTATTGGGTGCCGAAGTGGGTGCCTCTCGTGCTGCTGTGGATGCAGGATTTGTAGAACATGAACGCCAGGTGGGACAAACCGGCGTAACTGTGCGTCCCAAGGTATATATTGCCTGCGGGATCTCGGGACAGATACAACACATCGCCGGGATGCAGGATAGTTCACTCATCATCTCCATCAACAACGATCCCGATGCCCCCATTAACGCCATTGCCGATTATGTGATCACGGGCGAAGTGGAGAAGGTGATTCCAAAGATGATCAAATATTATAAGAAGAATACAAAGTAACAGATTGAGTGATGATCGATTCGTTGATCTGTTGATCATAAAAAGTAATTGATTTCATTCAGAACGAAGAACTAAATTTATGGCAAATTTTTATACCGATACACCCCAATTCAGGCACTACCTTCAACATCCGTTGATGAAGAGAATTGTGGAATTGAAAGAACGGAATTATACCGACAGAGAGACGTACGACTATGCCCCCATCGATTTTGAAGATGCAATGGACAGCTACGACAAGGTGCTGGAGGTGGTGGGAGAAATATGCGGCGAGATCATCGAGCCCAACGCCGAGGAGGTAGATCACAACGGTCCCACCGTAGCCAACGGTCGTGTGACCTATGCCGGTAACACACAGGAGAACCTCGACGTGCTCAACAGAGCGGAACTGATGGGTATGCGTTTTGCCCGCAAGTATGGTGGACTTAATTTTCCGATGGTGCCCTATATGATCAGTGCCGATATCGTGAGTCGTGCCGATGCGAGCTTTCAGAATATATGGATGCTCCAGGATTGTGGCGAGACCATCTATGAATTTGGTGATGAAGACCAGAAAAACAAATACATCCCGCGCGTGGTGAAGGGACAGACCATGTCGATGGACCTTACCGAACC
>DHTF01000006.1:22345-27144 GCA_002411515.1 Proteiniphilum sp. UBA5267 | reverse complement strand
AATAACGCCAAACTTTTCTCAATGTGCGAAAGTTAATAGATAAGACGATGGTTGAATTAAATGGATTGTAAGATGGCAAAGTATTCGAAAAAAGCACAGGACAAAATAGGGGAAGTCATGAAAGAGTTCAAGGAAGGAGAACTCAAGACTTCAGCGGGTAAAAAAGTAAAGAATCGGGATCAGGCAATTGCTATTGGCATCTCCGAGGCCGAGCAGGCCGGATATAAGGTGCCGAAGCAAAAGAAAGAATCTTCTACATCGGAAAAGAAAAATAGCAAGAAAAAAGGATAATATTCCCTCTATTTCTTACCTTTATGGCGTAATTAATAGCTATTCTTTATCAATAAGAAAGGAGATCACGATGGGAAACAACAGAACATGCGGTTCAGCAGGTGACGCTGTATATGGACTTGGGTTCATTGGCGCCGCTATTTACTTCATCTCTACTGCCACAGGCTTTTGGATGGGGGTACTTGGAATTCTCAAAGCCATAGTCTGGCCGGCTTACCTGGTCTATCTGGCATTCCAGCAAATGCTTTGATTGACATTTACATTATTGCCATTTCCCGACATTCGGCAGCGCAGTTCCTGCACGCTTCGGCACATTCCTGACAGTGTCTGTGAGCGTGCTTTTCGCATTCCGATGCACATTCGTCGCAAATTTCGGCGCACAACCGGCATATTTCTGCTGCTCTTGAGCTTCCCAGGCTCATCAGTTCAGCGGCAGTATAACATATGGCGGCACACTCCATATCTGTTCTGATGCATTTGGCCATTTTATTTACATCTTCCTCCTGCGTACAGGCAGAAGCACAGAAATTGCAAGAGCTTGCACATAGCAGGCAGGCTTCAATGCAGGATGTATAATCGATGTAGGGTGTTGTATTCATAAAATAAGTTTTTTAATGAAGAGTAGTTGCTCGGGGGCAACTACTCTAGGTGTAACATATAATTTACATCAAATCAAATCCAGCTGTCTGTCGAACCAGTCCCGGATTTCGTCGCGGGCTTTGCCCGTTCTTGTCTGGATTCTGCCCAATAGTTCATCTTCCTGTCCTTCTTCATATAGCAGGTCATCGTCTGTCAAATCAGCCCACTCTTGTTTCGCGCGTCCTTTCAACTCGTTCCAGTTGCCTTTGATTCTTAACTTGTCCATAAGTGATAATTTTTTGGAGGCTTTCTTCATTGAAAGCTCATTTTTCTAACAAAACGCGTTTCGCGAATGTTCGGACTTCTCTCGACATATAGTTTTATTTGTGATTGGTTAACGAACATTATGCGCATAAGATGCTGTGATTGTGCAATATCCACGAACCATATCTGTGAAGCCACTGTTTAAAGTAGTACGTGGTATTAAAACAGAAGCGCATGAAATCGATTTGGAACGGAGCCATTGCATTTGGCCTGGTAAATATACCCGTGAAGTTGTATGCGGCAACCGAAAGCAGTTCACTTGATCTGGATATGCTCGATAAGAGGGACCTGTCTAATATCCGGTTTAAGCGGGTAAACGATAAAACGGGAAAGGAGGTGGGCTGGGATGACATTGTCAAAGGTTACAAGCTGGAGGACCGGTATATCGTATTGAGTGACGAAGATTTTGAAGCAGCCAGTCCGGAGAAAAGCAAGATCTTTTCCATACAGCAGTTTGTGCAGGAGGAGGAGATTGAGAGTATTTACTTTGAAACACCCTATTTCCTGGAGCCCCAAAAACACGGCGAGAATGCGTACGCATTGCTGCGCGAAGCACTGAATAAAACCAATAAGGTGGGTGTTGGCACCTTTGTCCTCCGAAACAAAGAGAATCTTGGCATTGTAAAGCCTTATCGTGATCTGCTGATCATCAATAAAATACGTTTTCCGGAAGAACTCAGGGAGTATGATGAACTGAAAGTACCCTCCATAAAGATCAAACCGGGAGAGCTAAAACTGGCCATTTCGCTGATAGAACAGACCTCGGAACCGTTCGACAGCGAGAAGTTTACAGATACATACACGGCCGATTTGCTGAAGATCATCGAACAAAAAGCAAAAGGAAAGAAATTGAAAGTAACCATGCCGCAGGAAGCGACAGAAAAAACGTTCGATCTGATGGAAAAATTAAAAGCAAGTCTCGCGAAAAACCGAAAAAACGTTTCCTGATGGCACTCGAAGCATACAAAAAGAAGCGCGACTTCAAACATACTCCCGAACCGGATGCAGAGAAAAAGAATGCGTCCGGGAATAAAATTTTTGTGGTGCAGCGGCACGATGCAAGCCGGCTGCATTACGATTTCAGGCTGGAGATGGAGGGGGTGCTCAAAAGCTGGGCAGTGCCCAAGGGTCCTTCACTGAACCCGAGCGACAAGCGACTGGCTGTGATGGTGGAAGATCATCCCTATGCCTACCGCACTTTTGAGGGAACTATCCCGAAAGGGAACTACGGAGCCGGGGAGGTGCAGATCTGGGATGAGGGGACCTATGAGCCGGTGCACCGGCAGGAGGGAAAAGATGACGACGAGATCCTCCTGGCGGAGCTGGCCGGGGGATCACTCAAGATAGTCTTGCATGGACAGAAGCTGGTGGGGGAATTTGCGCTGGTAAAGATGCACAATGCAAAGGAAGAAAATGCGTGGCTGCTGATCAAACACAATGATTCTCACGCTGTACACAAAAAGTATGATGCCGAAGATCATTTATCGGTATCTCATAAACAGGAGCGTTATCTTACGGGAGGGAAAAAACTTTCCCACTTTGTCAAGCCCATGCTCGCCACGCCGGGAGGAACACCCTTCGACGACGAGGAGTGGATCTTCGAGATTAAATGGGACGGGTATCGCGCTATCGCTGATCTTCGTGAGGAGATTCAATTCTTTTCAAGAAATGGATTGTCTTACTTGGAGAAGTACCCCGTTCTTGAAGCAGAACTGCGAAAGCAACCGCAGAAAATGATTCTCGACGGAGAGATTGTGGCCTACAATCATCAGGGTGTTCCCGACTTTCAACTGTTGCAGCATTACGCAGAAAACAGAGAGGTACCACTCACATATCATGTGTTCGACTTGCTTTTCCTTAACGGACACAGCACGCGCGACCTGCCTTTGATACAACGGAAAGAGTTGCTCAGGGAAGCCCTTCTGGAGACATCTCATGTGAAGTATTGCGATCATGTGGAGAAATCGGGTAGGGAGTTTTTTCGAGTCATCCAACAGGAAAAAATAGAAGGGATCATGGCCAAAAAGAAATCAAGTACATACATTGAAGGACACCGTACTTCGGAATGGATCAAGATAAAGGATCATCAAACAGACGAAGTCATCATCGCCGGATACACGGAACCCCGTGGATCGCGTCAATATTTTGGATCACTGATCCTGGCGACCTACGAAAAAGGGGTACTTCGTTATGCGGGACATGCCGGCACCGGTTTCAGTGAAAAGTCGCTCAATGAAATTCACGCCCTGCTGCAGCCCCTGGTAACAGATGAGATGCCATTCCCTGAAAAGCCTGTCACCAATATGCCACCCACATGGGTGAAGCCTGTCACGGTATGCACCATCAAATATACCGAAAAGACAGAGGAGGGACTTTACCGTCATCCCGTTTTTATCGGGATCAGGCAAGACAAGACGACCGAAGATCTGTATCAGGAAAGTATGCAACAATCTTCGGGCAGTTCAACTGGCAAGTCGAAAGCTGCTTCAAAAGAAAACAAGGGCAGGAAGCAGTCACCTGAGAAGAAAAGAACCGGAATGCCTGAACCGACGTACACCAACATCGATAAACTATACTGGAAAAAGGAAAAAATCAGCAAGGGCGAGCTGATTGATTACTATCTCTCCGTAAGCGATTATATTTTGCCGTATCTCAAAGATCGTGCACAGTCGTTGCATCGCTTTCCCAATGGCATCAACGAGCCCGGTTTCTATCACAAGGATGCGGGTGATACGGCACCACCCTGGGTGGACACGGTCTCCATTTATTCTGAATCGACCGACAAAGATGTGGAATATATCGTTTGCAACAATCGGGAAACACTGGGATATCTGATCAATCTGGGTTGCATCGAGCTAAATCCATGGAACAACAAAATTGACGCTCCCGATCATCCCGATTACCTGATCATCGATTTGGATCCATCGGATAAAAATAGTTTCAGTCAGGTTATAGAAACCGCAAAAGTGACCAAAGAGTTGCTGGATGCTGCCGATGTAACAGCTTTTTGCAAAACATCCGGCAGTACGGGCTTGCATATTTTCCTGCCCATGGGTGCAAGATATACCTACGAGCAGGTGCGTGATTTGGCACATCTCCTGGTGCGGATGGTGCAGAAAAGATTACCCAAAATCACCACCCTGGAGCGAAGCCTCAAGAAGCGAGGCGCTAAAATTTATCTCGACTACCTGCAGAACAGGGTGGGGCAGACTGTTGCGAGTGTCTACAGTGTGCGGCCTAAGCCCGGTGCGCCGGTATCCATGCCCATTGCATGGGAGGAACTCACCAACGATTTGTCGATGGGTGATTTCACCATGCACAATGCACTCCTCCGCTTGCAGAAAAGAGGTGATCTTTTCCGGCCAGTTCTGGAGAATCACATCGATTTGGGAGAAGCACTCAACAAGCTGGAGAATTTGCAGTAATCGAAACTGAGCGTACGAAATACCCTGTGGAGTGGAGGATTTCATCGTTGATACTGTAGAAAAACTTGAATTTCACCTGGGTGTGGAAAAATTCCTCAATATGCGAAATGCATTGCAGAATTTTATATTAGGTTGATTGAATATATTATTTTTGCCTCAGATTCATTGAATAAAGAATAG
>DHTF01000006.1:14169-22159 GCA_002411515.1 Proteiniphilum sp. UBA5267 | reverse complement strand
TCTTAACTATGTTTTTATTTTTTTCGTAGTGATTACGCGAGACTTAAAAGCATAGTTTTTTTATTTCCTTCAGTGAAACCCGACAGTAGAATATTTTTTTCTTACAAACATAAAAAAAGCGGCCGAAGCCGCTTCATTTATTTTATGATACAATGGTGACCCAACCATGCACATCGGGCTCGTCACCATACTGAATGGCACGAAGCTTGTGATAGAGCTTCTCGCAGATGGGACCTGCTTTTCCATCTTTGGAGATCTCGTAACTTCTTTGTTCACTCAAGTCGTCGATCCGCAGAATGGGACTGATTACGGCGGCAGTACCGCATGCTCCGGCTTCCTCGAAAGTGGCGAGTTCTTCTTCAGGCACGGCGCGACGTTCAACCTTTAAGCCCATGTCCTCGGCCAGTTGCATCAGACTCTTGTTGGTGATAGAAGGCAATATGGAGGTCGATTTGGGCGTGATATAGGTATTGTTTTTGATTCCGAAGAAGTTGGCCGGTCCACATTCATCGATATATTTTTTCTCTTTTGCGTCGAGATACAACACGGCTGAGTAACCTTTCTGATGGGCCAGCTCGCCCGATTTCAGGCTGGCAGCGTAGTTCCCACCCACTTTATAAGTTCCGGTACCCAGGGGGGCAGCTCGATCATATTCCCGCATGATGACCATGGGCGTTGGTTTGAATCCTTCCTTAAAATAGGGACCCACCGGCGTCACAAATATCAGGAAAGTATATTCCATGGCCGGCTTTACGCCCACTTGTGCACTGGTGCCGATCAGTAGCGGGCGGATATACAATGAAGCCCCACTCTCGTATGGTGGTACAAAACGTTCGTTATTCTTCACGGCCAGCAGCACCATCTCCTCGAAAAGTTCGACCGACAATTCGGCCATCATGATGCCGTGACAGGAAGCCTGCAGACGCAGGGCATTGTCACGCATCCGGAAGATACGTATTTTCCCATCTTTGCCGCGAAAAGCTTTCAACCCTTCAAAAGCCTCTTGTCCGTAATGCAGACAGGTAGCAGCCATGTGAAGATTCAGATATTCTGATGTCTCCAGAGAGGGTTTGCTCCACTGTCCGTCGGAGAAATAACTGCGTACGTTGTAGTCGGTCTTCATGTAGCCAAACGAAATGTTCGACCAATCAATTGCATTCATCTTTAATATTTTAATATAGTTTGGACTGGGTTTCCTCGTGCAAATGTAGGATTTTATTTTTTAAAAATGTGATTTCACAACATAAATCATTAATTTCGTATTCCCAATGATTGATCAAATAACCATAGCCCGTATTCAGGACGCAGCCCAGATCATGGATATTGTGTCCGACTTTGTTACGCTTCGTCGACGAGGAGTGAACTGGGTGGGATTGTGCCCTTTTCACGACGATCGAACCCCTTCTTTTTACGTCTCTCCGTCGAAAAATATCTGCAAATGTTTCGCCTGCGGTGAAGGGGGATCACCCATCCACTTCGTGATGAAGCATGAACAGCTCTCCTATTATGAGGCATTGAAATATGTCGCCCGCAAGTATGGCATCGAAGTGATTGAAAAGGAATTCACCGACGAGGAGAAGCAGGCACAAAGCGACAGGGAGAGCATGTTCATCCTCAATGAGTACGCTCGCGATTATTTTGTCAAGACGCTGCACAACCATCCCGAAGGAAAGGCGGTGGGGCTCACTTATTTTCGGGAAAGGGGTTTCCGCGACGATATCGTAAAAAAGTTTCAGCTAGGCTATAGCTGCGAACAACGTGATGCCTTCACGGTGGAAGCACAGAAAGCAGGATACAAAAGGGATTACCTGCTCAAGACCGGTCTTTCGGCAGGAGGTGAACACAACCAGCCCCTGGTGGATCGTTTCCGGGGTAGGGTAATTTTTCCGGTACATACCTTGTCGGGCAAGGTGGTTGCTTTTGGGGGGCGCATCCTCAAGAAAGTGGAGAATGTGGGTAAGTATGTCAACTCCCCCGAAAGTGAGATTTACTCAAAGAGCAACGAGCTGTATGGCATCTACTTTGCCAAGAGTGCCATCGTAAAACAGGATAAATGTTTTCTGGTGGAGGGATACACCGATGTGATCTCCATGCATCAGGCAGGGATTGAAAATGTGGTCTCCTCATCGGGTACCGCACTGACACATGGTCAGATACGCATGATCCACCGTTTCTCGGAAAACATCACCCTCCTGTACGACGGTGATGCGGCCGGTATCAAAGCAGCGCTACGGGGTATTGATCTTTTGCTGGAAGATGGCTTGAATGTGAAAGTGGTTCTGCTCCCCCCGGGAGAGGATCCCGATTCATTCGCCAAGAAGCAGAATGCAGAAGACTTCCATCGTTATATTTCCGAAAATGAGGTTGATTTCATTCGTTTCAAGACGCAGCTCTTGCTGGAGGAGGTGGGCGACGACCCCGTAAAACGGGCAGGAATGATCTCCAACGTGGTGGAGAGCATTGCCCTCATTCCAAATAGCATCACCCGTTCTGTCTATATTCAGGACTGCTCCCGCCTGCTCAACATGCAGGAGCGGGTACTCATTTCAGAAATCAACAAAATCACAAAACGCATTTACGAAAGGAAGCAAGAGCAGAACGACAAGGAAATCGCCCGCAATGAGAAGCAGAAACAATCTGCTCCTTCTCCCGGTACAAATGAGGGCAAGCCACGGGTATTCTCCAAGAATCCTTTCGATAAATATGAACTGGAGATACTGCGTTACGTGGTTCGATATGGCAATACCCCCATCTACCAAAAGTTTGAAAAACAGAAAAGGAAAGAGGGAAAAAATGTGGTAGAGGAGGATGTGCTGGTGGAAGAGGGACTAGGAGTGACTGAGTTTGTTCACTTTGACCTGGAGCGTGATAACATTTGCTTTTCCAATGAGCTCTACAGGCAGATGTTTGAAGAAGCCGTGGCACACATGAAAGACGCACAGTTTGATTCGGGTCGATATTTTTTGTCTCATTCCGATCCCCAAGTGAGTAAATTGGCTTCGGAGCTGATGAGCGACCGGTATCATCTGAGCAAGATACACGCGAGAATTTTGGGTGAGGAGATGGGTGACAAGCGCTCGCGGCTGCTTGAGAGGAACTTGCTGAATTCCTACGTTCCCCGTGCTACCACCGAACTGAAGAATTTCTACGTTCTCCAGAAAATTGAAGAACTCAAAGAAGAGATGAAGTCGGGCGACAGGGACGATTATGTAACACTCATCACCCGGCTGAAGCAGCTGCAGGAGATGAAAAAGGTGCTCGCCAAAGAGCTTGGAGAACGAATTGTGTTGAAATATTAGCAATTGAATAAAATAAATATGTACTTAGAAACGAATGAAGTCGTAAAGCAATACGCGAACCACTTGGCCCTCAACAAGGTGAGCATTCAGGTTCCCAAAGGAACAGTTTTCGGTCTGCTGGGTCCCAATGGGGCAGGGAAAACCACCCTGATCCGGATCATTACCCGCATTACTGCTCCCGATAGTGGGAGTGTGGCAATTGACGGTCGACCTTCACGGGCTGAGGATGTGTACAACATCGGGTACATGCCGGAGGAGCGCGGACTGTATAAAAAAATGAAGGTAGGCGAGCAAGCAATGTACCTGGCACAACTGCGCGGCCTCTCGAAAAAGGATGCCCATCGTGAGTTGATGATCTGGTTTAAGCGGTTCAATATCATGGATTGGTACAACAGGAAGGTGGAAGAGCTTTCGAAAGGGATGCAGCAGAAGGTGCAGTTCATCTCTACCGTGATACACAATCCCGATCTGTTGATATTCGACGAACCTTTCAGCGGCTTCGATCCCGTCAATACCGATATTGTGAAAAATGAAATGCTTCGTCTCAAAGATGAGGGAAAGACCATCATTCTCTCCACCCACAACATGGAATCGGTGGAGGAGCTGTGCGACAACATTGCCCTCATTCACAAGTCACAGGTCGTTTTACAGGGAAATGTGTTTGACATACGAAAAAAACACCGGCCCAATATATTCAGGTTCCGCTTGTTGGCCAGCGAATTTGATTTCGTACACCCTGACATCGAGGTTCTATCAAAAGAGCCCTATCATGAGTTTATCGACCTGCGGTTGAAAAAATTGAATGGACTTAGCCACAACGACCTGGCCAGGCTTATTTTCGACCGGTATGAGGTTGTCAGCTACGATGAGGAGCTCCCCACCATGAACGATGTCTTCATCAAAACAGTGACCGAGGGTGCCTGAAAAAGGCAGCTATTCCCGTATCAGCTTATTCCGGTCGAGGATGCTGACAATGCGTCCTTTTAATTGGATAATTCCCTCCTCTTCCATCTCTTTCAGGGAACGGGCGAGCGATTGTCGTTGAACCCCGAAATATTCAGCCAGTTGGGTACGCGAACGTTTTAGCGTGAACGTGTCTTCCTTCACTGTCGTCTTATCCAGAAAGAAGGTAGCCAGCTTCTTTCTCAGGCTTTTCAAAGAAATCATCTGTAACTTGTTTGTCAGAAACAGGGTTAAATCGGCATTCATCGTCAGGAAGTTGGTCAACAGTTGTTTGTTACGGGCCATCTCATCGAGCCAGGCTTCCTTCGATATCTTCAGGAAGACGGCAGTCTCTATCGCGATCACATCGACCGGATAGTTGTTTTTAGTCCCATAAATGAACGAAGGGGCGAGGGGTATGACCGCCTCCAGAATATCGATATCCAACACGTTTCCTTCCATGGTGATCATCTCCGTCCGCACGCTGCCTTGTACCAACAGTAGCACGAAGTGAATGGGGTCTCCTTGCCGTACAATAATTTCTCCTTTTTCATAGGTAAGTATTTCACTCACATTCCTGTCCAGAAACTCGTCGTGCTCCCGCTGGGTCATTCCCCTGAAAAGAGGACAGTAGGAAAGTTCCTGATTGTGCTGGTGATGGTCTACCTTTACGTCATCCAGGGGGAGATGAAATTTCTCCAAAAGATGATGCAGGTGGTCGTGAGAATGACCCTGCACAGAATACTTTATTGTCTGAGTCTGCTTCATCATATGCTCGCTTATCTATTTGATCAGTGCCGGGGAAACGTTAAATAATTAAAAAGAAGTTTGGGTGTCGCCTGGGTGACAAAATCACGGGCCATCGGTATCTACCTTTGCCATACAAATTAACGGAAAATTACGAACAACTAAAAATTAAAAATGATGAAGACAAGCAACGACAAGTTATCAACAAAAACATTGAACGCCCTATTTATGCTATCGCTTATCGTGTTCTTTTCCCTCATGGGCATCCAGCCAGCGTCGGCTCATTGTGATTCATTCGACGGACCGGCCTTGATAGATGCGGCCAAAGCGTTGGAGACAAATAACGTGGATTTAATCAAGAAGTGGATTCGGGCAGAAGATGAGGCAGTGGTGGTGCCGTTGTTTCACAAGACCTACAGCCTGAAAAGTGGCGATGTGACGGTGTATGAAATCGTGAAAACTCACTTTTATGAAACATTGGTCCGCTTGCATCGTGAAATGGAAGGCGCTTCTTTTACCGGACTCAAGCCGGCCGGTACTACTGCTCACATCACAGTGATGAGTGACAAGGCACTGGAATCGGGTGATTTCAAAGGGTTGCTGGCGGCACTTAACAGACATGTAAACGGACAGCTAACGGAAAAATATGAAAAGGTTGCCGCCTTATATTCCGTGAAGGATCGTTCCGTGGAAGAAGGCCGTGCATATGTAGCCGCTTATGTGGATTATACCCATGCTGTGGAAGCAGTGCACGATATTCTGGAAGGTGGCGGAAATCACAATCATTAATTTCTTCCCGCGAAAGAATAACCCGCTTATTCCTGATTCCGGAAGGCGGTGGGAGTCATGCCCGTATGGTGCTTGAAATAGCGGGTAAAAAAGGATTGGTTGGGAAAGTTAAGCTCATTGGAGATCTCCTGAATCGACTTGTTGCTGTTCTCTAACAGGAATTTGATCAGGAGGATGGTTCGCTCGGTAATCCATTCCATGGGAAGCTTGCCCGACCGTTTCTTGATGAGGGTTGAAAAATATTTGGGTGTAAGAAAAGCCTCAGCAGCGTAGAACTCCACCGTGCGCTGTGCTCTTACATTCTTTGCCAACGAGATGGTGAAGTTGCGGAATACCTGCTCCTGGCGCGACAGACGTGGCTTTCCTGCAGGTTGGTTTTCGGAAAAGAGGGTGACGATCTCGAGGGAGAGCAATGTCATCAGCGTGTTCTGAATCTCACTGGTTAACGGCCCATTGGCTTCCCTGTAGAGCCTCTCCACGAAGAGGTAGATATCTCTGACATCTACCAGCTGCTGTTCACTCAACTGAATGCAGGGCATCTCCCTGATTTTCTCCGCGTAGTTCTCAACCGGATGCGACATGGCAAGCTTCTCCAGGAAGCCCATGCCCGTGGCTATCAAAGTGATGCGTGCTTCTTCTGAAATATCTACTACCTGAATGACCGAGTAAGGAAGCAAAATGACAAAACTTCCCCGGCAGAAACAGATCGTCTGCATATCTGCCATGATCTTTCCTTCTCCCGCGAGACAGACAAAAACGACTACCCCATCATCCAGAATGAATGGCATCTCCTCCTCGAGGGAGTGAAAATCGGTGGTGGTGCTGTTGAGGATCAAATAGCCATGATCGCTCAATCCTTCCCGTTTAATATCTCTCCGCAGGAGCCTGATATCTGTTTTCATTGCCTTTTCGATTTTGTGAATAACGCCAAATATACTATTAATTGTCTATTTATACTTCAAAAAAAGACTAAAATAAGACATATAGGACAATTGTACGGTATTTTTGACAAAAACAGATGCTCCGTTTCACCTACCTTTGTACCCTTAAATAAACAAACGAAATGAAGATGAAGAAAAGTACGATCATAGCGTGCTGTCTGGTTCTCCTTGTGGGATGTCGCGAGAACCATCAGGCCAGCAATGAGGTGAGAAGCATCAAAGCCGACACGGTGAGGGTGTATGGTTTGGCTGGAAGCATCCACTTTCCCGGTAAAGTGACGGCGTCCTCCGATATCAACCTCGCCTTCCGGGTGGCTGGTCCCATCGGAAGGGTCTATGCACGGGTGGGAGCCCATGTGAAAAAGGGAGATCTGCTCGCTCAGATCGACCCGCGCGATTATGAACTGCAGCTGGCAGCAACCGAGGCGGAGTATAACCGGATCAAAGCAGAGGTCGACCGCATCACGGAATTGCACGAAAAAGGATCGGTCACGCCCAACGATTACGACAAGGCGCGTTACGGTTACCAGCAGATTGCCGCGAAGCTGCATGCTCACCGCAATGCGCTGCAGGATACCAGGCTGCTGGCACCGGTCGATGGCTATATCCAACAACGACTTTTTGAGCCAGGTGAGACTGTGGGAGCCGGCACACCGGTGATCTCGATGATCGCAGCCGGCTCGGGCGAGGTGGAGATCAATATTCCCTCGGCCGATTATATCCGTCGTGAACAGTTTGCGGACTATTATTGCAGGGCAGAAATCTTTCCCGGGAACACCTTTCCGCTGGAGCTAATAGGAATCACACCGAAGGCGAATGCGAACCAGCTCTATACGATGCGGCTCCGCATGAAAAAAAGTACAGATGAACTGCCCGGACCGGGCATGTCGGTGATGGTAACCATCCAGTTTCAGAATGAGGGAACCCAGACATTTTCCATTCCTCTTTCTGCGATATATGAATCGCCCAATAACTCCACGGTGTGGGTTTATGATCCAGTTACCGAAACCGTCGCGACACGGGAGATCACCCTGACGGAGATTTTGAAGGATGGCAGGGCTGTGGTCTCCGCAGGTCTGCAAGCTGGTGAACTGGTGGTTACAGCGGGCATCCATTCATTGAAAGAGGGACAAAAAGTGAAACTGTTACCACCGGTGACAGTTACAAACGTGGGAGGTATGCTATGATGGATTACGGAACATGGGGATTGAAAAACCGGAAACTGGTGCTTTTTCTGGTTGCTTGTTTGCTGATTGGCGGCATCCTGGCAAT
>DHTF01000006.1:13016-13853 GCA_002411515.1 Proteiniphilum sp. UBA5267 | reverse complement strand
GAGTTTGTGGAGAGTCGCTCTATGAACGACCTCTCGATGATCACCATCGGCCTCTCCACGTTGGTGCCCAATGATGAGGTGGATGACAAATGGACCCTCCTGCGGCGTAAGGTGACCGATGTACAGGGGAAGCTTCCCGAAGGGGCATCGGTGCCGGTAGTCAAGGATGACTTTGGCGATGTGATGGGCATGTTCTATGCGATGACTTCCGACGGATATACAGACCGGGAGATGGGCGATTATGCCGAGCTGATCAAGCGGGAGCTGCTTGCAGTGGAAGGGGTGTCGCGGGTAGATATCTACGGCCAGGGAAAAGAGTGCATTTACATCGAGCTGGTTGAAGACAAGCTGGCCAACCTGGGTGTCTCGCCGGCGGAGGTACTATCCACCCTCGGTGGACAGAACAAGACAGTCTATTCAGGTTATTACGAAACAGGGGATATGTCGCTCCGGGTGAGTGTGAACGATCGCTACAAGAGTGTCGAAGAAATTGGCGAGCTGTTGCTGCAGGGACATCAGGGTGATCAATTCCGGCTGAAGGATATCGCGAAGATACGGACCGGATACGAGAGCCCGGTGCGCAACGAGATGAAATATGACAATCAGAAGGCACTCGGGATTGCGATATCGGCCAACTACGACACCGATATCACCCAGGTGGGCAAAAGAGTGGAGAAGCGACTCGGAGAGCTTACCGGAAGCCGGCTGCCGGTGGGGTTGGAACTGCACAAGGTGTTTTTTCAACCCGACCGGGTCAATGATGCCCTGAATGGTTTCATGGTGAACCTGGTGGAGTCGGTGTTGATCGTGGTATTGCTACTCATTATCTTCATGGGG
>DHTF01000006.1:0-12680 GCA_002411515.1 Proteiniphilum sp. UBA5267 | reverse complement strand
CAGCGGGGTATGTCCCGGAAGGAGGCACTTACCTCCATCGGGAAAAAAACCGCCATGCCGCTGTTGGGGGCAACATTGATAGCCATTCTGGCCTTCTTCCCTATCTACCTCTCTCCAGACACTGCGGGCCATTACGTACGCGACCTCTTTATCGTGCTGGCTGTATCTCTGTTACTAAGTTGGATACTGGCACTGGTCTACGTACCGGTGCAGGCCGACAGGATGCTAAAAATAAAAAAAGAGAACGTAGGGAAGGATCCCTACGACAACTTCTTTTACCGGGGACTGCGTGCTGTGCTTACCTGGACTCTCCGGCATCGGTCGGTTACTATTGGAGCCACCCTGTTGCTGATGCTGATTGCGTTGGGCTGCTATCGCTTCCTGCCGCAAGGATTCTTTCCTGATATGAATTACGACCAGCTCTATATTGAATACAAGCTGCCGGAGGGCTACTCGAGTGAGCGTGTTTCGAAAGATTTGAAGTCGATCACCGACTACCTGCTGGCGCGTGAGGAAATTACCCATGTCACCACCTCCGTGGGCGGCACCCCGGCACGATACAACCTAGTGCGGAGCATGGCCGACCCGTCACTCTCCTACGGGGAGCTGATCGTGGACTATACCTCTCCCAAGGAGCTTGTCGCTACCATGGAAGAGATACAGCAGCATCTTACCGCCAGCTACCCCGATGCTTTTGTCCGGTTGAAAAGGTACAACCTGATGTACAAAAAACATCCCATCGAGGTGCAGTTTAACGGGCCCGATCCGGCAGTACTGCGAGAGCTGACAGCAGAGGCACTGCAGATCATGGAAGAGAGCCCCGCCATCCACCTCACGCAATCGAACTGGGAGCCCAAAGCGCCTGTGCTGATGGTCGACTACAACCAACCCGTTGCCCGCAACGTAGGGCTCAGCCGACAGGATGTGGCGCTGTCACTCCTGAGTGCTACGGGCGGCATCCCGGCCAGTGTTTTTCACGACGGTAACCAGCAGCAGACTATCTACCTCAAGAGCGTGGATAGTGAAGGAAATCCGATTGAGTATCTCGACAATGCACAGATATTTGGTATGTTGCCTTCACTGGTTTTCCTGAATAAGGATCTGTTGCAGGGGTTGCTTACCGGGGCATACTCTGGAGAAGATATCCTGGAAGAGGCGCTTCGCACCGTACCATTGAGCCAGGTGACCGAAGGAATCAAACTTACCTGGGAAGACCCGCTGGTGATACGGTATAACGGGCAGCGTGCCATGCGGGCACAGGGAAGCCCGGTGAAAGGGATTGGCACGGAGGATGCCCGGCAGACCATCGTTGCACAAATAGAAGCCATTGAACTGCCTGAAGGGTATACGATGCACTGGGAGGGTGAAAGAAAGGCCAGCGAACAGTCTGGCTCCTATCTCTTTAAATACTTTCCCCTGGCCATCATCCTGATGATAGCCATCCTGATCATGCTGTTCAAGGATTATCGAAAACCGCTCATCATTGTTTGTTGTATTCCACTTCTGCTGATCGGTGTGATCTTCGGAATGCTTATTTCTGGCAAGACCTTTGGTTTTGTGGCCATTGTAGGGGTGCTGGGTCTGGTGGGGATGATCATCAAGAACGGCATCGTGCTGATGGATGAGATCGAGCTGCAGTTGCGCGACAGCGTGAATCCGGTGGAAGCGCTGCTTACAAGCTCCTCGAGTCGTTTCCGCCCGGTGATGATGGCCTCGCTCACCACCATCCTCGGTATGATTCCGTTGCTGGGTGACGACCTCTTCGGACCACTTGCGGTGACCATCATGGGAGGTCTTCTGGTAGGCACGCTCATCACGCTGATTGTCATTCCTCTGTTTTATTCACTCTTCTTTAAAATTAAAATTCCAAGATAATGAAAAAGGTTCTGCCTATTGTGATAGTCTGTTTCCTGATGGTTGCCGGATCCCCGGCAACATCGCTGCAGGCACAGCAACTGATCACCCCCGAGCTGAGTCGGGAGATGGCTCTTGAGAACAACAAACAGATGGTCATCGCTGCCGGAAAACGTGAGATGGCTTCCTATGAGGTAAAAGCTTATAGGGCAAACTTTTTACCCAAGATTACCGCTACCGGTAACTATCTGTTCACCACAGCCTCGTTGGAAAAAACCATTCCTCCTCTTTATCTTCCCACCTACGTGCCTGATGGAGGAGGACAGCTGGTACCCAATATCCTGACCAGCATGGACGGGGTGCCTCTCTTCAAGGAGTATGCTTTCTTTCCAGGTATGGAGTTGAGCCTGAAGCCTAACAATACCTACATTGCCGGGTTGAGCCTCGAGCAGCCGCTCTACGCGGGAGGGAAGATCTCTGCAGCTTATCGTATGGCGCGGGTGGGCCAGGAGATGGCCCAGTTGAATGAGGCGAAGACCCGTGCGGAGGTGATTCTGGATGCGGACGAGGCTTACTGGACTTACGTGGAGACGTTGGAGCTGGAAAAGACAGCTCGTGCCTACAGAGAATTACTGACCCAGTTGCAGCGTGATGTGGAGAATGGTTTGAACGCTGGTATGGTACCGCGTAACGATTTACTGAAAGTACAGGTAAAGGTAAATGAGGCGGATCTCCAACTGATGAGGGCAGAGAACGGGGTAAGGCTTTCCCGGATGAATCTTTGCCACGTGATCGGCCTTCCGCTGAATAGCGAGGTGGCAGTGGATAATACACCAGTAAGCACCGGTTTGGTTGAGGTGCCGCTACCCGATTTGGCTTCACGTCCTGAGTACGGGTTGCTTTCAAAGCAGATCACGCTGAAGGAACTGCAGACTGATCTGGAGAAGAGCGACTTCCTGCCTCGTGTAGGGATAGCCGGCAACATGGGGTATGCAAACGGACTGGAGCTGAATGGAAACAAGCTGCTCGATCACACCGCCTTCTCGGCGGTGGTCTCGGTCAGCATACCACTATTTCACTGGGGTGAAGGACGCAATAAAGTCCGCGCTGCAGAATCGGAGAAGCGGATGGCAGCACTCCAGCGCGAAGAGCTGGAGGAGAAGATGAACCTGGAGATAGAGCAGTCGCTGCAGGCTTACAACGAGTCGCAGGCACAGGTGATACTCACCACCCGTTCTCTTGGGCAGGCGGAGGAGAACTTACGCGAAAGCAGTGATCGATATGAAACGGGACTGGAGACCTTATCGGGCCTCCTGGAAGCACAGACCATGTGGCAGCAGGCACACGCCGAGCTAGTGCGTGCCCGCAGTGCTGCCCGAATTGCCGAAACGCGCTATCTCAAGGCAGCAGGGAGGTTGTAAACTTGTTTTGGAAAATAACTTATCTCTAAAAGTATAATTGTATCTTTGTCAACCATATCTTTTACAAAAATGAATACAGTAGGATTAGTTATACAAAGGGAATACATTACCAGGGTACGGAAAAAATCGTTTATCATCCTCACCCTCCTCATGCCATTGCTGATGGTGGCGCTGTCGGTCATTCCATTTTGGCTCTCCACGCTGAATGAGGGAGGAGTCAAGCAGATCGCGGTGATCGACAACACGGGTGTGTATGCACCGCTGTTACAATCTACCGAAAATTATGAATTTCAGATTATAGGGTTCTCAGAGAAACAAGATCAGGAGTCCCGCCTGGGGAAAGATCTTTTTGGCATCCTCCAGATTACCGGTGATTTGAATAAGAACCCGCAAGCTGTTTCTCTTACATCGGAGAAGCAGGCACCGCAGGACTTGCAATCACTTATCAAGCGCACGCTCAATGAGAAGGTAACCCAGCAAAAGCTCGATGAACTCTCTGCATCCGGAGATGTGGATGCGGAAGCAATCAGCCGGGTTCGCTCCATTGTGGAGGATGGTTCGGCCATATCGTTGAAGACCCTGCGACTGAGCGATGATGGAAGTGTTTCGGAATCATCGACTGAGCTTGCCACCATCATCGGAATGATTTTTACCATCCTCATCTACATGTTTATTCTATTATATGGTAATATGGTGATGCAGGCTGTGTTGGAAGAAAAGAAAAGCCGCATTGTGGAGGTGATGGTCTCCTCCGTAAAGCCAGTGAACCTGCTGATCGGAAAGGTGGTAGGCATCGGTCTGGTTGGTATAACCCAATTGCTTATTTGGGGAATATTACTGGGCGTTTTGTCCACGGGTTTGTCATTCTTCATCTCTTCCCCTGAGCAGGCAGCAGCCATGTCGACCGACATGGGTGATTTTAACATGGAGGAATTGGTTAACGCCATTATGGGCGTCAATTGGTTTGAAATTGCGCTCTACTTCCTTATTTTCTTTGTAGGGGGATATGTTTTGTATGCCTCCATTTTTGCAATGTTTGCATCGGCCGTGGACAGCGAAGAAGATACCAGTCAGTTTATGACACCGGTGACACTGCTGATCATGTTTGCTTTCTTTGCTGGATTTTATAGCGTGAGCAATCCCGACGGCCCTCTTGCCTTCTGGACTTCACTCATCCCCTTTACCTCTCCCATTGTGATGATGGTGCGCATTCCATTTGGAATACCATTGTGGGAGAAGATGCTGTCGGTGGTTCTGCTCTATGGTACATTTATATTGATCTCAGTCTTCGCGGCGAAGATTTACCGCGTGGGAATACTCATGTATGGAAAGAAGCCTACCTTCAAGGAAATGATGAAATGGGTGAAATATAAATAAAACATTTTGCTTCATAAATAAGGAAAAATAAACAAAAAGAATTATTTTTGTAGAAAAATAAGCAATTGTCTATAAAGGCACTGCTTTTTGTTATAATCTTGAACACTTGCCTGATTCTATGGAATCACGCGGGTGTTTTTTTTAACTCCTAAAATGAGCAATATGAAGTTCGAAAAAATGCATGCTGCCGGTAACGATTATATTTATGTCAACTTGTTTGAGGAACAGGTGGATAGCCCCGAAGAGCTTTCACGCAGGCTTAGCGACCGCCATTTTGGGGTGGGGAGTGATGGGCTCGTACTCATCGGACCTTCCACGGATGGCGATTTCTCCATGCAGATGTACAATGCCGATGGCAGCGAAGGGATGATGTGTGGGAATGCGGCAAGGTGCGTAGGTAAATATTTGTATGAGAGGAGATTGACAAGCAAGAAGGAAATTGCCCTGCATACAAAATCGGGCATCAAACATCTGTCGTTGTCTGTAAATCCCCGCACCGATCTGGTGGAGCGCGTACGGGTAAATATGGGCGCCGCCATCCTCTCAGCTGATGCTACAGGAGTAACTGCCTACTTTCAGACTACGCTTCCGGAAATGATCGATTTTCCCGTTGAGGTTGATGACCAGCAATACCGGATCACTTTTGTCTCCATGGGAAATCCTCATGCTGTTATCTTTATGAATGATATCGATAAGCTGGAGATTGAAAAGATCGGACCAAAAATAGAGTACTTCCACCTTTTCCCGGAGCGCACCAATGTGGAATTTATAGAAGTAGCTGATTCCACACATCTGAAAATGCGGGTATGGGAAAGAGGAAGTGGAGAAACGCTTGCCTGTGGTAGTGGTGCCTGTGCGGCACTGGTTGCAGGGGTAATCACACACCGATGCGAGCCGGAAGCTACCCTGCAGGCCAAAGGAGGTATACTCGATGTGGCGTGGGACGAATCCAACAATCAGGTCTTCCTCACCGGAGATGCACATTTTGTGTTTAAGGGAGAGGTAAATTGATTAGCAGATTAGCAGATTGACTCATCATATCAACACACCATTTCATCATCACATCATCACATCAACATATGTTCCGAATCAACGAAAACTATCTTCAGCTCAACCAGAGCTATCTTTTTAGTACGATTGCCAAAAAAATAGAAGCCTTCAACGCTTCCCATCCTGGGGCCGATCTGATACGATTGGGAATTGGTGATGTGACATTACCGCTGTCGCCTGCCGTGATCGGTGCCCTGCATGCTGCTGTGGATGAGATGGCGATAAGCGACACTTTTCGTGGTTACGGACCGGAACAGGGATACGACTTTCTGCGGGACAAGATAGCCGAGATAGATTTCAGGAAAAAGGGGATTGACATCTCTGCTGATGAAATTTTTATCGGTGATGGTTCCAAGAGCGATACTGGCAACATCGGCGATATTCTGGGTGACGACAATGTGGTGGCCATTACCAACCCGGTCTATCCTGTTTATCTTGACAGCAACGTCATGCGACTGGGCAGATCCTCTCGCATTTTGTTGCTCCCATGTAGTAAGGATAGTAACTTCTTACCTGAGCTTCCTGCAGAGCGGGTGGATGTGATCTACCTATGTTATCCCAACAATCCTAGCGGGACAGTAATGACCAGACCGGAACTTAAAAAATGGGTGAATTGGGCTTTGGAAAACGAAAGTTTGATTCTATTTGATGCGGCATACGAAGCCTATATCCAGGATGACAACTTGCCCAAAAGTATTTACGAGATTGAAAACGCACAACACTGTGCCATTGAATTCCGCTCTTTCTCGAAGAATGCAGGCTTCACCGGACTGCGATGCAGTTATACCGTCGTCCCCAAATCGTTAAAGGTGCGTGCAAGCAACGGAGAAATGATCTCACTGCATGGATTGTGGAACAGACGGCAGTCCACCAAATTCAACGGCACCGCCTACATTGTGCAGCGTGCCGCCGAGGCTGTCTACTCGCCACAAGGCCAGCAGGAAACCCGTGAGATGGTGGCATATTACATGCACAATGCAGGCGTAATCCGAAATGGGCTGATAGAAAGAGGCTGGACCGTTTTTGGTGGCGAACATGCCCCCTATATCTGGCTTCAGTGTCCTGCCGGGCTCGACTCATGGAGTTTTTTCGATCGTCTCCTCGAAGAATGCCATATCGTGGGTACGCCCGGAGTTGGCTTCGGATCTGAGGGAGAGGGTTATTTCCGGTTGACTGCCTTCAACACTTATGAAAGAACCCTCGAGGCGGTCGAGAGAATAAAACGATGGAATTGCTGATCCTTTGCGCGAATACCCATTAATGACCAGTTTATAAAACAAAAAGAAATATTTTATACCCAGATATGGGTATTGAAAGCTGTTGTTCGCTCTCTTATCTTTGTTTCTTATAAAATAGATTCTAAAACGGAAGACCGGTAAGCACATTGCCGGCCTTCTGTTTTTTTAAACATAGGAGGTTGTTTGAGAGCGCTTATTCTTACAATTGTTTTACTGATTCTGGCTTTTGTCTCCCTCTTCGTTGGAGTGGGTGACCTATCCGCTTCCCTTATTACCGTCAGCCGTGTACCCCGTACAGCCGCACTGATTCTGGCCGGGGTGGGGATGAGTATCTCCGGTGTCATCATGCAGCAGATGACACAGAACAAGTTTGTGTCGCCCACTACCGCCGGCACACTCGAAGCCGCGAAAATGGGACTGCTGATCTTTCTGATCTTTACGCCGGGAGCCGGCATGACACTTAAAATGTTGTCGGCCTTCCTCTTTACCTTCCTGTCCAGCACGGTTTTTTTGGCAATTGTGCGAAAGATACGGCACCGGAATGTGATATTTGTACCCCTTGTGGGACTTATGTTTGGAGGAATTATCGGGTCGATATCTACCTTCTTCGCGGTACAGCTGAATATTGTACAGGACACCAACGCCTGGCTGATGGGCGACTTTTCGGGAATCCTGCAGGGACGCTACGAACTGATTTATCTCACGTTGCCGGCAATCCTGATCACTTACCTCTATGCAAACAAGTTCACCCTGGTTGGGATGGGAGAAGATTTTTCCCGGAACCTGGGGTTAAACTACAGCGCCATTATGAATATTGGTCTGTTTTGTGTCTCACTTACGGTGAGCTCCGTGGTGATTACAGCCGGAGCTATTCCCTTTTTGGGACTAATTGTACCCAATGTGGTGAGCATGATTTTTGGGGATAATTTAAAGAAGACATTGCCCCTGGTGGCTTTGTCTGGTGCCATCTTTCTTTTGGTATGTGATGTCATCGGCAGAGTGGTAATCTATCCATATGAGGTGCCGATTGGCGTGACCGTTAGCATCATCGGATCCGTTCTGTTTCTTTTTTTGTTATTATGGAAAAAAAGATAAACATCAGAAGAAATTTATGGATCGCATTGTTGCTGATGATAGTCAGTGGTGCGCTATTCCTATTCTACAACCTGGGAAACAGCTGGGAGTTTGCGCTCCGGCTTCGGGGGCTCAAGGTGGTGGCCATCCTGGTTGTAGCCGCCTGTGTGGCTTTCTCCTCGGTCGCTTTTCAGACGCTCACCAACAATCGGATACTCACACCTTCCATCATGGGTTTCGAGTCGCTCTACCTGCTGATACAAACGTTGATTGTCTACATGTACAGCGACCAGACCTACCGTGTGTTGAGCAGCATCGACAACTTTATGGTCTCTGTCGCCGGAATGATTGGATTTTCTTTTCTACTTTATCTACTGATTTACAAAAAGGGAAAAGATAATCTCTATCTGCTTTTGCTGGTTGGAATTATATTGGGTACGCTCTTCTCCAGTCTCAGTTCCTTTATGCAGTTGCTGATTGACCCGAACGACTTTTTCATTGTGCAGGGGAAGATGTTTGCCACCTTCAACAAGATAAACAACAAGCTGCTCTGGCCCTCCCTGGTTGTGATGACAGCCACGCTAATCATCGGATTCAGGATGACCAGATATCTGGATGTACTGGCGCTGGGCAGGGATCAGGCAATCAATCTGGGAATGAATTATAATCGGGTGGTAAAGATCTTTCTAGTGATGATCGCGGTGTTGGTTTCTGTGTCTACTGCGTTGGTAGGACCGATTACATTTTTGGGGCTACTGGTCACAAACCTCACCTATGAGTTGTTCAGAACACATAAACACTACCTGTTGATTATAGCTTGTATCATGGTGTCGGCCACCTCATTGCTGATCGGACAGTTTTTTATGGAGCAGGTATTCAATCTCTCCATCCCGCTGAGCGCGATCATCAATATTGTGGGTGGATTCTATTTTATCTACTTACTTTTAAGGGTAAAAAAATTATGATTGAAGTTCAGGAAATTACCAAGCAATATGGGGAAAAGGTTGTGCTCGACAAGGTGGGACTGCAGTTTCAAAAGGGAAAGGTTACCTCACTGATCGGCAGCAACGGCGCCGGCAAGAGCACCCTACTTTCCGTTATCAGCCGTTTACTCTCGCAAGACGAGGGAGTAGTGATGGTGGATGAGAAGAATGTCACAGAGTATAAGAACCGGATACTGGCACAGCGGCTCTCCATTTTAAAACAGTCGAACCATGTCCGGTTGAAACTGACGGTGCGTGAACTGGTCTCCTTCGGCAGGTTTCCCTATTCACAGGACAAGCTGACCAAAGAGGACGTAAAGAAGGTGGACAGGGCAATCGATTTCCTTAATCTGAGATCGATTGAGCATGCCTTTATCGATGAACTAAGCGGGGGACAGAAGCAGCGTGCTTATATGGCGATGGTGGTCGCCCAGGATACGGAGTACATATTACTGGATGAACCGCTGAACAACCTCGATATGAAACATTCGGTGCAGACCATGAAATTGATGCGTCAGCTGGCCGACGAATTGGGAAAGACCATCATCGTCGTGCTGCATGACATTAATTTCGCGTCACACTATTCCGACTATATAGTCGCCTTGAAAGATGGGAAGGTGGTCTATTACGATACCACCGACAACATCATCCGTGAGGATGTACTCAAAGATGTATTTGATGTTCGGGTGAAAATATGTGAGTTTGACAATAAAAGGATTTGTAATTATTTCTGAGATACAGCAATCAGCTTTTTGGGGGAATTGATTCCATATTCAATGCTCTGGAAAATTAGTATTTAGCGCTCAGCTTTTTTAATGGAGTTTGGTGTCAGATTTGTGGTTTTGGATTAAGGTTAAGAATTTAGTCATATAATTTCAATACAATAAAAGATAATTTCAGTATGAACAAGAATAGTTTATTTGTGGGGCTTACGATGCTCCTTGCTTTTATGATGTTTCTCAGCGCATGCGGAGGTAATCAAAAAAAGAGTAGAGCCGGAGAGGGTAATGAAACCGTAACAATCACCCATACACTGGGTGCAGGAGAAGTAACGAAAAACCCGAAAAGGGTGGTAGTGCTCGATTTCTCTGCCCTGGAAAATCTCGATTATCTTGGGATAAAACCGGTGGCGGTGCCAAAAACCAGTATGCCATCCCATCTGCGTAAGTACAAGGATGACGCTTCTATTGTGGATGTGGGAAGCGTGGTAGAGGTTAATCTGGAGAAAATAAACGAGGCACGGCCCGATCTGATCATCATGGGCAACAGGCTGGTCGATTTCTACGATCAACTCGCTGCCATTGCACCGGTGATATATCCCACGGTCGTGGATGCAGGCGATTTTATGCATGCCTTTGAAAAGAACCTCGATGATCTGGCGCTACTCTTCGATAAGCAGGCAGAGGTAGAAAAGGCAAAAGCCGATATCCGGTCGAAAGCGGAGAAGGTAAAAATGCGTACTGCTGCCTCTGAGCAGAAGGCGTTGATCCTATTACACAATCGTGGTCGCTTCAGTGCCTATGGCAGTGGATCGCGTTTTGGTATCGTACACGATATGTTGGGCGTTAAGGAAGCGGCTGTAGGTCTGGATACGCACCGCCATGGCAATCCTGTTTCGAGTGAGTTTGTGCAGAAAACTAATCCCGATGTCATCTTTATCATAGATCGAAGTCGGGTGGTAGACAACGAGATTACCAATAAAGAAGAGATTGAAAACAGCCTGATCAAACAGACCAACGCATCAAAAAACGGGAAGATCTACTACCTCAACCCCGAGATGTGGTATCTAGCCGGAGGAGGCATCACCTCCGTTAGCGTAATGATTGATGAGGTATCACAAGCATTTTAAATTGTTATCTTTGTCTCATCTAACTGAAAATTATGAGACTAAAAATAACGCTGATTTTATGTGCGGGCGCCCTGTTGCTTTCTGCCCAACAAAAGCCGTCGCAGCAATGGCTTGATCAGAAATTTTCAATGTTTATTCACTTTGGCCTCTATTCCGTCTACGGCGGCGTATATGAAGGAAAACCTGTTACACGTGGTTATAGTGAACAGATTCAGTCGTTCGCTGGCATCTTCAGCGACTGGTATGCTCGGACGGCAAAAGAATTCAACCCGGTACAATGGAACCCCGATAGCATTGTGTCGCTCGCGAAAGAAGCAGGCATGCAATCGATCGTCTTTACTTCGAAGCACCACGACGGGTTTTGCATGTATCACTCCGATTATACCGATTTCAATATTGTGGATGCCACACCCTATGGCAAAGACATGATGAAAGAACTTGCTCAGGCCTGTAAAAGAGGCGGAATAGGCTTTGGGGTCTATTTCTCGCTGATCGATTGGCATTATCCACAGGCTTATCCAATCTCCAGTCACAATGCCGATCCGTTGACGCCGGAACATTATGCCTATAACCTGAACCAGGTGGAGGAGATCATGACCGGTTACGGCGATATCACTGAGATATGGTTCGACATGGGATCACTGACCCCCGAACAGAGCAAAGGACTGTATGAACTGGTGAACCGACTGCAACCGCAATGTATGGTCAGCGGCAGGCTGGGAAACGACTATGTGGATTTTGCGGTGATGGCTGACAATGAATACCCCGATTATAAGCTGGGAGTTCCCTGGCAGACAGCCGCTTCCATGTTCGATGAAACCTGGGGCTATCGCTCCTGGCAGGAGCGGGGAAGTGTAAAAGAGAAAGTAAACGAAAAGATTGCCAGCCTAATCAGGGTGGTGGGTGCTGGTGGTCACTACCTGCTCAATATCGGTCCCCGGGGCGACGGATCGGTGGTGGAATTTGAAAGGGAGGTACTTAGTGATATCGGTGAATGGTTGAAATACAATCCGTTGGGTCAATCTTCATCCTGGAAAGAGGATCCTGCGAAGACACCCTATCTGCACAAGACTGTTTCACCTCCGTTCATCAAAAAGGGTCGGTTATCATTGCAAAACGCCATGCCATTACACGGTCATTCCAGTCTCAACTATTACGCAGGATACAAGAGTGTCATTGGTTACGACTGGTTGTTTTCTGCCCGTAAACGGAAGGTTATCCCCGAAATATTTTTTACCGACAACGAAAGAGGTAGAAAGATAGTGCTGGAGATTGATGGAAAAAGACTTCCGGTGACACTTTCGGCGGATTCTTTTGAAACAGAAAAACTCCCTGTAAACACGGTTATCTGGGGGCCTGCTTTTCGGAAAGCGGGTCGAGGGGTCTTCGGAAATGTGGAAGAAGAAGGGATGCTCCCTGTCGATCTGGACAAATTGAATACAAAGTGGACGGCTCTGCCTGATTTCCAGCCGGGTATTGTCTATACCGAGAAGATTGAGCCGCGTGAAAGTGTAATTTTCCTATATGAGATATCCTCGTCACGCGAACAGACTGCTGCCGTGGAGATCAGCAGCGGCAATGGTGTCTATATCCTGCTTAACGGAGAGTACCTCACGGCACATCTTTCGCCGAAGAGAATCAGTACACAAAAAGAACTGTTGTTACTGCCTTTGAAGAAAGGGCCGAATCAGTTGATAGTCAAATATTACAACGGTTTCGATGAGATGTTCACTTATGGTGTGAACCCCCTGTCTTCGTGGAAAATCTATTCGCAGAAGCTGGATCCTGTGACAGTTGAAAAAAAGGATGATCATGCTGTTTCGCTACGTGCCGG
>DHTF01000037.1:5226-13558 GCA_002411515.1 Proteiniphilum sp. UBA5267 | reverse complement strand
CACAATCCGTCCATACCGCAAAATAAAACGCTAAGACATTTACAATAAGGTCTTAGCGTTTTTTATTTTTTAATTTAGCCGACCAATAACCGATCTGTCTTTTTCAGCGTATTCATATTTCCCCACCATACAAACCAAAATTGCCTCCTCGTACGTATCTGTTTTGTGACAATAAAATATCAATCTTTATCTTATTGAAGTACAAGTTCAATCAATTATTTCAGCTTTGGCTAAAATATCAAGTATCTCCTTTTTTTTAAGGCGGTTCATCTTTAGATATCGCCTGTCGTTTATCGGAATAATGCTATAATTTTCCGGGCTCTCCGTGATGAATTCATTTTCACCCAATGATTTATATAAAGTAAGTTCCGATGATTTTACCGGCAGTTTAAGTTTCCGGTTCCCCGATGTGTGCCAATAAACCACGTAATACGCATTATTTCTCTTAAATATAAAGGCCCTTACTTCTTTGCTGCCTCCGGCGATATTGTTAATTTGTTCATAGGGAACCAACTCGAATTCCCCTTTTTCATTGATCAGCAGATGGTGCTCCTGATCTAAATTCTGCAATTCCTCTTTTTGCTTTTCAGTAAGCCATTTCTTCGCTCTCACCTCTTCCCATCTTCTCATCACTTCCATGTTATCCAAGGTTCTCGGATGTGCTTCAAATGCAGCTATGTTCGAGTGAATGGAGATGGGACAATCCCAGGCTGCAGCTACACTGGTCACATATTCCAGCATATCCGGCTGGGTACCGGTTGTTGTTTCATTCGGAACAAAATATCCCAGCCACCCGAAATTAATACGGGTAAAATCCTGTTTCATGTTGGGCGCCTCTTCCGCTGGCCATTTTCGGATTTCCTTTTTTAACACCTCAGGACTAAAAACATCAAAGGCATTTCCTCCACTCAGCATATGCCAGCTAAAGTGCGTTTTAGCTGCTCCCTCTGCAAATAAGGGTTGTGGATTTAATTGTTTGAAGACTTTATACTGCGCCAGCGCAACGTTGATAGCGAAAGGAGGATTCACCCCTTCCGAGCCATCGAAATAGAAGAACTGAAATCCTGCATCGTAAATATTCGCTATTTTTTCTGCAATTTCGTCCTGTAACGTTGTTTGCTGATTAATATAAATGCTTGTAGCACCAAATTCACTTACATCGAGTATACCAATGACATTTCCCTTTGCAAGGCCATTCACCGTTGTCTGATCTATTCCTCTTACACATCCTGTAAATTGATAAGGAGGAACAGTGGTGAAATTTTCGTAAGAAATAAGTTCTGTCCCCACTTTCAAAACCCTACATCCATCGGCCATGGTAGAACCTTCGGGGTTTTGTTCAACATAGATGGTGGTGTCATTTATGTCAAGATTTTCCGACAGATTGAAATTCCTTACTATATTTAAACGATAATCGGGTACCGGAGTCACATACTGACTGTTTCTACCAATATGTGAATGCAGAAAATGAACACCCGGTGTGATGCCTGCAGCTTTAATTTTATCCAGCATCTTTACCAGATCTGCTTTCCCATTGGGGTAAAGTGCTTTGTTGATTTCGTAACTTCCAATTTTATTATAACCGCCACCGCTTTCAAAACTCGGGTAATAGATATTCATCAGTCTGAAACCACCCATTTTGGCATACTTGATATGTTGATCTACATTGCTGGGATTAACATTTGCTGTCCAGTAATACGAAGCGTTGATGAGGTCACACCTCCTGCTTTCCACTCCCTTCGGTAAATTAAAATCTTCTTCAACCTGAGCAATGCGATCCAGTAATTTATCGGTATCAGAAACAATCAGTGCGGCGCCGGTCCCTTTAAATTTTAAATCCTTCCTGGCGCTGGCTCTTAAAATCTTATATCCATTGCGCTTCTCGAAATCAATGTAGGCATATGCATCTGTACCCAACACATTCACTGCCGCCTTGTGATCCCAACTCACATTCAGCCATTCGCCAAAATTCTTTCTGTCTCGGATGGGCAATTGCAAAATTGTAACTTCACTTGCCGGCGGAGGCGTAATTTTGAGATAACCCGGATAAATACCATCTGTAATGAAATCATATAGGCTAAAACCTACGTAGGCAGGCGTTTCCTTTATCTGGATAATAGCCTGATAGGGAATCAACTCGAACCCGACAATCAATTTGTCACCTTCCCTGTAAATGGTATCAGCCTGAAAGGTTGTTTTCTTATTGGGATGGGCTAGTTTAATCTCATTATGGTATGGCCTTTCCTGGGTTACTGAAAAGATGGCAATATTTTCTCCTTTCATCAAACACTCTTCATTGTTTGACTTAAGCACCAAACTTTTGGCTATGGCATTCCTTCCAATAACCAATTTAAATTGCTCGTTTTCAATAATAATATCACTCTTTTCACTTTTATTCTTATTGTTCGTGGCACTTGCCATGAAGACTGTGCCTATCACAAAAAATAGAAGGGTTACAATTTGTTTCATATGGTAAATGATTGACATTATTATGCTGGTTTATTCTTCGATGATTATCAAAGTGTTTCATACGCCCCTTAAAAGCTCCTGTTCACAATTTCAAGATGGTATCAGAAGCTGCGGGGATCAACAGTTTCACCCCGTTTTTCGTTTTTTCATATTTCAAGCCCTTCAGCGAAGGATTCTTTTCGATCGTTGTTTCATCCAACGCCGTATTCATGATGCTGAGATGAATGGGCGCATTGCTGTGAATCTTTACCTTGTCATCACCCAGGAAGCAAAGCTCAGCCGAAGTGTTTTCATTCTCACCCGAAATCACATAATTCCCATATCCAAGTTCTTTCCCCTTACCCAGATAGATCTTTTCGAGTTCTCCCTTCTTGAACGACACGACCCCGAAATAACCGTTAAAAACAAGATTTTCCCCAGCAACACCAGCCTTACAGTCATTTCCTTGCGCAATGACCTGTGTCGAATTTTGCCGATCGGTGACTTTCAATACCGTATGATTGTCGTCGCACAATTTGTCCATTTTCACTATTTCCCCGATGGTCTGATTCCCTTCTCCTTCAAAAGGCTCAAACAGGGCAACAAAGGGTTTTGTCCATGCTTCTTTATTTGTACGTACCGAAAGAACAGGTTGTGGCTTCGTGACGTCATGAAAACCAGCAGTCTTTGCTTTGGGTGAAAATGCGGTATAATAGGTCCTGTTTTTCTCCTTGGGCATGAGTACCTGCATGAATTTATCTTTTTCTCCCTCTTTCCTGATGGTAAACAAAGCCGTTACATTCTCCTTGTAATTTTCCAGCTTCTCTACCTGAGAGAAAAATCTGAACCCGGGATAATCTTCTCCAATCAGCGGATAGGTTGTCGAAACGGTCGTCAGCCCCTTCCTGTTTTTATCCAGCAAGGTCAAATCATCTCCCACATTGTGGTATACATAGTCGTTACAGATTTTATTATCCGAACGATAGATGTCCACATAATACCCGTTGGCAGGCGACGTGCGAATGATTGCCAACAATCTCAATTGATTCGTCTGGGTCGATGCATCAAAATAACGCGTTTCGGTAAACGAGAAACTTTCAGAAATTGCCTTTTCATCCGGCATAGGCTCCATGGTTACCAGCTCAATCTGACCAATTTTCTTTGTCCCGGCAGCGCCACTAAACGGAATAGAACTTGAAGCCCCTCCAGCCACAACGGTATTGTGTGCCGCCCACTGACTGTAATAGTTCCGATGCGTGGGGTGTTCGTAATTCGCTCCTGTACCCGCATCAATTCCCATGATGCCACCCAGTCCATACAACTCCATGGCCATCCCGTTACAATGATTGTGGTTGTAGGTAGCCCCTTGCACGCCCACCATCAAGCCTGTTTTTGGATCCTCACCATTGCGTTGTAAGAAATAACGGGCAAAATCAAGCGAACCTGTTCTGGGCCAACTAAAACTTGACGTTGCTTTCGGAATCTCGGGCAGGAAGCACAACAATCCAAGAAATCCCGATTTTTCTCGTTTATATTTACCTCCCTCAATCAGTTTTTGCATGGAAGCCGCCATTTCATCCAGTTCGTCTTCCGTGTATTTCACAGCGCCAATTAACCCTATTTCCAATGATTCGCCACTTTGTGTCGCATGTCCCGTATCCCCAAAAGCAGAAACAGTCAGATTGGGAAAGGAGTATTTCATCATCGCAAAAGAAGCCCTGAAAAGCTCGGGAAACTTTTCAAAAATATTAAAACCGTTGTTCTCCAGGGCAAGGATGGAAATTAAAAGGTTGCTGACCGGATAATTGTGATATCCCCCCGGTTCTTTCCAGTGGCCGTCGTGAGTCAGCCATTTTTCCACCGTTGAGGGGAGCGCCAGTTGTCCACATCCCGCATTGGTGGTATCTTTTTCAAGAAAATATTGTAAATAATAATCCTGTCTGGCTTTATCTTCAAGACTCAATGCGGCAAAGACCATCGTAGAGCTCTCTGCGGCATACCAGTTGTTATTCCAATAACCGCGGAAGGCTAATGTCGAAGCCATTTTTTCAAAAACCGTCTCATAGTAATGCAAATCATACCCCCGTTGTTTCATGAAAGGTTTCACAAAATCATATGCAACAATCAGGGGACGGTAGGAAGCATCCCCAAGGGTCTGCATGTCCAGAAATCCCGTACGGCAAGGCCCTACGATGGGTTCCTGGTAATAGGCACCTTGCGCCCATTGATTCAAAATGTCGGCCGCAAAAGTACCGTATTTCTCCTCCCCGGTCAGCCAGTAAATAATCGCAGCCGACTGGGCAAGGCCATTGATATCACCGTTAATCGTCGTAATATATGCTTGGGGATCAACCCATTCCTTCTCTTTTGTCTCCGGATTGTACAGATGCATCAAACGGGACGTATCATTGGGTACCAGTTCCGCGATGGTTGGCTTTCGATACGACGTGCCACTTTTGGTGATGGGAGAACGCAAATAGGTATTTACTCTCACCGTTGGAACCGGCGCATCACCTTCCCATTTTATCAAGCGTTGCCCGTTGTTGTCCGAGTATACCGTGGTGTATCTTTTCCCGGGTACCCTGTTCATCAGATAGCGACTCAGTATCCATTCCTTGTCTGTTTGATGCCGATCCACATAAGGCAGCACCGTTTGAACCATCTCGGTATAAATTGTTTTCGCCCAATCTTGTGTGGCTACTTTTTCGAGTATTGCTTTTTTGTTCTCCTCCTGTACCAGAATATGAGGATAACGATCCTGTGCGGCCAACTGGGTTACAGTGGCCAGCAAAATTAAACATGTAATTTTTAGCGTTTTCATTTCAGTAATATTTAGGCTTCAGTTACTATTTTACTCATTTAAGTTTCGTATGGTATGTATACATCTAAATGATAGACTGACAATGTTTTGTGACCCTTTTTTGTTCTCATTGATAGGTCTTATCTTTAGCTGTATCTATCCCAATTTTATGAACATGCGAAACTTGAGTTACTCATTTGAATGACTTTCTTTTCTGAAAGAGATTCCTTTGTACTATTTGGGCGGAAAGTCTGCGGAGGTGAGTGTAGCCCAAGGCATGAACGATTGATTGACAAGTCCTTCCGGGCGACTCTTCTCAATCATTCGTCGCGTGTAGGGCATTTCCATGCCCAGCCTGTCGTGAAAATGATGATACACCCGTTCCCATACCGGGAAGACCTTGTCTCGTTGGCCTGTCGAAATCTCCTTTCCATACACATATTTTCCATACCACGTCAGATACTCCGCAAAAGGGACCTCCTCTCCCGACATATACTTTGCCGTATATTCGAACCCCCGATAGAGTCGGTTGTTGAAAACGCCATAGAGATCAAGTCCCTGTTTCCAGGCAATTTCAGCCGCACATCCCAAAAAGGCGAGTCCCATCTGTACATGCTGTTGATCCCGTCCGCTCTCCTGGCACTGGCCATTGTCGGTAAAATAGTTCTTGATCGATCCATTTGTGTCGCCATCAATCGCAAACCGGTAGGCTTTGTCAAAAATGTCCCGGCGATCCAGAAAGATGCCCATACACATCATGGTCTGGATATTGGCCGCATCCCAGTTGCCGTTATTCTTGGGTGTCCAGTCCTCGATCACCGGATACCATACCTGCAGTACCATCTCTTCAAAAGCTTTTCTGTCGCTTTCTTTCCAGCCATTGTAGGTGTGTTTGATGATCTCGGCAGCGTTCAGATATTTGATTCCTGCTGTACCTACCTTCAATTGTCTGTTGTGGTTCGTAACCGAATCGAGTGTAGCGGACCACGCATTAAAAATTTCGATCACTTTTTCCGCATAGGCAGCATCCTTCGATACAAACCATTGAAGAGCCATCGTATAAGCGGCACCGCCGTCCTGTACAAATTCACGGCCACCCACATCCGGATTGTTATAGGGCCCGTTGGCCACCACAGCATAAGGCGTCGGCTGATAATCCAGCTGCGCGAGTTCCGAAACTTTCAGGCTATCCCATGCGGTTTTCCACGGTTCTTCCCCTGCCAATACCCTAGACCGCATATATTCCAGATCACCGGCATTGTGAAGCATGCCTGGATGAACAAAATCTTGACCATACATTGCGATGCATACCATCATGCATTGCGCAATGAGGATTAATCTCCCCATTTTAGCTTTATTTTTTCAATTGTAATCTCTGACAAGGATGATTTCAGACCACCTCTTCAAACGAGAGTTTGCCACTGCAAGTTAAGCTTTTTTTCTTCTAAAACCAAGCAATTCCACAACTCTCAGTGCATGTTTCTGTAGCTGTAATCTGTTTTCCCCACAGTAAATTCGAGTCCATCTGGTTGGGTATGGCAGTAGAGATCGTTTGAATCACATTTCTTGTGAATTATCTTTGTATTTCTTCACCATTTTCGAAAATGTCTTCTCCTGCTTCCGTTTCTCATGTACAGAAGTGGTGTAATGCCATGCCTCCTTGCGAAGTCTGAGATAGCTCTCATAAACTCGCTGGTCGATCTCTCCATTTTCCAAGGCTTCGATAATGGCGCATCCTTTTTCGTTGATATGTTGGCAGTCGCTGAACCGGCAACGACCTTCGTATTGCGACATGTCCAATACTTCCGACAAGTCGGTGGCATTGTCATTGGTTACACCAAACACCTTTATCCCCGGAGTGTCAATTAAAATGCCGGAATCGGGTATCAATACCATTTCTCTGCGGGTTGAGGTATGCCGCCCTTTTCCAGTGGCATCGCTAATCTCTCCGGTTTGCAATATTTGTCTGCCACAAAGGGCGTTGATCAACGTGCTTTTTCCCACGCCCGAAGAACCGATAAACACAACAGTCTCGCTCGAAGAAATAAACGCCCGAAGCGAATCGATACTTTCGGGCGACTCCACACTCGTGTAAAACAGAGGCACTTTGTAAGAGATATGTTTCAGTTCTTTTTCTACTCTCTCTTTGTCAAATTCCAAATCTGTCTTTGTCAGGATTAACACAGGTTGTATGTTTTCTGCCGTAACTTGTAACATAAAGCGTTCTATTCGGCGCACATTAAAATTGTCATCCAGACTATGAACGATAAACGCTTTATCTACGTGCGATGCGATGGTCTGTCTCTCCGAAACTGTCCCGGCCTTGAGGCGATAGAGCGTCTTTTGGCGGGGCAGCAGATCAAGGATGATCCCTTTATCCGTATCAATAGGCTGGAAAATCACCCAGTCGCCTGTGCAGGGGTATTCCGATGCTTCTCTACTGTATAGCATGTTGCCAGCCAATTCGCAGGTGTAAAAGCCCTCTTCGGCAACTACTTCGTAGCAGGTTTTGTGTGTAACGGTTACTCGTCCGTGTGCAAGGGCTTTATAAGCTGATTCTTGTTTTTGCCGGAGCAGTTCTTTATTCCAGCCATATAATTCTAAATTATGCATAGCGCTGAAATTTTAATACGGGAAGATTATTGCAGAACAACTTTAGTTCTCCTCTCTTTCACCTGCCAGGTTGCTGATTCAGAAAACAGATGTTTCATTTTTTCTTCTCCCCTTTTTTTGTGAGCCACTTGCGCAACGGCTCGTCATAGAACTTCAGGATGAGCCACGCCAGCAGGATGTTGCCGAAGAGCAGGAGCAGCGCCACCGGCCAGGTCTGTGCGAAGGAGAGCTCGTTGCGCCACACCCAGGCATAGTAAAGATACATGAAAGGGTAGTGCACCATGTAGAGCGGGTAGGAGATGTTACCCAGGAAGTTGCAGGTAGCGGTGGTCGCCTTGTCTGTGGTCAGTCCCGAGGCGCCCAGCCAGACCAGCAGGGGGAAGATCACAAGGATGCAGAGGGTGTCGTAGAGTCCGTTCATCCAGTGCGTACTGCTGTCGCCCACATAAGGCATCGAGAGCAAGACCACGA
>DHTF01000037.1:0-5009 GCA_002411515.1 Proteiniphilum sp. UBA5267 | reverse complement strand
CGCAGCAGTCCCCCCGGCAGGTTGGTGCCCGACAGCGACCATCCCACGCCCAGATGTCCGTAGCCCGAGAAGCTGCCGATGGCATAGACGGCCAGTCCCCCGCCCGCAAGAATCACCAGCACCTTCAGTGCCCGTGTGGAAAGTCGCCGCAGGAAGAGCGCGTAGAGGATGTTGCCGATGTATTCGAAGAAGAGCGACCAGCTGGGGCCGTTCAGTGGGAACATCTCGTTGTTTCCCCGCACATCGACTGTCGCTCCCGGCAGTGCCGGAATCAGGAACATGTGCAGCAGCAGGGCCAGCATCACCAGCGAAAGCGGCACCGTGGAGCCGTTCCACATCTCCCTGCCCGCAATGAGGAAGGTGAGTGCCCCCAGCAGGGCGCCCATCACCACCATCGGTTGCAGGCGAATCAGTCGCCGCCGGAAGAAATCCCCGACGGACATCTTTCTCCAGCGCTCGTCGTAGGCATACCCCACCACGAATCCCGAGAGGATAAAAAAGAAATCCACCGCCAGGTAGCCGTGGTTGAACTGCTGGTCGTAGGGGCTTGTGGCGAATGCCTCGAAGATATGGTACCAGATCACCATGATGGCCGCCACGCCCCGCAGTCCGTCCAGGATGCGATAGTGAGGCTTTGAATCAGCATAAGCTGCAGATGAAGATTGTGACATCCGTAAAAGAGAGTTTATTTCCCGAATTTGTTTCTTGCTGCAAGTGTAACGAAAATTTCCGGTTCCTGCAATCAAATTTTTCTTTTAAAGAAAACTTACCAAAATATACCCAAAAAACTCTTTTTTCTCAAAAAATGTCTTACATTTGCGATAAATCATTGAAAGCTAATTTTACTCTAAATTAAAATTGAGGAAGTATTGATGTTTTTTTTATCTGAGTTGTATTTATTTTAATTCTTTTTTATCATGATCTCTGCTTTCAAATTTTATTTTTTCTCACGAAATAAACAGATCTATCGTTCTATTGCGCGTGATTTTGGGACTTCCGTGCGGCATGTTTATAAACTGGCACATGGCAGGCGCACCAAGAACAATTTAGACTATTACATCGTTAAAAAACTAAAGGAGGAAGGAATTGTTCCTTCCACCGTTTATTGGTGACCTCGGTCATCGTGGTTTAATTTATCAAAAGACAGAATCAATGTATTCAATATCAGCCTATTCGGATGACGAATACTCCTACTTCGATCCCCGCATTTGCGTGATTGGTCTAGGTCATACGGGTCTATTTCACGCCATCTCATTCAGCGAACATTACCGCACCATCGCATATGATCCCGACCAGGAGCGTACCCGGGAACTCAGTCAGGGACGCGACAGCAAGGCTCAAATCTCTGCCGACCTTTTACAACAGGGCATGCGCCACGGCCTCACTTTCACGTCAGAAACGGCCGACATCCACAATTGTAATTTCTACGTCATCACCGTTCCCTCGCAACCAGCCGGTATCAGCGAACCCGATCTGCTTCCCTTGTGGAGCGCCTGTGAGTTGGTGGGACAGATAATCTCCGGAGGCGACATTGTGGTGTTCGACTCTTGTGGTTGCCCCTCCACGACGGAGAATAAGTGTATCCCGATGATCGAGAAGGTGAGCGGCCTCCTTTGCAACTGCGATTTCTTTGCCGGTTACAGTCCCGGCCCCCTCTTATTCGAAGAAAAAGGATTTACATCCTGGACCGAAGGGAAGATTACATCCGGCAGCACGCCCGAGATCGCGAAGATTATGGATGAAGTCTACATCAAAACCTTTGGCAAGGATACCGCGGTTGTTCCCATCCGGAAATCCAGGTCTCCCGGGCAATCCGAGATGACCTTACCTGCGGTATAGCCATCGTGCAAGCACGGTTCCCAGGGTCGTGCCAGCCAATAACATCAGTCCCATTACCCAGGAAGGGTAGGGGGAGGTTTTCTTCTCCTTCAGTTTCCTGTTTTCCTTTGTCAGCGTCTCCACCGTGAGCTGCAGGCTGCTGTTTTCCCGGAGAAGGTTTTCCCTTTGCCACGAACTCTCCTTTTGCAGCCATTCCCCCTCGGCCACCCCTTTTTCATAGTGGTTGAGGAGTGTGGTGATGCGTTCGCTCATGACCGGTGGTTTCCCAGTAGTTGTGTCGACGGGAGCTGCTGCGTCGTATTTTATCTCCACCGTCATTCCCTCGCTCCGCAAGGTCACGTTCTCCTCCCTCATCCGTTGTAGATCCGTTTTCAGCAAGGCAATTTCCGTCACCTTGCGCTGCAGGCTGTCTTTCAGTTCCCACGCAGCCGTGCTGTCCGTCTCCCGTACCACGCGCTCTGTGACCTTCCTTCCCGTCCCGCATCCCAGCAGGAGCACCGCCATTGCCATCATCGTTGTTGTTTTCATCCGATCTTATTTTTTTATCTGTTTCGTATCATCTTGCCAAGTACGGTATGTCTCGTTTTCCTCGTCTGCCGATGTTTTGCGACCCATTTGTGCCTCCACTCGCTAAAAGAGCAAAACTCGCTACGCTTAAACAACTGCTCTTTTACCGCTCGGTGCAGGCAATGGGTCCCCGCAAAACATCAGAGGCCGATGACTCCGAGACCTCCCATCCCTTAGTCTGTAGTTGCACTTCGCAAAGCCCGTAAAAAGAGCACATGATACTGCGCGATCAGGCGGGCCCTGTCCATTCCATTCACGACGCGTCGCGCCTGCACCGCATCATCCCGCCAGCCGTTGAAAAAGTCCTCCAGTGCCAGGCCGGTGAAGTCGCCCCGGCCCGAGCGCCCCCGCGTCATTCCCTCTATCAGTATCCGGGCCGAAATATCCGGATCCAGCGCCAGCTCGGGCTGCTCCAGCAGGGGGATCTGCAAGAGTCTCCCCATCCGCTCATAGTTCTCATACCAGGTCAGTTGCACGTCGCCCCGACCGTAATAAATCCTGTCCGGCATTTCGTACGCCGTCCCATTCCGCTTGCGCTTCTGCCCGTAGGGTTTTCCCCTACCAGCCCCCCATTCCTCAATCGGTTGCAGCGTACCCCCTGTCTCGTGATACGACGTTGCCAGCATGTAAGCACACCATCTCATATCCCCAATTGCATGCTGTTCAAAAGCCGACAACTTATACTCTAGCCCCTTGCGTTGATACGTCGTGAGACGCCCGTTGCAGAGCAGTTGCCCGATCTCATCATATAATTTTTTCCTATTCCACATCTCTATTTCCATTTTTTATTGCAAACCAATATTAATTTCTTATACACTTGGAGTCCATTCCCTGAAACATGCGTTATCAAGAACCTCACAAAAGAGATAATTGCAGCTGAGACTGAGTCCTACAAATATTTTGTGGGGACCCATCGACCTCAGTGATCGTAAAAAGAGCAGTTGTTTGAGCGAAGCGAGTTTTGCTCTTTTCGAGAGCGAGGGCGGGCATGGGTCACAAAAATTTGTCAGACGAAGAAATAGCTGCAATTATCATCACCGCTTGAACGTACCCATGGGTGGTTTGCGCAATCCGCAATCTCTCACCATGCAATAGTGGTAATCGCCATCCTGGCGCCATGTCAGTTCCCGCTCCACCGTTTTTTCCAGGCCCGTAATGCGGCGGTGGTCCTCCGTGCGCTGCAGCTGCAGCAGCTCCAGGTCCCTTTTCAGTCGGTCGTTCAGCTGATCCCGCTCGCGCACCATCTTGAGCAGGTTCTCCGCATGCCCTTCGTTGTAGTTGTTCATCCGCTCCATGTGGGCCACCGTGCGTTCCAGCAGTCCCATCATTTCCGTCGCCGCCGAGGCGTCCTCCTTCTTGGCCAGCGCCTCCTTCTGTATGGCCTCGCTTTTCTTGATGCGCTTGTTCTCCTTGCGGTTGATCACGTTCGAAATGAATCCCCCCAAGGCACCCCCGCCCACGAAAGAGCTCAGCAAGGCAATCAGGTCGCTGTTCGATTGCAGTATCTCCATCATCATCTTGTGCAAAATTTATATGATCAGTAGAAGAGAACCGCCCCTTTCGGAGCGGTTCTGTCCTTCCTTACGGTTGTGCTGCAACTATTGCAATTTTTCCCGTGTAGACGGTGTCCGACACCTGTGACCCATCTTCCGATGCAAAAGCCACAAACGTCTCCACCTCGTCGCCCACCCATGTGGCCGGCAGGTCGAGCAGGCCGCTTCCATCGGCCCTTGTGCCCAGGCTCAGGTCATACGCTGCCTCCTCCTTGATCGGATTGTAGGCCGCAACCATGATCCGGTCCTCGGACGACGTATCGTTCTGCAAAGTCTCATCCCATGAGAATTGCAGTTTCCCTGCATCGCAGGCAGCCTCCACGTTGTTGGCCGGATACAATCCACCCTGTGCGATGGCCACCTTTTCAAAGTCCACTTCAAGATCGGGGTACACGCCCTTCAGCGCGTTTTGCATGTTGTACGACATCGCCGTACTGTACGCACTGTTTTTTGCCGAAGCGATGTGTTTGAAACCCACCCTGATTACCGGAAGAATCGTTTTGAGAAACTTCCCGATCAGCGAAAACTTGTTTCGCTGCGACAGCTGCTTCTCCGTACGGGGGTTGCGCATGGAGGAGGGCAAACTCCTCATGTAGGAAATGCCCCTCCAGGAGGCGCCCACAACGTTTCCCACCTTACCGGAGAAACTTCCCAGAATACCTTTTTTAAATGTTCCCATAATAAAAAAAATTAAAAAATTAAACATTGAGTTGATGGACTTGGCCTTATCCGCTAGCAAAGATTGGGAAATCCCGGTTACACCGGTATAAAGGGGTCTGTTTGTCCTCCTTTGTCTCCCAAAGGGTATGAATTGTCTCCCAAGAGGTAAGGTTTGTCCCTCAAAAGGTATAGTTAGTCCGACAAAGGCAAGAAATGTCCTTCAAATGGTATGATTTATCTTTGTTTGAAAATTGCTATTTGTTTTCAAAAAGCATTTCAAAAGCTTTGTATAAGTTGCTATAGGACTACAACGAAGAACGGCCCCATAAAGCGTTGGACAACATGACGCCCTTTGAATATAGGGAAGAACTGATAAAACGAAAGGAAGCA
>DHTF01000056.1:9336-9734 GCA_002411515.1 Proteiniphilum sp. UBA5267 | reverse complement strand
ATCTCCTCGTGTGCTACTTTGATGGCTTCGAGCATTTCGGCTTCCGACTCTTCATTCATTTCACCTTCCCCCATCATGATGTTGTCGAGGGTGGCGCCTACCATGATGTCGATATCGGCTTTCTCCAGTTCCTTGAAGGTAGGGTTGATCACATATTTTCCGTCGATGCGGGCTACACGTACTTCAGAGATGGGCCCGTTGAAGGGTATATCGGATACGGCCAGCGCAGCGGAGGCTGCGAGACCGGCCAGTGCATCGGGCATATCGTCGCCGTTGGAGGAGAAGAGAATCACATTCACAAACACATCGGCGTGGTAATCGTCGGGGAAGAGGGGACGCAGGGCGCGGTCGATGAGCCTGCTAGTCAGTATTTCCGAGTCGGAGGGTCTGCCTTCTCT
>DHTF01000056.1:0-9111 GCA_002411515.1 Proteiniphilum sp. UBA5267 | reverse complement strand
ACCTGTAAAGGCATAAAGTCGGTTCCCGGGGTTGCATCTTTGGCTGCGCAAACAGTGGCCAGTAACATCGTGTCGCCCATTCGAAGGGTCACGGCTCCATCGGCTTGTTTTGCCAGTTTCCCCGTTTCCAGCGTGATTTCGCGGCCATCCGGCAGCTGAATACGCTTAACTATTGGATTTGTCATAAATAAAAATTGTTTTTCTATACATCTAAAATCTCACAAAGGTACACAAAGTTTTGGTTTATTGAGATATCCCGATTATAAAATTATAAGCACCATTTAGATAGAATTCACAGCGTACAGTGGAATATTTGTCATCCATGATTCCTCCTTATAATCGACCAAAGAAGTACGTATCGCTTTTTTAGGATTGTAGTTTTGACAAAAAAGTCGAAAACTGTTCGATCTTAAATTTTCTCCTGATTTAACTTCAATTGGAATAATTTCATCGCTTTTGTTTTGAATGATAAAATCAAGTTCATATTTGCTGTTCCCAAATGTATGATAATAAATGGACAGATCCTCGTTTAGTATCATTTGTTGAAAAACATATTGTTCTGTCAACGCTCCTTTATATTCAGTAAAAATTGCATTTCCTTCAGCAATTGTTTTTGCGTTAAGTTGTGACATTGCGCCCAAAAGTCCTACATCATTGTGAAATAGTTTGAATGCCGATAAATCCTTATATGCAACCAAAGGCAACGATGCTTTTGATGTATTATAAATTTTATGTAACAGGCCTGCATCCGTTAACCATTGGATGGCCATTTCAAAATCTTTTGCCCTGCTTCCTTCTTTTATAACACCATAAACAAATTTCTTATTTTCTTTCGAAAGTTGGGCAGGAATGCTTTCCCAGACCATATTTATACGGGGAAGAATTTCTTTTGGTGCATGTTTTGAGAAATCGTGGCGATAAGCGGTCACAATTTGGTTCTGTATTTTTCGCACATTCTGCCAATCTCTGTTTTCAGCAAAATCTGTCACCGCTTCCGGCATTCCTCCCACATACAAATAATATCTCAAATAATTAATTAATTTTTTATTGAAGTAATTTAGGCTGGTCAGATCTTTTTTCTCTAAAAGTTCAGCTATACCTGCTTCGTCCATGGCAAGTAGAAATTCATGAAAAGACATGGGATATAGTTTCATAAAATCCACTTTCCCAACCGGGAATGATTCATCGGGGTGAATACCCACACCCAAAAGAGAACCTGCAGCAATAATATGATATTGTGGCACATCCTCAAAGAGATATTTCAATGAAGTAACACCTTTGGGCGCTGCCTGAATCTCATCAAATATGATCAATGTATTTTCGGCATCGATTTTCATATTACAATAGGCATTCAATACCGTGATAATTCTGTCTGCATCAAAATCGACTTCGAAAAGGTTCTTTGGAGCTCCAGGACGCTCAAAATTGATATAGGCTGTTTGTTTGTATTCGGTTTTACCAAATTCCCGAAGCAGGTATGTTTTCCCAACCTGCCTGGCACCGAGAAAAATTAATGGTTTTCTCATACTAGACAATTTCCATTCTATCAGTTCTTTAATCTTGGTTCGATACATGAATATCTCAATAATATATGGTTCATAATACACTAATTTCACGCAATTAGAGCTTAAAGATACATTTATTTCCCAAAATAATAGGTATACGAACACATATTTCTCCTTATAATATCCGAATAAAAAAAGCAGGAATGCCTTTGAGACATTCCTGCATCCGGAAAAGAATTTAAACCTATCGCACCTCAGCGATATGATGACGAAAAATGTTATTGTAATCTGCTTAATCTATTTTCCGGCTAATACTTATTTTGCGACTTCCACGCGGCGAGCCTTGATGGTGAGCGCTTCCTTTCCTTCGGTCTTGGAATCCTTGCCTGCTCCCGAGGTGGAGAGTCTGGCGGCGCTGATTCCTTCACCCACGAGGTAACTCTTCACTGCTTCAGCCCTACGGAGAGACAGCTTGTCGTTATAGGGGTTCGGACCGTGGTGGTCGGTGTAACCTGTAATGGTTACGTCGGTATCACTGAATTCTTTCAGTGTGGCGACGATGGTGCTGAGCTCGGTGGCATACTTTTCGGTGTCTACCACATCACTGTCGAATGCAAAATGAATGGCAGGCAGTGCCGGGAATTCCTTCACTACGACAGGGGCTGGAGCCGGTTTTGGGGCGGGCTTCGGTGCCGGTGCGGGTGCTGGTGCGGGTGCCGGTTGCGGTTCGTAGTACACGGGCTCGGTGCGGGTATAGGTTTTACCCAAGTTTATTTTAATACCAGCCAGTGCGTTGAACTGCCAGTCGGGGTTCTCTGCTTTCTTCGAATTGAAGCGATCAGAGATTGCGTTGGCATTTCCTTCGAGCATTAATGACACGGCATCGCTCAATTTGAAATCAAATCCCAGTCCGAAGCGACCAGCAGGGAATCCTTTGCTGTCTTCCCAGAGATATTCCAGGTCGTACGTTCCCGTGTTCAGTGCGTTAGCCTCATCGTTGTCAAATCCAAAGGCGTAAGCTCCTCCTGCAAACAGGTAGGGGTTGAATACCCTGTCGGGGTTAAATCCTTTGAAGACTGACATCAGATCCAGTACCAGGTCGAGGTTACCCTGTACAAAATTAAAGTTATACACCTGTGCCGGTGCCACCCAGCCGCCTTTTCCCTGCCATCCGGAAGCACCCAGGCGCATCCCGAAAGCGGGTGTAAATTTGTATCCCAGGTTAAGGGCTGCTGCTGGTGAAATCAGATCCATAAAATCTGCTTCACCCAATGTGTGTGCTGCTCCACCCTGCAGTTGCAGGTAAGCATGCGGTTTAAAAACTGTCTTTCCTTCTTCCTTAATCACTCTCTCCTGAGAGAAAGCTGCCAGTGAAATCACTAAAAATGCGGCAGCCATCATCATCATTTTTTTCATATTTGTTGGTTTTAAGTATGGTGTTTAATATGGTCGGTTTTTTTGTGAAAACCAGACATCAGGGTAATTTACGAAACAAAGTAGGAGGAAACTACTTTGTATTTCCTCCTACTTAAAAGATTATCTATAAACGCTTAGCGTTTCTTCACTGTCATCGGCAGACGGATCTCTAAGTTGTTTCCGTACATGTCTTTTGCTGTAATTACCAGCGTTGACGGTACATCAGCTGTCGGGTTGGTAGAACCGGACTTTTCTTGCAAGGTGAATGTTACACTACCCACAGTATAGGGAGGAGTTACTACAAAGTACTCATCCAACTGATTGGCGTTACTGATCAGTTTCACATTCTGAACCTGTAAGCTTGCGAGGTACGGAGCATCGAGGTTGGCATTGTACTTGCTGTCGCGGGTGCTTACACCGTAGATCCAGCCAAGGTCGAATGTCTTTGTATCACCATAGGTAATCTCAGTGCTGTAAGGCATAGCCAGCGTGTAGTTGCCACCAGTCATTGCAGTATAATCTGCTCCGGCAGGTTTAGCAGCCCACGTATTCAGTTGTGCTCTGGTAGCCCAGTTCCAGGAATAGGTGCTATTGTAGATATTGCTATAGATAGTCGGGAATTCCTCGACTGTTACCTTGTAGTCAATTACTGTTCCACTGCTATTCTTCGTTTCAGTTGAAATCAAACCGTAGTTGTAAACAACCTTGGTTGCATGCTGTGTGGTATTGTCCACATAAGCCTTATCTACGCTTAAGGTTCCGGCTCCGGTTACAATAACAGGATCTTTCTTATTATTTGTAGATGTAGCGAATGAGGTTTCGTAGTTGGCAAGAGTACCTGTTCCGAAGTTGAATACCTGATTCAATGGCATGGTTCCGGAAACAGCAGTCGGTGCGGCCCATACATTGGGTTCCAGATAGCTGCGATAGATACCGTCTGTACCAATCTGGCTGGTCTTCACAGAGAATCCACTCGGTATACCGGGAAGTTCCTTCTTGAAGGTTACAGTCAGCGTAGCCAGTACATGTCCGGTACCATTCTTGATGGTGAGCTTGCCGTTGTAAACCTTATTGTCTGTGTAAGCCAACCAGTCATTTACTCTTGCAATGGTATAAGCTTTGGTAACCTTGCTTAAATCAGTTGTTACGCCTACTCCTGTTTTAGTATCAAATACAACAGCATCACTTGAGTTGGTGAAGAATACGTCGAATGCAGGAGTTGTTTGGGCTACGTCGTTAGCCTTATCTGTAGTCCATTCGAAGGAAACAGCACCGGTCAATTTCGACAGGGTAGCATTTACCTTGGCCGAAAGTGTGGCATTGGCATTTGCAAGTCCGGCTTCAGTAGCTTTAACTACTGTATTCAGTGCGTTCCAGTTGGTAGCTTCCTTGCCGAGGCTTACATAGAATGCTTTTCCGTCGGGATCAACCAACGTACCGTCAAAGTTTACGGCAAATACACGGAAACCAATGTAATCACTGATAGCCTGGTTGCTATTAATGATGATTTCAGTACTGGTACCTTCCACTACAGTTCCCAGACCGGTGTAGCTATAGCTGTTCCATGCATTCCATTCCGACGGAGCAGAATCGATGGCATTGGCCTGATAGTCTAAAGTTACATACATACCGCGGATATTGGTAGGAGCAGTAACCTTTGCATCAGCCAAAGCCTGAGTCAGAGAAATCTTGATGGGTTGTCCCTGAACTGCAGGATAAGCAGCAAGACCAGAACGGTTGTCAGCACCATCAGCATTTGTGTTAGCCGGTGAGGTGGTTTTTGCAACGGCTGCTGCACCCGACCACTTCTCTTCTGCGTATACAGTGCCCGAACCGGGGTTGCCAAGACTGATACTGGTGTTGTCAAAACGGTTGTTTACGTTCTTCACGTGTTGATCTGCAACAAAGAAAAAGAGTTGGTTTGCAGATACATAAGGAGTCCATGATAAATCAATATCATAAGAGCTGATTACTTTGCTGGGTGCGTCTGCATCGTTGTTATTAACTGCAACGGCAAACAATATTTTATCACCGCTTTTTTCGGTAGCGGCTTTGAATGCAGCTGCGTCGTAGTTTTCCAACTCCACGAATACTTCCCACAATCCACCACCATTGGCTGTTGAACGGGTAAGTAATCCTTCGTACGGTTCTACCTTCGTTACCTTCAGATTGTTGTAAGCTTCACCCAAACTGTTCTGGAATGAAAGCATATCGGGAGTAACAATAACGTTCGTCGGTGAAACACGGATCACGAAAGATGTACCGGTCTGTACTTGTTTGCCTTTCACAAAGGTGATGGCATTGGCAATACCCGATTTGAATACGTTGTCTTTCTCAGTCGCAGAACTGAAACCTAAACCTGCAGTGATCCAGCCAAGTTCATTATTCCAGGTTTGTGATGAAACTACAGAAACATCAAAAACAGCTCCTGCGAGCAGGCCCAACGCTTTTTCCACTTTGTCAGAAATTACTTTCAAGGAAGCATTCAGTTCTTTCTTGAGTGCTTCAAACTGGGCATCATTGGTAGCCTGGATTTCAGCTTTGAGTGCTGTAATCTTGGTATCCAGTTCAGCGAGCGTTTCAGTTTTTACTTTCGCAGCGGCTGCATCGGCTTCGGCTTTTGCAAGTGCTTTTACAGCTGCTTCCTTCAGCGCTGCATCACCCACTGCTGTGGCTTTAGCCATAGCTGCCTGTGCAGCAGTAAGCGCCTCGTTGGCTTTCGTTGCAGCACTGCTGGCAGCAGACTGTGCACTGGTTAGGGCTGCTTGCAGTGTGCTCAACTGCGATGTTAATTCAGCCTTCGTTGCAAGCTGGTCAATTTGCCCTTGCAAACCGCTGATGTCGTCATCATAATCTTTACAAGAAGTAACGGTCAGCAACGCGCCAATTACTGCAAAGATAAATAGCTTAAAAAATAACTTTTTTTTCATACACTAAAAAATTTAAAAATAATAATTAAAATATTTCACTAAGGTGTTCTATTGTTAGAAATTGTTTTTCTTCTATTATTCTGAAAAAACATATCGACCAGAGTCGGACGGTTTTTTTCGGAATGCTTCTTGTTAGACGTGTAAATCAGCTTTTCCTCCTTTCGTTTTTTATCTCCCTCATCCGATGTCATCTTTTTTTCGTAATCGGGAATATATTGTACTTCTACAGATCCAAATTCAATCATGTCGTCGCTACTGGTGAACTCCATGCATACATTCAGTAAAACGCTTCTTTCTACCACCACGTGGCATGCTGAACTGATTATATGATGAGAAGGAATCTCCTCTTCAATAGGGTCATCATACAACACCTCCGCAGCCATAGGCTCCTTTTGTTCTACCAGCCTTATATGGGTCACCCTGCTTTCAATACCTGAACGGTGATGCGCGACTTGAATACGTTCTATCAGGCTTCCTTTCGGTAGGGGCAGCATCATGTAAACCCATTTGGCATCACCCGGTTCGGAGACCGTGATCTGTACACCCGGATGAAATACAAAAGGTGAGCTTATCCGGATGGTGGAATCACCCGTCACAAAACCCAGGGCATGAAGCATGAGTATCTGTCTGCTCTGAGAAGATTTTCTTGCGAAATGTTTGTGTAGGGTGACCATGTTATGCTGCTTTCAGAAAATTATTCCGCCAGTTCGAAGGACATATTCTGCAATGCTTTTTTAAACTCGGGTGACGGCGTAAATACAACCCGCATATTCCGGATGTTATCGGCCGTAAACTCGGCGGGACTGCTAACGCCCTCACTCGACAGCGAAAGCCGCAATGTACCGAAGTTGTTTAAATTTACGCTATAGCCTTCAATCAGATATCTGGGTATCTCGTCCACCATGTTTTCAATCACATTCATCACAGCCCCCCGCGTCAGAGACGATTTGCCGGCAATGCCCTTGCTCAGTTGGTAGTTGTTGATCGTACCTTCTTTCACCGGGCTGGCATACCACTTCCTCTTTGTTTCAGGCTCCAGTGGGTTCGCTTTTTGTACAAGTCTATACTTCATATAGGATTTTTTAATTGTTTGTTCACTATTTTCACCGGCGGGGAACATATGTCTTTAATTGTGCTAAAAGATTGAATGATACCACTCTTTTGTCTTTTGTTTCTTTTTTGTTACGCTTGGAGCATTCCCTGTGACCGTTTGTCGTTGAGGCTCCGACCGCTTATCGTTTTTCATTAAAATTCCTTTTTATCCCGCTCCGTACGTTTAGAAAATTAGAGGTGTCCTTTCGTCAGTTCTTTTATTTCGAACGCAAACATACGCTTTTGTCCTGTTTAAGGTTAGGATTTATTTTGTTAATTGTAGGATAAAATACGCTTTAACATTTGATGGCGTTAGCATTATTTGCTCAAAAAAATCCATAATAGTATGATTAGTAGTTAATAAAAAGTGCTATTATTTTATTTGTGAAAATTAATTTTTAATTTTTTTTTTTTCTTCTCTTTCCTGATTGCTTCTTTACTTAATATTGCCTGAAAACGTCTGTCAGAAAGGTTTTGAAGTAAAAATGATCTTTTTTCGCCTCTGTCCACAGTTTCCTCAAATTTGAGAGAAAAACTTTTCTGTGCTGACTCCCCTCCTGTTTCAAGAGGTGGGGAGCCTTTTGTATTGGGTAGGTGTGACTCCTGTCTGTTTTTTGAAAACGCGGGAGAAGTAATTCACATCATAGATACCGCAATCCGCTGCAACTTCCCCGATAGTTTTGTTTTGTGAGGAGAGAATCTTTTTGGCATATGCCAGTTTCACCTGTAGAATATAGGTGGAGGCCGGATATCCGGTGGCGGCGTTCAGTTTCTTGTTGAGTTGCGAAACACTGATGGCCAGCTCCTGCGCCAATAGGGTGGAGGAGAAATCGGGATTTTTCATTTCCCGGTAGATGATGTCCGTGACATGCCGCAGGAAACCGACATCAAGGCTGTCGTTGTGTTCACTTTTTTCTTCCTTAACCACTGCTCGGTGATATTTTTCTTTTAGCAGATGGCGTTGTTTCAGCAAATTCTCCACCCGCACTTGTAACTCCTCTGCCTGAAAAGGTTTCCGGATATAGGCATCTGCTCCGCATCGCAAGCCTTCTATATAGTCTTTCATTTCGCTCTTTGCCGAGATAATGACCACCGGAATGTGGCTAAGCAGCGGCGATTGTTTGATGGCTTTGCAGAGTTCCAAACCGTTCATCCTGGGCATGATCACATCGGTGATTACGATGTCCGGTAGACGTTCGTTGGCCATCTTCAGCGCTTCTTCTCCGTTGTGGCAATAAATTAGGTGGTATCCCTCCGTAGTGAATATAGACCGGGTAAAAATGGCCACATCCTTGTTGTCTTCAGCCAACAAAATAGTGCTGCGCGGATCATTGTCGTGTGGCTTATAGGAGAACAACTCTTCAGTGTCTGGCAGCTGCTGTTTTGTGGCCTGAGTCTGGCTATTTTTACCCGATGTCCAATAGGGATAGAGTTTTGTTTCGTTTCTATGAATGGGCAGGGTGACAGTAAACTCCGATCCCTTGCTCATCTCGCTCTTTACTTCGATGGTTCCGTTCAGAATATCGACCAATTGCCGGGTGAGTGCTAATCCAATGCCACTGCTAACTTGCGTGTCGCTATCGCTGCACTTGTAAAACAGATTGAATATGTGTGGAATATCCTCTTTTTTGATTCCTCTACCCTGGTCGATAACTTTGAGCAAGAACTTCTTTGGATCTTTTTCGTGGAGGGCAAGTACCAGATTGATTTTGGAACCTGGTTCACTGTATTTGATCGCATTGGAGAGCAGGTTTTGAAGGATCTTTTTCAGGTGGTTCGGAGCAAAGTCGGTCTCAATTTCCGTTTGGTCACAGAAGAATTGCAGTTCCATGCCCTGTTCCCGCGCATAGATGCTGTGGCTCTCGTAAATCATCTCCACAAAGGAAACGAGGTTGCCGGTTTTCCATTCCACGGGATCATCGGTCATTTGCAGTTTCGTGATGTCGAGCAGTTGGTTTACCAGTTCCGATAGATTGCGTCCCTGTCTCTCAATGGCGTTGATGTAGGTGAGTGTGTTGTTCCCGGAGAGGTCCTTTTGTTCACGCAACTGCTTGCTCAACCCCAGTATGATGGTGAGCGGTGTCCGAAACTCATGGGTGATCTTGGCGAATATATCGCTCCGGATCTGTTCTCCGTTTTGCAAGATCCGGTTTTTTTTTGTTCGATCC
>DHTF01000068.1:1733-4748 GCA_002411515.1 Proteiniphilum sp. UBA5267 | reverse complement strand
CTGACAGGTTGGCCCTGAATTCGGGTGTTCACCAGTTCGGAGTTGATGGCCACGATTTTGCTGTTTTCATCTGCATCTTCCACAAATAAGGCATAGGTACAACCATCTGAGCCATGCCCCACCATGGTCATTTCTCCCGGGTATTTACCGGTAATCGCATCCTTTAAAAAGTGAATGCCATAGACCGATCCGTATACGAAATTGTTGAAGATGGTCTGCTGCTTCACATCGGCAAATTTAAAGGCACTGCAATTTGCCTGGATGAACCTGCCCAGAGCGACCCGGGGATATCCCTGTCCTTCACGGGGAAGTCTTGTTCCATAATGCGGATTAAACTGTATGTTCCTGATGAATCCGCCCTCGGCGCCACCGCCTACCCAGATGCCTGCCCTGGTCAGTACGCCGGCGAAATAATCCACATAATGTCCACTGGTATTGTATGATGCGAGATCGATGCCTTTGTCGCCGACGGGAACCGTTACGTTGACAATATACACATTTTCACCCTGTCCCTGAATCAGAAAAGGTGTTCTCCTCGGATTGTTCACATCAAACCCATCACTGGCTATGTTCAGCTGTACAACATTCATTCCGCGGATGCCGGCGTTTGCTTCAAGCTGTATGAGTGAGGTGCCCTTTTCCCCGGCACTGCCTCCCGCATAATTTGTGAATATGGCTGTACCTCCGCTTTGCGTATGGTGTTGTACATCCCAGGTACCCCTTAGTTCAACTCCCGAGGGAATGGTGACAGGTTTTTCTACCAGGTATCTCCCGGCAGGCATGAAAACGGTGCCACCACCGACAGCCTTCATCCTGTTGAGTGCGGTCTGCAATGCTGCAGAAATGTCTATTTTCGGTTCATCACCAGTAAGACCAGCCGCTTTCGGCAAATCGATCCGCAATAATTTGTTCGATGCCGGTTTGGGATGTTTGGCAATATCGGTTTTGATATTTTTCGGAATCGGATCGAAAAGATATTGATCATCTACAATGGACTCAACAAAAGCTTGCTTACTCTGTTTTTTCACCTTTAACTTCCGATGATAACCTGAATTGATCGATTTTAATGTATCCACCTCATCGGTCAGGTAGACATGGTTGTCGGGTTTCGAAAATTCAGTCTGACTAAGCAACACATTCCCACTATTTATTTTAAGGGCGTAATCTTTGTAATCACCGAATGAGCAATTCTCAAAGGATATGACACCGCCACTACCATCACTGACGACAGAACCACGGAAATCAACCCCGTTGAATTGTACCGAAGAACTGAAATATTCGTAGAAATATACGGCCTGTCCGTTCTTTTCTGCACCCAATACGGAGTTTGAGAAGAGCAATCCGTAGGGATTGACATCTTGCACATACAGTGCCACTTCGCAATCTTCCATGTGTATTCCATAGAACTGTGCATTGGGTGCATCCGCAAATCCGGGCTCTCTTCCGATCCACATGCCTGTCTTGTATCCGGATATATCCAGATAGGATACATATTCCCAGTCGGAGCGATGCATCTGAAACCCCGTACCGTGTGCTTTTGTAAAAGTAGTTACCTCCTTGAGTGAAGGCGCCCCCGGTAGTCCCGAATTTGCCCAATAGGCAGGGTTGATCTTCACGTTTTCGATACGCCCTATATCTGTGCATACATGCACCTCCAGACCCGTATTCAATGCCGTCATATAACTGTTCAGGACATAATGCAACTCGCTTGGTGCGGAATAAAAACCGTTGTAAGCATTCACCAGCGTTACATTTTCGACCGTTGCACTGTTACCTGTGGCCTGATACAGCGACCACGGATAAGGTCTCACATTCTTTATATCCTGTTCCGGATACCAGATCGAAAGGTTGGTTACACCGGTACCTTCCCGCATGTCGATGAATCTGTCGGCTATGCTGGTATAAGTCGTGTGGAGCACGTTATTTGCCTGTGGATCGTTCCACCAACTTTCCACCGTTCCATTGTGATTGGGCGAATCTTTTCCGGCGTATACTTCCAGGATCGTTCCAAGCACCTTTCCCCCATGCAGCTCCGGGTTTGCCCAATCGCCACGTATCTGTACCCCCGGAGGAAGTTGCAGCACATACTCGTAATTGAAATCCTTCATCGATTCTGCTCCCCCCTCGCGTACTCTGACGCTGCTTGTAGCGATTCGGGTAGAGTGAAATTCATAATTCCCCGCCGGGATGTACACCACACCACCGCCATCATGGTATGCGGCGTCGATGGCAGCCTGGAAAGCAGCTCTGTTGTCGAAACCCGGTTCGGCTCTCGCTCCAAACCTGGGATTAGTCACTATATAGTCTGACACGACCCAATCCTTCGTAGGATAGATTGTTGTGATGGCATTTCTCATTTCCGTCTGAGCCAGTGAGCCATGCAGAACGAGAAAGAGAAACCAGGTGACGAATACATATTTTCTCTTATTCATATGATTATTTTATTTTTTCATGATGGTGTGTGAAACCCGCAAAGTGTCATCGTGTCTGTTGCACCATTTGAATGGTTCCGTCTTCATTAAAATACAACTTATCCACACAGATAGAACGGAGGTTGCCGCGTCCCGAAATATCACTGCTGTGATAGAACACATACCATTGATCCTTGTATTGCACCACCGACCCGTGGCTGGTATCACTGCTTGTGGGTGCCAAAAATTCGCCCTGGTAGGTCCAGGGGCCCAGCGGTTTGTTACTTGTTGCATACTTCATCCGGTTGGCACCCTTTCCGTTTTCGGTATGATTGTCGGAATAAGTAAGATAATAGATTCCATTTCTTTTAAAAACCCAGGTGGCTTCGTGAAAATCCTTCAGTCCTTCCATGAAAGTCAAAGGTTCTGCCAATTGAGTCATGTTGTCGTGCATTCTGGCCCCGGCACATCTTCCTCCACCGCCATAATAAAAGTAAGGCTGTCCGTCGTCATCTATGAAGAGGTTCGGATCGATCATGGCAAAGGTATCATCTCCCAACCCTTCGAGCCAATGATCCAGAACTACAAAATCGGATGCGGGCTT
>DHTF01000068.1:0-1598 GCA_002411515.1 Proteiniphilum sp. UBA5267 | reverse complement strand
ACTACAAAATCGGATGCGGGCTTGTCACTCACGGCGATTCCGATCTTCCAATTGTCGTTCCAGGGATCATCGCTGGGATGGGGGAAATAAAAATAATATTTCCCGTTCCTGTACACACAATCGGGTGCCCACATAAAAGTAGCACCTCCCGCAAGAGAAGGTTTTTTACCCCAGGGAACGTCGGCTGCTTCCACAATTTGGCCGTGATCCGTCCAATTCACCATATCGTCTGTCGAAAAAACATGATACTTGTCCATCATGTCACAACCTCGGGGAGGATCGATATCATGCGACGGATACACATACAACCGTCCGTCTTTCCAGACACGGGCAGAGGGATCTGCTGTGTACATATGGGTTATAAACGGATTGGGTCCCAGAACAACAGGGCTCGCGTTTTCTTTTTGCGCTTGACAACCGGCCAATGTAAAAACTACCACAGCTGCCGATAATAAAAATCTTCTCATAACGATTTGTTTCTAATTATTTTATTTAGTTTGTTGTTCAATTCATTTTCTTATCGGAAGTGACTGACTCAAGGGTATCTCACCCCTTAACATTTTCCGTCCTTGCCCGGTAAGCCATAGATAATGATCGGTAGGTAAATCATCCTCAATCCCTTGGAAAGGAATATTCAATTCGTCAGGAACAAGTTTGCTCCAATCATTTGCTCCGGGTAAATCGGTTATCCGATTCGGACCAATGGTGTAACTCCCCCCTCTATAGGTTACATAATAGGGTTTGTCGGGCACATTTCCCGGTACATCTTTCTGATTCAATACTTTGTAAAGTGCAGTACCTTCATCAATTTCATCGAACATGGCCATATACAGCATTTGTGCGCCCGATTTGATGCTATGGTACATTTGATTCCACAAAAACTGCCCTTTGTAGCGGTCATTTCTGGTGAGATGATGCGGATGCATATTCAAATCGGAGGAACCGGGAAAACAAAGCGGTGCATATTCGACCTTGTTGGTTTTACACCACTGAATATCGTATTCAATCAACTTGTGAAAATCGGGGAAATTGCCCATTCCGTATCGACCGACAAACCAAGGCATAATTATATCCACAGATTTGATCACTTCGTGAAGTTTTGGATCGGATAATGCATCGTTTCTTCTTTCACGCCAATAGGTAGGCACTCCCAGCATAATGCTGTAACCCATCTCTTTCAATCCATTAATTAGAGACTCCACATCTGTAAGTGAGAAAGGCCGTCCATCGTTGAAACCGACTCCCCACAGTGTGATCAGAGGCTTTCCATTCTGATGAAGATAATATTTCTGTTTTGTTCGGTCTTTTAATTGATACACATTCATGATTGACTGTGCATCTGCCAGTGTTTTACCCAGTCGTTCCGGAATGAATCCACCCAAATCATACATGACACAAATGGCCCTCTGATATGTATTTGAAGCTTCCATTGCATGTCTCAGTACCGTATCAAAATGATCTTTTCCATCGGGGTTGTCTATGACTTCCCCCACAAAACGTTGTGCAAAAGCCCCATCGATACCATATTCCTTCATCCATTTGAAATGGAGTAACACGGTAGATTTATCGTAATTGCTGTAGACTTGTGCTTTTTGTCC
>DHTF01000067.1:1667-5451 GCA_002411515.1 Proteiniphilum sp. UBA5267 | reverse complement strand
CTGACAGGTTGGCCCTGAATTCGAGTGTTTACCAGTTCGGAGTTGATGGCTACGATTTTGCTATTTTCATCTGCATCTTCTACAAATAAAGCATAGGTACAACCGTCGGATCCATGCCCCACCATGGTCATTTCTCCCGGGTATTTACCGGTGATCGCATCCTTTAAAAAGTGAATACCATAGACCGATCCGTATACGAAGTTGTTGAAGATGGTCTGCTGCTTCACATCGGCAAATTTAAAAGCACTGCAATTTGCCTGGATAAACCTGCCCAGAGCGACTCGGGGATACCCCTGTCCTTCACGGGGAAGTCTTGTTCCATAATGCGGATTAAACTGGATATTTCTGATAAATCCGCCCTCCGCGCCGCCGCCTACCCAGATACCTGCCCTGGCCAGTACGCCGGCAAAATAATCCACGTAATGTCCACTGGTGTTGTATGATGCGAGATCGATACCTTTATCGCCAACGGGAACCGTTACATTGACAATATACACATTCTCACCCCGTCCCTGAATCAGGAAAGGAGTCTTCCTCGGATTGTTCACATCAAACCCATCACTGGCTATGTTCAGCTGTACAATATTCATCCCGCGTATGCCTGCGTTTGTTTCAAGCTGTATGAGTGAGGAACCCTTTTCCCCGGCACCGCCTCCCGCATAATTTGTGAATATTGCTGTACCTCCGCTTTGTGTATGGTGTTGTACATCCCAGGTACCCCTTAATTCAACTCCCGAGGGAATGGTAACAGGTTTGTCTACCAGGTATCTCCCGGCAGGCATGAAAACGGTGCCACCGCCTGCGGCTTTCATCCTGTTGAGCGCCGTCTGCAATGCTGCAGAAATGTCTACTGTCGGTTCATCGCCATTAAGACCGGCCGCTTTCGGCAAATCGACCCGCAGTAACTTGTTCGATGCCGGTTTGGGGTGTTTTGAAATATCGGTCTTGATACTTTTCGGGGCCGGGTCGAAGAGATATTGATCATCGACAACGGACTCCACATACGCCTTCCGACCCTGTTTTTTCACCATTAACTTACGATGATACCCTGAATTGACAGATTTTAATGTATCCACCTCCTCGGTCAGGAAGACATGGTTGCCAGGTTTCGAAAATTCCGTCTGACTGAGCAACACATTTCCGTTATTTATTTTAAGCGCGTAATCCTTGTAGTCGGCGAATGTACAGTTCTCAAAAGATATGACACCTCCTCCGCCATCACTGACAACAGAACCATGGAAATCCACTCCATTGAATTGCACGGAAGAACTGAAATGTTCGTAGAAATATACGGCCTGTCCCTCCTTTTCTGCACCCAATACGGAGTTTGAAAAGAGCAATCCGTAGGGATTGACATCCTGTACATAGAGGCCAACTCCACAATTCTCAATATCTATTCCATAGAACTGTGCATTGGGTGCATTCGCAAATCCGGGTTCTCTTCCGATCCACATGCCCGTCTTGTATCCGGATATATTCAGATAGGATACATATTCCCAGTCGGAACGATGCATCTGAAATCCCGTACCGTGTGCTTTTGTAAAGGCAGTTATCTCCTTGAGTGAAGGCGCTCCGGGTAGTCCCGAATTTGCCCAATAGGCAGGATTGATCTTCACGTTTTCGATACGCCCTATGTCTGTGCATACATGTACCTCCAGCCCCGTATTCAATGCCGTCATGTGACTGTTCAGCACATAATGCAACTCGCTTGGTGCGGAATAAAAACCGTTGTAAGCATTCACCAGTGTTACATTCTCGACCGTTGCACTGTTACCTGTGGCCTGATACAGCGACCACGGATAAGGTCTCACATCCTTTATATCCTGTTCCGGATACCAGATTGAAAGGTTGGTTACGCCTGTACCGTCCCGCATGTCGATGAATCTGTCGGCTATGCTGGTATAGGTCGTGTGGAGTACGTTGTTTGCCTGCGGATCGTTCCACCAACTTTCCACCGTTCCGTTGTGATTGGGCGAATCTTTTCCGGCATATACTTCCAGGATCGTTCCGAGCACCTTTCCCCCCTGCAGTTCCGGGTTTGCCCAATCGCCGCGTATCTGGACCCCCGGGGGAAGTTGCAGCACATACTCGTAATGGAAATCTTTCATCGATTCTGCCCCACCCTCGCGTACTCTAACCCTGCTTGTAGCGGTTCGGGTACTGTGAAATTCATAATTCCCCGCCGGGATGTACACCACACCACCACCATCATGGTATGCGGCGTCGATGGCAGCCTGGAAAGCAGCTCTGTTGTCGAAACCGGGTTCCGCTTTCGCTCCAAACATCGGCTCGGTTACTACATAGTCGGACACCACCCAATCCTTTGCAGGGTAGTCAGTTGTGATGGTACTTCCCATTTCTGTCTGAGCCAGTGAGCCATGCAGAACGAGAAAGAGAAACCAGGCGACCAATATATATTTTCTCTTATTCATATGATTATTTTATTTTTTCATGATGGTGTGTGAAACCCGCAAAGTATCATCGTGTTTGTTGCACCATTTGAATGGTTCCGTCTTCATTAAAATACAACTTATCCACACAGATAGAACGGAGGTTGCCGCGTCCCGAAATATCACTGCTGTGATAGAACACATACCATTGATCCTTGTATTCCACCACCGACCCGTGGCTGGTATCACTGCTCGTGGGTGCCAAAAATTCACCCTGATAGGTCCAGGGGCCCAGCGGCTTGTTGCTTGTGGCATACTTCATCCTGTTGGCACCCTTTCCATTTTCGGTATGATTGTCGGAATAAGTAAGATAATAGGTTCCATTTCTTTTAAAGACCCAGGTGGCTTCGTGAAAATCCTTCAGTCCTTCCATGAAAGTCAAAGGTTCAGCCAATTGCATCATGTTGTCGTTCAGTTTGGCCCCGGCACATCTTCCTCCGCCTCCATAATAAAAGTAAGGCTGCCCATCGTCATCTATGAAGAGATTCGGATCGATCATGGCAAAGGTATCATCTCCCAACCCTTCGAGCCAATGATCCAGGACTACAAAATCGGATGCGGGCTTGTCACTCACGGCGATTCCGATCTTCCAATTGTCGTTCCAGGGATCATCGCTGGGATGGGGGAAATAAAAATAATATTTCCCGTTTCTATACACACAATCGGGTGCCCACATAAAAGTAGCACCTCCTGCCAGAGAAGGTTTTTTACCCCAGGGAACATCATCTGCTTCCACAATTTGTCCGTGATCCGTCCAATTCACCATATCGACCGTAGAAAAAACATGGTACTTGTCCATCATGTCACAACCCCGGGGAGGATCGATATCATGCGAAGGGTACACATACAACCGTCCGTCTTCCCAGACACGGGCGGAGGGATCGGCAGTGTAAATATGGGTTATAAACGGATTGGGCCCCAAAACAACAGGATTCGCGTTCTCTTTTTGTACTTGACAACCAGCCAATGTAAATACAACCACTGCTGCCGATAATAAAAATCTTCTCATAACGACTTGTTTCTAATTATTTTATCTGGTTTTATTACTCAATTTATTTTCTCATCGGGAGTGACTGGCTCAAGGGTATTTCACCCCTCAACATCTTCCGGCCCTGTCCGGTAAGCCATAGATAATGATCGGTAGGCAAGTCATCTTCAATCCCCTGGAAGGAAATATTCAGTTCATCGGGAACACGTTTGCACCAGTCCTTTTCGCCGGGCAGGTTGGTTATCCGATTCGGTCCGATGCTGTAGCTACCTCCCTGATAGGTCACATAATAGGGATTTTCGGGTACATTTCCCGGCACGTCTTTCTGATTCAACACCTTGTAAAG
>DHTF01000067.1:0-1405 GCA_002411515.1 Proteiniphilum sp. UBA5267 | reverse complement strand
AAAAACTGCCCCTTGTACCGGTCGTTTCTTGTGATATGATGCGGATGCATATTCAAATCGGATGAGCCGGGGAAACAAAGCGGTGCGTACTCCACCTTGTTGGTTTTACACCACTGGATATCGTTTTCTATTAACTTGTGAAAGTCGGGGAAATTGCCCATCCCGTATCGACCGACAAACCAGGGCATGATTATATCCGCCGATTTGATCACTTCATGAAGTTTGGGATCGGATAACGCATCGTTTCTTCGTTCACGCCAATAAGTAGGTACCCCCAGCATGATGCTGTAACCCAATTCTTTTAATCCACCGACAAGAGACTCCACATCTGTCAGTGAGAAAGGCCGTCCATCGTTAAAGCCGACCCCCCACAGGGTGATCAGTGGTTTCCCATTCTGATAAAGATAAAATTTCTGTTTTGTGCGGTCTTTTAATTGATATGCACTCATGATTGCCTGTGCATCCGCCAGTGTTTTAGCCAGTCGTTCCGGAGTAAATCCTCCCAGATCATACATGACACAAATGGCGCGCTGATGTGTATTTGAAGCTTCCATTGCATGCCTCAGTACCGTATCGAAATGATCTTTGCCATCGGGATTGTCTATGACTTCCCCCACAAAACGTTGTACAAAAGCCCCATCGATACCATATTCCTTCATCCATTTGAAATGGAGTAACACGGTAGATTTATCGTAATTGCTGTAGACTTGTGCTTTTTGTCCGGTTGGAAGGATAAAATTGCCGGGCGTATATTTTATCTCATACTCCCTCATGTCGGGCCACATATCGATACTGTTTCTGCGCACCCCCGGTGCAAACATCTCACTCTCCCTGTAATGATACCATTCGGTATTTTTGTGTTTGCTGTGTGAACAGTCGCCGCCCGGTGCACAAAACCACCCCTGATATCCCGCCATGACCAGTCCACGGTAAGAATCGAAGGGTTCACCCTCCTGATGCGGACTGAAATCGGGTTTATTGAAAATCTCACCCGTCACCGGAGGAGGTTCCGGCGGCTTCACCGGATCCGTTATCCCTTTTTCTCCGCTATTACAGGCAAATAAGAGTAACAGGACGTGCAGTATCGTATATTTGTAAAGAGCTTTCATACCTCGTGACGTTATTTATCCTCATCAATCGTTAACTTCTTATATTTTGTTACGAATGTCATATTCTGAACCTCTGTATCCTTTTCAATTTCAAAATTGATTTTCTTTTCTTGTCCCGGATCCAGTTCAAAATGATGCACCTCATCCGCCCGACTATCGTTCATATAGAGATATATTTTACCCGCATCCGTCAAGTTCCCATTATTTTTGACCGTCACCGACACATTTTTCTTGTGGTTCACGAGATTCTCTTCCATACCCTTGTACAGGATATCAAAATCGGCTGAAAATGAGAA
>DHTF01000023.1:5343-7351 GCA_002411515.1 Proteiniphilum sp. UBA5267 | reverse complement strand
GTGGATACACTAAGTTATAAGACCATTTCTGTCAATAAAGAAACGGCTAAAAAAGAATGGGTTGAAATTGACGCTACCGATCAGCCGTTGGGACGTCTCTGTTCTAAAGTGGCCAAGCTGCTGAGAGGAAAGTACAAAGCAAGCTTTACTCCGCACGTGGATTGCGGCGATAACGTCATCATCCTGAATGCTGATAAGGTGAAACTTTCGGGCAACAAATGGACCGATCGCATTTATTTACGTTATTCCGGTTACCCTGGAGGCCAACGTGAGTTCACACCTGCTGATCTCATGCAAAAAGGTCCCGATAGGCTTTTCAGAAAGGTTGTGAAGGGCATGCTACCCAAGAATAAGCTGGCCGATGCCATCCTGACCAACATGTTTGTCTATGCCGGAACCGAACATCCGCACCAGGCACAGAAGCCCAAAAAACTGGATATTAATACGTTAAAATAATAATGATGGAAGCAGTAAATGCAATAGGAAGACGCAAAGCAGCTGTAGCCCGCGTGTTTGTAACCGAAGGAACAGGCAAGATCGTCATCAACAAACGCGAACTGGAAAATTATTTCCCTTCTTCTATCCTTCAGTTCATTGTAAAACAACCGTTGAATAAACTCAACGTGACGGATAAATATGATATCCGCATCAACCTCGACGGGGGTGGTTACAAGGGACAATCGGAGGCAGCCAGACTGGGAATTGCGCGTGCATTGGTGAAGATCAATCCCGAAGATAAAGCTACACTGAGAGCAGAAGGCTTCATGACCCGTGACCCACGCGTGGTGGAACGCAAAAAACCGGGACAGCCCAAAGCAAGAAAGAGATTCCAATTCTCGAAACGTTAATATATTGGATCAAACGTCTGGCATATGCTGTGCATTTATTGTCACAGTGGCTGGATAAACAGATAAAGCGGTCTTGCCGGCCGCTCCGTTTAGTATCTAAATCGCAAGGACGTTACACCGGAAAAAGATATGAGTGAACAAGGTGTAATTTACCTTCCGATTCGGCGTAGAAAAAGAAAGTAAACGAATTAATCAACAAACAAAACATGGCAAAATTAGAATTTGACCAACTTCTTGAAACCGGAGCTCACTTCGGTCACTTAAAAAGAAAATGGAATCCCGCGATGGCTCCTTATATTTTCATGGAGCGCAACGGTATTCACATCATCGACCTTTACAAAACCATCGCCAAAACAGAAGAAGCTGCGGCAGCGCTGAAGCAGATTGCCAAAGCAGGAAAGAAAATTCTTTTCGTGGCCACCAAGAAACAGGCCAAGCCTGTGATCGAAGAAAGAGCGCAGAGCATCAACATGCCCTACGTAATTGAACGTTGGCCGGGCGGAATGTTGACGAATTTTCCCACCATCCGCAAGGCGGTGAAAAAAATGAGCAGCATCGACAAGATGATCAAAGACGGCACATTCGACACCTTGTCGAAGCGTGAAAAGCTCCAGGTGACCCGTCAGCGTGCCAAACTTGAGAAGACGTTGGGATCGATTCAGGATCTTACCCGCCTTCCCTCAGCCATCTTTGTCGTGGACGTGATGAAGGAACAGATTGCTGTGAAGGAAGCCGAAAAGCTGGGTATTCCCGTTTTTGGCATCGTGGATACCAATTCCAACCCCTCCAACATCGATTTCGTGATTCCTGCAAATGACGACGCTTCGAAAGCCGTGGACATGATCCTTGGATATATCTGTGAGTCGATCAAAGAAGGCCTTGATGAGCGGAAAGTAGAAAAAGCGGATGCTGCTGCTTCCGAAGAGCAAGATGAGGACGCACCACAGCGCAGGGAACGCAAATCGAAATCGGCCAGAAAAGAGCGTGTAAAGAAAGAAGATACCGAAGCCATGAAGGCAGCCGTTGTGAGCAAATACGCAAAGGACGAAGAGGTTGACGAATAAAAATAAACAATAGAGATCATAATAATATGGCAGTTACAATGGCAGAAATCCAACATTTACGCAAAATGACCGGTGCGGGAATGATGGATTGCAAAA
>DHTF01000023.1:429-5192 GCA_002411515.1 Proteiniphilum sp. UBA5267 | reverse complement strand
GATTGCAAAAATGCACTTAACGAAGCAAACGGAGATTTCGACAAAGCAATGGAAATCATCCGTAAAAAAGGACAGGCAGTAGCCGCGAAACGGGAAGACCGTGAAGCGTCTGAAGGTTGTGTATTGGCAGCAACCGCAGGTGATTTCGCAGCAGTGGTAGCATTGCAGTGTGAAACCGACTTTGTGGCCAAGAATGAGGAGTTTATCGCTCTCACACAGCAGATTCTTGGTGCCGCCATCGAACACAAGCCCGAGACACTCGATGAGCTTCTTGCTTTGGAGTTACCCAACGGTACCGTTTCTCAGCTGATCACCGACAAAATTGGTGCCACCGGAGAAAAAATGCAGTTGGGCTTTTACGAACATCTCACTTCTCCCTCTGTAGTGTCTTATATCCACATGGGCAATAAGCTTGCTACCATTGTAGGTTTCAACCAGCTTAATGTGGATGAGCATGTGGCAAAAGATGTGGCTATGCAGGTTGCAGCTATGAATCCTATTGCTGTGACAGCTGAGAGCATCCCTGCCGAAATAAAGGAGAAAGAACTGGAGATTGCCCGCGAGAAAGCGCGCGAAGCCGGTAAACCCGAAAACTTGCTCGACAGAATTGCTGAAGGAGCCCTGCAGAAGTTTTATAAGGAATCTACCCTGCTCCAGCAAGAGTATGTGAAGGATCCGAAAAAAACGATAGAGCAGTTCCTGAAAGAGAGCAGCAAGGATCTTTCGGTAACAGCTTTCAAGCGAGTATCGCTGAATGTGTAATTCGCACGTCTATGAATAAATCAACGCTCCAGGGTTTAACCCGTGGAGCGTTTTTTTATTTGGTGTCGCTCTCAATGCTCCAGGTGAGCACGTAATCGGGATGTACTTCGTAATGGATAGTGAATTTGCGCATCTGTGTTGTTTTGGTCTCTCGGGCCGCCATCACTCCCTTTACCACAGGGGTAAAAGGTTCTATGTAGAGGTGTTGCCTAAAGTCAATGCCCTCTTCATTCATCAGCTTGAATAGGCTTTCCTTGGCCGACCAGTGTAGCAGCTGGTGTACTACCTTTTGTGCGGGATCGATATATTCCTTATCGGAGATGAATTTCCCAGCTAACTTTACTACTCGCTCTGAGCGTGTTTCAATGTCGATACCCACGGCAGATGTTTCGTGTAGCAGAATGGCGGCGTATTCCTTTGTGTGTGAGATGCTGATGTGAGACTTACCGTCTGCCAGATAAGGGCTCCCATTCTCTCTGTTGAGTATGATTTGCTCTTTTCCCAAAAGGTTGAACAGCATGACACGGGTCGCGAGCCACTCTATGGAACGCCTTTCGGAACGAATGGTATGCAGAAGGGAATTGGCTTTGGAGCGTAGATGTGCGGGAAAGAGCTGCAGCAGATCTTCCCTTGTTTCGTCCATCTTCCAGATTCCCAGAAGACCACCATTTTCAGTATGTTCCTTTCTGATAAGCATGGGGAAAATGAATTAAAGAAAGGTATCACATGCTTTCCTGTTCATTTCTTTTTATTTTGGGAGGGATGTATCGCACCTTGGTAATCCGTTTTTTGCTCATTTCTTCTGCCTGAAATGTGTGTCTCTTGTAAGTGAAACTCTCTTTCCGTTTAGGAAAGTCCCCCTTCATCTCCAGAAGCAATCCTGCAAGGGTATCAATCTCATCCTGCATCTCTTCGAAATCTTTTTCCGGCAGGCCGGTAATTTTTATGAACTCCGCCAATGGCGTTTTTCCTTCAAAGATGTAGGATCCGTCTGCCTCCATAGTATAAAAAGGAAGTTCCTCATCATACTCATCGCTGATGTCACCAACAATTTCTTCGAGAATATCTTCCATCGTGACCAATCCGGATGTTCCGCCATATTCATCTACTACAATAGCCATGTGGTTCTTATCGGAACGGAATTCCTCCAATAGATCATCGATGCGTTTAGTACCGGGTACGAAGTAAGCGGGTCGTATCAGCATCTGCCATGCAAAGTTGCCTGTTTTTCCAAGATGCGGCAGCAGGTCTTTTACATACAATATTCCCTTGATGTTGTCGGGATTGACCTCATAGACCGGGATACGTGAAAAGCCGGCATCTACAATGAATTTGATCAAATCAGCAAAGGATGTTTGTGAGTCGATGGCAATCATATCGCTCCGAGATATAAAGATGTCGTCCACCGTCTTATCTTTAAATCGAATGATCCCTTCGAGCATCTCTTTCTCTTGTTCCCTTGTATTCTCATTTGAGGTGATTTCGAGCGCCTTGGATAGGTCGTCTACCGATATCTCATGTTTGCGTTGTGTAATGGATCGGTTTAAAACGGATGTACTGCCAACAAGTAGAGAGGAGAAGGGACTTATGATAAAGTAAACAACTTTGATCACAGGGGCATAACGGCTTGCAAAACGAAGTGGATAATAAGAGGCATATCGCTTCGGGAGAAAATCCACAAAGAGCAGGATGAGGCTAATGGGAATGATGATTTCAAGCAACAAGGTATCTATCGGGCTACCCGCAAACAGGGGTAGTCTGTTCAAGAGGTAGAGGGTGATCACAATGATGGTCACGTTGAGAAAGTTGTAAGCAATGACAAGCGAAGCCGACAGCTTTTTTGGTTTGGAAAGCAGGCGGGAAATGCGCATGCTAGCTGGCTCAACCGATGTATGAATCTCCTCGTTAAATTTTTTATCGATGGTAAAAAAAGCAACTTCAGATCCAGAGATAATTGCATTGAGAAGAATGAGCAGAACGGTAAGTGCGGTTAAAAAATACTCAGAAACTGCCGGTGTAAAATCCGGTAGAATAACAGCCAGTTGCGATAAAGGGTCAGGGTCCAAGTGACAATTTTTTAATGAAACAAAGAGAATGTTTTAACGCTTTGTAGACAACAAAATGATAAAACATTCTCTCGCAAAAATACGATGTTTTATTTAAAATGGCAAATCATCCACTTCAGAAATACCATCTGGCTCACCTGGCATATCAACTGTATTTGGAAAATCATGCCTGCTCCCGCCGTTATCACCTTCAGCACCTCCCGATTTACGGCTAAGCAACTCAATATTGTCAGCAACCACTTCTGTGATATACCGTTTTACGCCGTTTTGATCATCATACGAACGAGAACGAATTTTCCCCTCTACGTATAGCATTGTTCCTTTCTTCACAAATTTCTCAGCAATTTGTGCCAGTCCCCTCCAACAAACAATGTTGTGCCACTCTGTTCTTTCGGGCACCTGTGTGCCGTTCGAGGTTGTGTATCCTCTTTCACTGGTTGCGAGCGAAAAATTCGCTTTGGCAACATCATTGTCGAAATACTTCATGTCGGGGTCCTTCCCCACATTTCCAACTAAAATAACTTTGTTCACCGACATAACTTAAGATTTTTTTGGTTTAAGAATAGTTTTACGCTATCTAGCAAAATTAAGTATAATTTCAACAATGACCAACTTAAATCGTTAAATTAATTCCAAATACTTTTCGGTGAGCCGCGATACAGGGTAGTCGGCAAGATCTTTCTCCTCAATACGAATGATCCACTCTGGCGGATTGAAGTTGGATCCTGCATCAACCTCCACCTTATAAAATGTGGTGTGAATTGCCTGGTGTGTAAGCTGATGTTTGACGGTGTGACAATGGTCGACGGAAAGAGTGATTCCCTCTGGAAAGAGATGTTTGAATTCATCCGTTTGGGAAAGTTGTAAAAAATCTGCCGCTCCCGTTGTCTCCACCAGTGGAAACTCGTATAAGTTTTTCCATATATCTGACTCGTTTCGCTTCTGAATAAAAGTATGGCTTCCCTGAATAATATGGAAGTAATTGAAATAACGTTTTCTGATTATCACCTTCCTGCTGGTGACCGGAAAGAGGGACACCTTTTTTATGTCATATGCCTTACAATATACCTGCAGCGGACAATCGGCACATTTCGGTTGTGACGGGGTGCAGACCAGGGAGCCGAAATCCATGATTGCCTGATTGTAGGTGCCTGGTTGGACGGGGTGGATCAGCGATTGTGCTAATTCTGAGATTATTTTTTTTCCCCCAGTGGTATCAATGGGGGTCTCTATCGCGAACAAACGCGATAGAACCCTGAATACATTTCCGTCGACTACCGCATATGGTGCACGAAAGGCTATAGAGGAAATGGCTGCAGCCGTGTATTTCCCCACCCCTTTCAGCGAAAGAATGTGGGTATATTCGGAGGGAAACGTACCATGGAAATTATGGAGGATCTGTTTCGCTGCCGCATGCAGGTTGCGGGCACGTGTGTAATAGCCTAGACCCTGCCATAGCTTAAGAACCTCTTCTTCCTCTGCTTCGGCCAGTGATTGTACATCGGGGAAACGATCCACGAATCGCAGGTAATAATTCCACCCCTGGGCAACACGTGTTTGTTGTAGAATCACCTCCGACAACCAGACAAGATAGGGGTCTTCCGTTGCACGCCATGGTAAATCGCGCTTATGCTCATTGTACCAGCTCAATAATCGGCTGGTGATATCTGTTTGATCTGTTTTTTGTTCCATATATGTGGTTTACCCTACAAAACTAATCCAAAAAAAAGATTTTCGGGGAAAATAATGGAAAAACAGAAAATTTACCTGCAATTATTTTACAGGGTGAGAAAAAAGCTATATATTTGCAATCCAAAATTTTACTAATTAAGACCCGCAATTATTAATATTTAAAAGTAGAAATAAAATGACTAAGGCAGACATTGTAAATGAGATTGCAAAGAACACTGGCGTGGATAAAGCGTCAGTATTGGC
>DHTF01000023.1:0-202 GCA_002411515.1 Proteiniphilum sp. UBA5267 | reverse complement strand
TATTTAAGAGGTTTCGGTAGTTTCATCGTAAAGAAAAGAGCGCAGAAAACTGCTCGTAACATATCCAAAAATACCACCATCATCATTCCCGAACACAATATCCCTGCTTTTAAGCCTGCCAAGACTTTTGTGGCTCAGGTAAAAGAATCAAAATAATTTAATTGAAAAGGAGAAACAACGATGCCAAGCGGAAAAAAAAGAA
>DHTF01000116.1:45452-57056 GCA_002411515.1 Proteiniphilum sp. UBA5267 | reverse complement strand
TATCCCGAACTCACGTTATTAGAAGAAATAGCTTCCTGCACGGATAATGGAAGGGTAATAGAAGGGTATTGGGTCGCTATCTCCTTATACATATACGGAGTGATAACGGAGTGATAACGGAGTGATAACGGAGGGATACCAGCGAAGTATCAGCGCAGGTAGGAACATGGTAGCAAGAAAGGCCGTCTCATGTTGTTTGATGAGACGACCTCGTTTTTGCGAAATAGCACCCCAATATTGATGAGCTGGACTTTATTTCCCTACATGAAAAGCATGTGTAGAAAACAGCCCCACAATGATCACTACAAGTAAAAATGCAATCAACGATTCTTTGCTTATCAATGTCTCCTTGTTCTTTTTTACATAGTGCATGAGTGCTTTCCAGTTAAAGGTAATATGAAGAATTGAAAATAGTATAAACAGGATACCGCTAACATTATGCACTGACATCCAAAAATGTCTTTCCAAAGACAACTCTTCAAACTGGTACAAGTGATTCATGAAACCAGATAAGGGAAGCACTATTCCAGATACAAACAAAGCTGTTGAAATAAATGCACGTTTATTAAACAATTTGCTTTTTGTGTTTTGTTCCATTATTTTTATTGTTAAATACTCCTTTGTAAGACAATCATTTATTGGACTGCTAAATTAGTGGCTTATATTTATAATGTAAAGAAATCGGACAGTTTTTTGATTAACCAGCGGAACTATCTTTCTTGGTAATTGGGAGGACTACACATCCCAAATCTTATTGCATTTTTTAGTTTGCCAAAACCGCAAAAACTATTTTTTAAATATATAGAAAAATTCAGTATTTTTTTTGTTTGTAGACAAAGAAACATGTTACCTTTGACAAATATTTTAATAACTCAAGTTTCGCATGTTTATAAATTGGTGTATATACAGCTAAAGATGAGACCTATAAATGTTTTGTGGGGACCCATTGACCTCGAGGAACGTAAAAAGAGCAGCTGTTTGAAGCGTAGCAAGTTCTGCTCTTTTAGTGGAACGAGGACAAATATGGGTCACAAAGCATTGTCAGTCGAGAATTTAGCTGTATACATACCATGCGAAACTTAAATTAATAATATAATGAACATTCCATAAAATACTAAAATAAACACACCCTAACCGTGAGAATCCATATTAAATCGTTCCTCAAAATAGTACTAACACTCAATTTAAACTAATTACCGATTTCTATGATGAAAACAAAATTCTTATGCATGATTTTTCTAGCGCTACTCATGGCATGCGAAAGCAGTAGTGAAGGGGAGTCAAATCCGTATGACAAGCCTCATGACCCCAACAAGGCAGTTGTCGTGGAGGATATTGGCCCCAAGAGAGGGGGATTGGGAACAAAAATAATCGTTAGCGGGAGCAACTTTGGAAATGACAAAGAAAAGATCAAGCTTTATTTTAATGACAAAGAAGCACTGGTCTTACGTGTACAAGACAATGCCATCTATGCCCTCGTACCCAAGCAACCCGGTGAATACTCTACCATTAAGGTGGTTGTGGATGGCAAGGAGTCCACCTTGGCTGATACACGTTTTCAGTATTACATCAAGGCAGTTGTGACAACTGTTGCCGGGAGATGGAATGTATCTACCAATCCGCCAATCGATGGACCGGCACTCGATGCCACCTTCTACCGTCCAGCCAAGATCGCGGTCGATGACATCGGCAATGTGCTCGTGGCTGACGACCAAACAGGTGCACGCATGCGGTTGATATCGACCACTGAGAACAAGATGACCACAGTTCTCAACATGAGCGTCCCCTGGAGCACCACCTTCAATGAACAGTTCACCTATAACTACGTCATGGAGCGAAATCCGGGTGCACGACCAATTCTGTTCTACAGCCTGAGCAAGGCAAGCAATTATATTGAATCGGAGATTTTCTATGATCAAAAAGACGAACAAGGTAACTGGATATTCGGTTCTTACACCGCTTGTGCGTTGGGAGCAGACGACACCTACGTCTATATGATGAGCGAGCGTGGCGAACGTTTTATCAGGGTTCACCAGATAACCCGCAAGGTGGAATTGATTGGGATGAACATACCCACTGGCCAATACTCCCACATGACATTCAATGCCGTGGATCGAAAGATGTACCTCTCCCTCGAAGCATCGGGTCGCATCATGCGTTTCGACCCCCAGCACGTACCAGAAGGAAGAACCACACCCTGGATAACGTGGGATGACATGGAATGGATCATCGGTACGGGACTTGTCTCCTCTATGTCGAAAGAAGGCTCCGGCCGCGAAGCCCAACTAGGCACCTTGTGCGGATTGGGCTCCGACCACGAAGGAAATGTCTATATCTGTGACCAAAAGTTTCATTGTGTATGGAAAGTAGATCCCCTGCTCAATTGTACCATCTTTGCCGGCCCTCCAGCCGGTCCAGCAGTCTCGGGATACAGGGACGGTAAACCTGAAGAGGCTTTATTCAATCGTCCGTACGACATCACCGCTACCTTTGATGGCCTCATTTATGTGGCGGACACCTTTAATCGTGTAGTACGCTGTATCTCCATACAATAAACAATCACAAGAAGACATTATGAAACAATTCAAGATTATCGCAACCTTCACCTGTTTTTTGTTATGTTGCTTCTCATTGACGTTTGCACAGACAAATGTGAAGGTAAGTGGAGTTGTATCCGACAGTAAGGGTGAAACCCTCGTGGGGGTAAGCATATATGGTAAATCAAACCCCAGCAGGGGAGTGGTAACAGATTACGACGGGAAATACGAGATCAACGTCAAGGCTGGCGAATTGCTGGTCTTCTCCTATATCGGATTCACAGTGCAAGAAATTAAGGTTGGCTCCAACCCCAATCAGATGATCAACGTGGTGCTAGAAGAGTCGGCGCAGATGCTGGAAGAAGTAAGCGTGGTAGGATATGGCACACAACGAAAGGTAAGCGTGATAGGCTCCATCGCCACCGTCAAGCCAGATGACCTGAAAGTGGGCGGAGTCAGTTCCATTACAAATAACCTTGCCGGGCGTATCGCCGGGCTCATCGGCATACAGTCGAGTGGAGAGCCTGGATCGGACGTTTCGGAGTTCTGGATCCGTGGAATTAGCACTTTTGGCGGGGGCAGCAGTGCACTGGTGCTGATCGACGGCATCGATCGCGGTGCTTCCGGCCTGAACGATTTGGCACCTGAGGACATCGAGAGCTTCTCGGTGCTGAAAGATGCCACAGCCACAGCCATCTACGGTGCCCGTGGTGCCAACGGAGTGATCCTGATCAACACCCGGCGCGGTGAAGAGGGAAAAATCACCATCAACGCCAATTTCAAGAGCAGCGTGGAAACATTACCCAGGCTCCCTGATTACCTGGGTGCGCATGACTACGCCATGCTGGCCAACGAGGCCAGGGTAGTAAGGGGTGGACTGCCAGTTTATTCCGATGAGATTTTCGACATCATCAAGTACGGGATGGATCCCGATCTATACCCCGATGTCAACTGGCAAAAGGAGATCTTGAGGGAGAGCACCAACTCGATGCAGGGCAACGTCAATATCTCGGGTGGAGGAAAGCTCGCCAGATACTACATGAGCTTGTTCTACCGCACCAACGATGCCATCTACAAGCAAGAGGGAATGGATAAATATCACTCCGACGTGCGACGCAACCAGTACTCTTTTCGCAGCAACATCGACGTTGACGTAACCAACAGCACCAAAGTAAGCCTGTTGCTCTCGGCAAAGCTGGTCGATCAAAACCGTCCTGGCATGGGTGACACCGGTCAGATATGGAACGCTGTATCGAGTATCACCCCAATGACCGTGCCGGTTATGTACTCCAACGGTATGTTTCCTTCCTACGGATCTGGTTATAATACATCGCCCACCGTATTGCTTAACGAAACCGGTTACCGGTCGGACCGTACCAATGCCATTGAGACTTTGCTCACGCTTGAGCAGGATTTCAGTGCGCTGCTGGAGGGATTGAAAGCCACCGGGAGCATCTCTTTCGACAATGACAACAGCCATACACAGTCGCGATACAAGATGCCTGATCTCTATATGGCGGTAGACCGCAACTGGCAGACCGGTGAACTCCTTACCACCAAGACCGTGGTGGCCTCACCCATGACCTATGGGAGTTCTTCCTACGGCAGACGAACCATCTACCTCGAAGGAAAGATCAACTACGACAAGATTATCAATGAACGGCATCGTGTAGGTGCCCTCTTGCTCTATCAACAGAAAGATTACCAGCGCACCGATGTCTATAACGAACTTTCTTCCATACCAAGACGAAACCAGGGAATGGCAGGTCGTCTTACCTACTCACTGGACGACATTTACTTCATCGAGACAAACTTCGGCTACAATGGCTCCGAGAACTTCCCCAAGGGTCAACGGTTTGGTTTCTTCCCATCGGTAGCCCTGGGGTATGTTGTGTCGAATTATAAATTCATGCAGGAGCATCTTCCGGTAATCAACACTTTGAAATTCCGCTACTCATTCGGGTTGGTCGGAAACGACAAGATTGAGCGAAATGGAGCTGAAGTGCGCTTCCCCTATCTTACGCGCGTCAACATGGACGCAAACGGTTATTACTTTGGTGATGTGCCTGGCTACTACTACGGTGTCACCGACTCTGAGCTGGGATCCACCGGCCTGGTGTGGGAGAGCGCCAAGAAACACAACTGGGGGCTCGACCTCACTTTTCTGGACAATGCGTTTAACGTCACCATCGACGCCTTCCTCGACAAGCGCGACAACATCTTCATGGCACGTAATACGCTGCCCGGAACCCTTGGTATCGGATCTACTGTCTGGGGGAACGTGGGGCGGATGAAGAGCTGGGGTACCGACGGTACCGCTTCCTACACCAAGCAGCTTGGCGATTTCATACTAGAAGCGCGTGGAAACTTCACCTTTACCCGTGACAAAATTATTGATTACGACGAAGTGATCCCTCGTTATCCCTATCTAGCACAAAAAGGCAATTCATACGGCATTACCCGCGGGTTGATCGCCCTGGGTCTCTTCCGCGACGAAGCGGATGTGAAGAATAGTCCGACTCAGTTTGGCACCGTACTGCCTGGTGATATCAAGTACCAAGATGTAAATGGAGATGGCATCGTCAACAGCGATGATATTGTGCCAATCGGCAATGCCCGAGTACCCAAGATCCAGTACGGTTTCGCTGGATCAGCCAAGTGGAAGGGCTTTGACTTTAACATCTTCTTCAGGGGCGCTGGCAAGTCAGACTTCTTCTTCGGCGGGACAGGCTTCTATCCTTTCGCCGGGGAACGGCTTGGGAATGTACTGTCGATCGTAAACGACCAGAAGAACCGCTGGACACCGGCATCCTACTCGGGTGATCCTTCTACGGAGAACCCAAATGCCCGCTTTCCCAGGTTAACTTACGGGAACAATACCAACAACAACCGGCCATCAACCTTCTGGTTGGCAGATGCAAGTTATCTGCGGTTGAAGACTATGGAGCTGGGCTACACAATCCCGAAGAGCGTGACAAAGAAAATGTCGATGAGCAACCTACGTCTCTCTCTAATCGGTGACAACCTACATGTCTGGGACAAGGTTAAATTCTGGGATCCGGAACAGGCCAGCGAGAATGGGGCAGTCTACCCGCTCACTCGTTCCTACACCCTTGTTTTGCAAATGGCATTTTAAAGAATGGATTAAAAAATCGCAATCATGATACAAAAGAAAATCCTGAATCGAATCACGATATTGTTCGCGAGCATCATCCTGACCTTGGGATCGATATTTCATACCTCCTGCACCTTCCTCGATATCGACCCATATATTACTGATCTATTCACGCTGGACTCTGTTTTTGCAAAACAGGATTACGCTCAGCGCTACCTCTACAATGTTTATGGCTACGTGGTTGACAACGGCTCGTTCCGCGGTAACCCTTCCAGAAATAACATCACCATGCCCTGGACACCGATCTCCGACGAAGCAGTGTCGGGCTACAAGCGTATGAACTACCATTCCTACGCAGTCTGGTCGAACAATGAACTTACCGCAGAGAACTACTACGGGTTCAACGATCGATTCAACCGTTTCTACGAGGGAATACGCAGGGCCAACACCTTTCTGATGCGAATAGACGAGTGTAAGGAGGTGGGACCCGTTCAGATATCGGAATGGAAAGGTGAGGCTACTTTCATCAAAGCACTTTGCTACTTCGAGTTGATGCTTGCCTATGGTCCCATCCCGATTGTACCCGATTACCCGGTCGACTTCGACACGCCAATCAACGAGTTGATGGTGGAACGCAACACTTGGGATGAGTGTAGTGAGTATGTGGAAGGGTTGCTCCGCACATCCATCGACTTGCTCCCCGAGTTCGTAATGGACAAGTCTGACGTGGGAAAAGCGACAAAGAATGCTGCAAGAGCCGTACTCTCACGCTTGACGCTCTACACCGCCAGTCCTCTCTTTAACGGACAGAATGGCGAGTTTGCCAGCTTCAAAAATATGGCGGGTGTTCCTCTGTTGAACCCTGTAAAGAGCATGGAGAAATGGGCTAAGGCAGCTGCAGCGGCTAAGGAGTTGGTGGAATTAAAACCAAACGACCTCTACACAGTACCGGCCATGGAGAATACACCCGATGTACCGGTACCCGAGAGTGAGAAACAAAATTTCCCCAATGGCGTGGGTGGCATCGATCACTACCACTCCTATCTCGACATGTTCAACGGAGAGTGTGTGCAAGCCTCTTCGAATAAAGAGTTGCTCTTCACCAAGCAAGGTTCTGATGCCGCCGAATACGGACGTTACATGGATCCCGGGATGATTGACGGATGGAGCGGTTTTTATTTCCCGCAAAGGATCGTGGACCAGTATTACATGGCCGATGGTCGTGACATCACCAATTCCAGCGAGGAGTTTCCTTACGAGCAGACAGGATATACGAATCGTGACTCCACCTTCTCTGGCGAGCGGATGACCAATGGCTTCACACTGCTCTCCGGTACCAGAAAATGGTACGCCAACAGGGAGATTCGTTTCTATGCTACTGTCGCGTTTAATAATTCCTTCTATCCATCCGTTTCCACACCTCCCGACAAGGTAGGAGCCGACGGCAAGGTGGCCCGTTTCTTTGCGAACAGCATAAGTGGCAAAGAGGCAGCAGCGCAGCGCCCTTCAGCTCAAGGCGAAGAGTATGCCATGACCGGCTACCTCTGTCGCAAGTTCAACCACTACGAGGATTCCTGGCTGCCAAACGGCAGAAGGAAAGCGAAATATGGCATTCTCTATCGGATGGCAGAAGTTTATCTCAACTATGTGGAGGCGATGAATGAACTCGACAAGAACTACACGGTGGATGGGATTACCGTCTCGCGTGACCAGGCTGAGATGAAACGTTGTTTTAACCTGATTCGCTATCGCGCGGGATTGCCTGGCATCACCGATACTGACGTGTCCAACCAGCAGCGCATGAGGGAACTCATTGCCCGTGAACGCCTGTTGGAGATGATGTGGGAAGGAAGGCGCTATTTCGACACCCGTCGCAATAAGACGGCGATCATCCACGAGAACGAGCCGGTGATGGGACTTGATGTAAGCATCAGAACACAGGATCCTGAACGCTTCTACAACGTGATCAAGGCGGTGGAAAGACCTTATCTCTACAAGGTGTTCACCCCCCGTCAGACATTCTGGCCCATACCGAAAAGTGAAATTGACAAGAACTACAATCTCATGCAAATGATCGGATACAATTAACTATGAGAAAGATGACTACTAAAACGAATCGTATGAAGACAAATAGGATAATTGCAACGTGGCCGGGATCTCTCATCGTCTTGTTCCTGATGGGAATGTTGGCATCCTGCTCTGACGAGGTAGACTTCGGGGAGCAATACAAAAAGACAGTCTACATTGTCAATAGCAACAACCTGTTGCACGTGGAGAAACATTCGTTCGAAACCATGAACGATTCTATCTCCATCTCGGTATACTGCGCCTCCACGAAACCCATCACCAAGGACCTGACGGTGCGCCTAAAGGTAAATCGCCGCGCGCTCGACTCGCTGAACGAAATCCAGACACTGGCTGACCCCAATTATGTGAAAAGGGTGATGTTCCCAAATACAACTGATCAACTCGATGAGGAACTTTATGCAACCATCAAGGCTGGAGAGCAGTACGGCGTATTGAAAATTCCGTTCGACTTCCCCTCCTCCGGGCTGGATCCTTTCATCCCCTATGTGCTGCCGCTGACTTTGGTTTCCAACAACGCAGACTATGACATCAATCCCAAGTTGAAATCAATAGTCTATCAAGTAGAGATGGTAAACCAGTACGCTGGCGACTACAATGGAAGTTCCAAGACCTCGCCCACGGCGATCCTGGGAATCCAGCCATCGCTCAAAGCGATGTCAATCAACCAGGTGAGGATGCCCATTCACAACCTATCAGACGACATCAGCCAACTACTGACCAACTTCATGGTGCTGACCGTCGCGAGTGACAACAGCGTGACCATCTCCCCGTGGGGGTTGGCCGACGTGACCGACCTTGGAGGTAGTAGCTACGATCCCGTGGCACAGCGCTTCGAGCTACATTATCAGTTCGTTGATGCTGCAGCCAACCGTCACACCGTACATGCGATCATCAGAAACATCGATGCTCCGCTTATTGAAGAAGACGAAATGTGAAAGACAACAAACCGATTGACTCTATGAACAACATTATGAATAGTTTTACAAGAATATTACTTCTCTCATGGCTACTGGGACTCATGCTCTCCTGTGGCGAAGATAATCTGGTGGAAGATGAGGCACCCTATTTCGGGGTGTCAGGGAGTGAGCTGGAACAGGTTTTCACGGGAGAATCTTACGCACTATACGTGACGGTGAGTACCAATCGCGAGTTTACCGCTACCTCATCCGCTCCCGAATGGTGCCGTGTGGAGATTGTGGAAGACAAGGTGGACAACCTGAAGATAAGTGTCGACGACAATGAAGAGGTGAGTAACCGTACTGCTCAGATAACCGTCTCTTCGACCGGTTTCGATAACATCGTTATCAACGTGACCCAGGGCTGGGTCCCCACCCTCACCGCAGACAAGCCGTATGTCTTATTGACCAATGACAACTTAAACTTCACCCTGAAAGTGAGCGGCAACGTTGAATATGAGTTAGAGCTGCCGGCTTGGATTACCCAGAAGGAAAAACAACCCGATGGCACCTACCTGTTCGAGTTTCTTCCCATCGCTCCGGGTGAACGGTTGGGTAACATCGTCGTTCAATCCACGGGTGAGAATACCGAAGTCAAGGTGGTTGTGCCGGTTGTCCAGCGAGAACGAATTAAGAAAGTGGCATCCTGGCTTTTCGATGATCCAACAAACTTAACACAAGCAACTGTAGGCAAAGCGTTGGAGATGGTTCGCAACATCAATTACAATCCCAACGCACAGTTTCTATCAGTGGAGGGTCCCTCGGAGAGCAACAAGGCCGTACGCATTCCCGTCAATTGTCATTTTCTGGCAGACCATGGCATGATTCCGAGAGAGGGGCAAAATTACGTGGCGGAGTATACACTCTTCTTCGAGTTCAAAATCCCCGCAGTAGGAAGATTCTACTCCCTATTCCAGACAGAACTCGCCAACACATTGGATGCCGAAATATTCATCCGCAGTGCTATCCCTCCCACGATTGGTGTGGGTGCAACAGGTTATGCGGGCGGAGGATTGATCGAGGCGGGCAAGTGGCACCGGTTGTACCTTTCATTTAAGCCGGGTGATGTGAAATTCTTCATCGACGGACAACTGTTCAACAGCAGCACCACCTCAGATGCCCGTTTCCGGATGAGCACAGCTGGTGTCATCTTGTGTGGGGGACCATGGACCAAAAAGGATGACAACGAGTTCGACATTGCCGAGATCAGTATCTGGAATGGAGCCTTGACCCTTGACAACGTGAAAGAATTAGAAGGGATCGAATGATGCAGAGAAAAAACGGCATGGCGTTACGGATCATGCCGTTTTTTCTTTTCCATTTATTCCACGTTCAACTCATCTTCAATCCATATAATTCAATGAAATATTACGTAGCATTTTCTCTTCTCATCTTCCTGCTTCTGTCTTGTGGCGAGGAAAAGGTAAAGACTGATCGCTTTCTTGTTATCCAACCCAGCGGGCTGACCCTCCAGGTGGAGGCAGAAGCCAGCAAGAGGTTTTACACGGTGAAATCGAGCGACGGTCTTCAGGTAACGTCAAACCAGCCTGAATGGTGTCTTCCTACGCTGTCGAACGTTTCATTCGACAACCTAAAGATTACCATCACAGCCAACGAGTCCTTCGAAAGCCGAACAGCAGAGATCACCGTTAGCAACGGCACCGAGCAAAAGCAGATCACGGTTAACCAGGCAGGCAGGCAGCCTCAGCTGATCGCCGACAAGAGTAAAGTTACGTTGATGTACGGAGATATGCAATTCAGTCTGTCAGTCACCTCTAATATCCGCTTTACGATGGAGTTCCCTGAGTGGATCCAGTTGAAGGGCGATTACAGCTGGCAGGAGGGAACGCAGCTCTTCACTTTCACTCTGTCCACATTGCCCGATGAGCTGCTGTACCGCGAGGGGGTGGTGACCTTCACCCCAGTGAATCCATCAGCCGGAGTACTCCCAGTCTCGGTGCAAGTGATGCAAAAGGGTTTTACAAAAGTGATCGCCCACAGGGGTTACTGGCGTACTCCTGATTACCCACAAAATTCATTGGCAGCATTGCAGCGTGCTCTCGACTTGGAGATATACGGCTCTGAACTGGATGTCTGGATTACCAAAGATGGGGAGTTGGTGGTGAACCATGATGCCACAATCAGTGGGATAAATATTGAGAACTCAAATTATGCCGACTTGAAAGATGTGCGGCTCACGAACGGGGAATCGATTCCCACACTACAAGCCTTTATCAATCGGGTGAAGACGCAGGAAAAAACCAAACTGATTATCGAAATCAAGCCTCACACCACTAAGGCCAATGAAGACCGAGCAGTGGCAGCCGTGTTGGAGCTAGTCAATCTGAAAGCTGCAGCCCATCAGGTGGATTTCATCTCTTTTAGCCAGAATATATGCTCGGGGCTTATCGCGAACAATCCCCAAAATCGGGTCGCTTACCTCAACGGTAACTTAGCTCCCGATGTGTTGAAGGCGCAAGGCTATTGGGGACTCGACTATTCATCGAGTGTGTTGAAGGCGAATAGTGGTTGGGTGCAAGCTGCCAAAACCTTGGGGCTCACAGCGAATGTATGGACGGTGAATACGACAACCGATTATGAATACTTCATCACCATGGGAGTAGATTTCATCACTACCGACAATCCTTTGGAGCTGAAACAGCTATTATCTACCTACAAGAAATGAGGAAAAGCCTTCTTCCTCATTCACCAGCCTCGGTAAAGTAATCTCGCTCGGAGGTGCTGGAACTCAGCCACACCATAAACCATCCCTGCTGGTGAAGGAAGAACCCTGCAACAGGATCATCGCTCAAAGAAGAGTGGTCTAAAGTATGCTGTGTGCATTATTGAAAAAAGCTCCCTTCAGATTTCTCTAAAAGGAGTTTTTGTGCGGCTGAAGGGACTCGAA
>DHTF01000116.1:44378-45263 GCA_002411515.1 Proteiniphilum sp. UBA5267 | reverse complement strand
CAGATCCTAAGTCTGGCGCGGCTACCAATTACGCCACAACCGCGAAATGAATTGCAAAGATACAATTTATTTTGCAACTCCCGTGATCCCTCTCAATTTTTTGTTGGTCCTCTTTTTATGGAAGACCAGCTATCTTCACTGAAGAGAGCCACTTTCGCGCGCATGGAGTTCTTTCAGCACGGCCTCAATCACGCTGGGGAAATGTGTATATTCCAAAGCATGCACCCTTGCTGCGAGCATTTCGAAATTGTCATCGGGTTCCACTTTGCAGGTTGCCTGAAAAATGATATCTCCCTCGTCGTAATGCTCGTTTATGTAATGAATGGTGATGCCAGACTCGGTTTCCCCCGCATCCAATACGGCCTGGTGTACCCTGTCGCCGTACATCCCTTTCCCGCCATGTTTGGGAAGTAACGCGGGATGAATATTCACAATACGGCCGGGGTACGCTTCGAGAAGAGACTTGGAAACTTTCAACAGAAAACCGGCCAGAACAATGAAATCAATCTCATATTCGCGAAGGATTTCCAGTATTTCTGTACCGTCAGCAAATTCAGCCTTCGTGAAAGTAAAGGAAGGGATGCCCAGTTTCTTTGCCCTTTCGTGTACGTACGCATCTTGTTTATTGGAAAGGATGAGTGCAACCCCGATGTCGGTGCTACTTTTAAAATAGTTGGCAATATTTTCAGCATTGCTGCCACTGCCAGAAGCGAATATGGCGATATAAGTCATCAAAAAGTACTGTTTTATGCACAAATAAAAGTCATCTGTGCACTTTTATTGATTTTAGTGGGCAAAAGTTTGCACAATTAGAGAAAAAATGCGTTACTTTGCAATCGCAAAATTAAGAATAATATTTTTCATTTATTAATTAATATCGAAAGT
>DHTF01000116.1:43965-44144 GCA_002411515.1 Proteiniphilum sp. UBA5267 | reverse complement strand
GACAAATTAGGTGTTGAAGAATCAGAAGTTACTGAAACAGCAAGTTTTACCAATGATCTTGGAGCCGACTCACTGGATACAGTTGAATTGATCATGGAATTCGAAAAAGAATTCAACATCTCCATTCCGGACGATCAAGCTGAAAAGATTTCTACCGTGGGTGACGCTGTTTCTTATGT
>DHTF01000116.1:38034-43755 GCA_002411515.1 Proteiniphilum sp. UBA5267 | reverse complement strand
ATTCATGGAGTTAAAAAGAGTAGTAGTAACAGGCCTGGGAGCAATCACTCCGCTGGGGAACAACGTGCAAGCCACGTGGGAAAATGCCTTGGCAGGAAAGAGTGGTGCCGGGCCTGTTACTCATTTTGATGCATCGCTTTTTAAGACACAGTTTGCCTGTGAAGTAAAAGATTTCGATCCCAGCGATCTATTCGACCGCAAGGAAGCAAGGAAGTATGACCGTTACGCCCAATTGGCCATCCACGCAGCAAAAGAGGCGATGGAAAATTCGGGGCTCGATCTGGAAAATGAAAATCGGGATCGCATCGGGGTAATATTTTCTGCCGGAATAGGAGGAATAAGAACATTTGAAGAAGAAGTCGGTGAGTTTTACCTCAACAAGGAGAAAGGACCCCGGTTCAATCCTTTTTTCATTCCGAAAATGATAGCAGATATTGCAGCAGGGCATATCTCTATGATTTATGGACTGAGAGGCCCCAACTATGCCACTGTTTCGGCATGTGCTTCATCCACAAATGCCATCGTAGATGCATTTAATCTTATTCGCCTGGGAAAAGCAAATGTTATCGTCACCGGCGGCGCCGAAGCGACCATCAGCGCATCCGCTGTGGGAGGTTTCAATGCCATGCATGCTTTATCCACACGCAACGACAACCCTCAAACAGCATCACGTCCATTCAGCGCAAGTCGCGATGGTTTCGTGATAGGCGAGGGCGGAACGGCTCTCATACTGGAGGAGCTGGAACATGCCGTGGCACGTGGAGCACACATCTATGCGGAAGTGGCCGGCGGAGGCATGTCGGCTGATGCGCACCACATTACGGCATCCCATCCCGAAGGATTGGGCGCAAAATTGGTGATGCGAAATGCTTTGGAAGATGCCGAAATGAAGCCGGAAGATATTGACTACATCAACGTACATGGTACCTCCACACCTGTGGGAGATATCTCGGAAGTCAGGGCTATCCTCGATGTGTTTGGCGATCATAGCTATAACCTGAACATCAGTTCCACGAAATCGATGACCGGACACCTTCTGGGTGGCGCCGGTGCACTGGAGGCAATGTTCAGTATTCTGGCAATCAGGGATCAGATTGTTCCTCCTACCATTAACCATGAAGAAGGGGACAACGATCCGGAGATTGACTACCGGTTAAATTTTACCTTCAACAAAGCTCAAAAAAGAAAGATAAGAGCTGCGTTATCTAACACTTTTGGCTTTGGGGGACACAACGCAAGTGTAATTCTCAAGCAATACAACAAGTAGTGTGTTAAGAAGATTCGTAAAAAGGATCAAGGCTCTTCCGCATAAAGGCAAAGAGCCTTATCTTTCGTTTTACAACGTACTGGGATTCTATCCCGACTGGATAGATCTCTATAGAGAAGCCATGACGCACCGTTCTTCGTCAACACGATCGAAGAAAGGGAGGTGGGTAAACAATGAACGTCTTGAATTTCTGGGCGATGCAATTCTTGATGCCATCGTCGCCGATATCCTTTACAAAAAATTTGAGCACAAAAAGGAGGGATTTCTGACCAGTACACGCTCGCGTATTGTACAGAGAGAGACGCTCAACAAACTAGCCGTTGAACTGGGTCTCGACAAGCTCATCATTTCGTCGACGCGCAACCTGGCACACAATACCAACATTTACGGCGACGCACTGGAAGCATTGATCGGTGCCATCTACCTCGACCAGGGCTATCGGGTAGCCAAGAAGTTCGTGTACGAAACGCTCATCAAGCAACATTTGAACATTGAGACCGTCCTTAAAAGTGAGGTCGATTTCAAATCGCGCCTCATAGAATGGGGACAAAAGAACAAGGTGGATGTATTTTTTGAGGTAACGGAAGCTTCTTACGATACACAAAACAATCCCGTTTTCAGTTCTTGCGTCAGAGTAGGTGGTGTGGAAATCGGATCTGGCAAAGGGTACTCAAAGAAGGAATCTCATCAGATGGCCGCGAAGGTAGCGATCAGAAAACTCAGGGAAAGCGACGACCTCCAGGAGGAAATTGCCCAAGCAGCCAACGCAAGCCAACCATCACCGGACAATCAAACGGAGAGAACATCCTTTCCCGAAGGGGACAATGAGATCATGACAGAATCCTGATCACACAGCCGCTTTTCTTTTTACCATACCCCAAAAGAAATACCCATTTTCTTTCCCTGTTGCACGAGGTTGCTTTCAGCTGTAACCAAACGCAGCTTGCCGGCTACTTCCGACAAGGGTACGTCGGAAATTGCATTTCCCAGGCGCGCCACCATTCTACCAAACTTCCCTTCGTGAATTAACTGTGCAGCATGTCCACCCAGTAATGTTCCCAAGATGCGGTCATAGGGAGAAGGCGATCCCCCACGCTGGATATATCCCAATACCGTCTCACGCGTTTCAAATCCTGTCTGAGCCTCTATTTCCCTGGCAAAGTATGAGGCCGGCCTTTCCCGTGTTGGCACTTCCACACCTTCTGCTACGGCCACAATGGAATAAGCCTTCCCCATTTCCATTCGTTTATGAATCTTGTCAATCACCACCTTCATGTTATAGCCCAACTCGGGAATAAGGATGATGTCAGCACCTCCGGCCATCCCCGCATAGAGCGTGATCCATCCTGCATGGTGACCCATCAGTTCAATTACCATCACCCGGCGGTGTGAACTTGCCGTAGAATGGAGTCTGTCAATGGCTTCGGTCGCGATATTCACAGCAGTATCGAATCCAAAGGTGATGTCCGTACCGTACACATCGTTGTCTATGGTTTTGGGAATACCAATCACATTGAGTCCCAATTCCGATAGCATGCCTGTCGTGCGTTGTGTACCATTACCACCGATGCAAACAAGGCAATCGAGTTCCAACTCATGATAAGCAGCTTTAATCTGTTCACGATCCTTCTCATCGGGAGAAGTGATCATCTTGCGAAACACCTTCTCCCGCGCGGTACCCAAAATCGTACCACCCAGGTTCAGTATGCCCGACAAAGAAGGGTCGGAAAGTTCTACCACATCTTTGTACAGCAACCCGGAAAAACCATTCTGTATGCCAATTACTTGCATGCCATAGTTGTTGATGGCTGTCTTTCCCACGCCCCTGATGGTCGCGTTAATACCGGGAGCGTCCCCGCCTGAACTGAGAATACCGATTTTCATTTTTTTATTTTTTATTATCTACACAAAGAAAACAAAAAAGAGAGAGAAAAAAACACGACCGGAGATAATTTTTTCGTGTACAGTGAAAGAAGGCAATGCCACTTGCCCGGACTAACTTTCGGTAGTCAATACAAATGATACCCAAATCAGGATGGAAGGCGGTGGTAAATGATTGCAGCAGCTCTATCAGAGGCACCGGACTCACCCAGTTGTTGTTGCATTTCCTCGTAATTGTCAAGCATATTTTGCCGGTAACTCTGTACATGGAGTAACTGTTTGAGTTCAGTTCTGATGTTGTCGACCGTGAACAGTTTGGCGAAAAGTTCTTTCACAACCTCCTTGCCGCAAACAAGATTCACCAACGAAATAAAGGGAGTATGCAAAATATGTTTGAAACCCCACCAGGTAAGTTGGGGCATCGGTGTACGATAACATACCACCTGCGGCACATTCAGCAATGCAGTCTCGAGTGTGGCCGTACCCGATGTAACCAGTGCGGCATCAGCTTGAGCTAAAATTCGATAGGTACGATCAAATAGCACCCTCACCGGGGGAAATGCCTGTTCATATTGCTTGTAGAACCGGGGGTCAATTCCTGGTGCCCCAGCCACCACAATCTGATATCCTTCGGTGAAACCTTTCACTGCCTCCAGCATGGCAGGCATGTTGTTGGCAATCTCCTGCTTCCTGCTCCCTGCCAGGAGCGCAATGATGGGTTTGTCCTCAAGCTGATGGGCATGGACAAACGCATCGAAGGACTCCTCCTTGAAATCCCTGTTGGTGATGGCATCCACGGTAGGGTTACCCACATAGTGCACTGCATACGCGTGTTTTTTGAAAAAAGCCACTTCGAAGGGAAGAATACAGAGCATCTCGTCTACATATTTCTTGAATGATTTCACGCGATACTCTTTCCAGGCCCACACCTTGGGAGAGATGTAATAATGGACCGGGATATGCAGCTTGCTCTTCACATACTTTGCCACTTTGAGGTTAAATCCAGGATAATCTACCAGTATCACCACATCGGGCGCGTAGGCAGCAATATCCTGTTTACATAGATCGAGGTTCCTCAAAATCGTGCGGGCATGCAACAATACGGGCATAATTCCCATGTAGGCCATATCCCGGTAATGCTTTACCAGTGTACCACCTTTCGATAGCATCAAGTCTCCCCCAAAGAAACGAAAATCGGCTTCTTTGTCCAATGCTTTGAGCGATTGCATCAGGTTGGATGCATGCAAATCGCCCGACGCCTCACCTACTACAAGATAGTACTTCATTTGATTACTGATTTACTGATGAAAGATTACCAGGCCGTGGCAAGTAGTCAATCTACTTCTGTTTAGATCTCCCATTTTTGCAGCTCCGGCACGAAATCATAGGCCGTCATGTCAATCTTTACCGGCACAATGGCTGCATATCCGTTGGCGAGAGCCCACTCATCGTTGTTCTCATTTTCCTCTTCCCAGTTCTCAAAATTACCGGTCATCCAGAAAACATCCCTACCCGCTCCATCCTTCGACCGATGGTATTCGTTCACCCATTTTCCCTGTGTCTGCGTGGTAACCTTCACCCCTTTGATCTTTCCCACAGGTACATTTACATTCAAACAAACTCCTTTGGGAAGACCTTCCTCAAGCACCTTTATTGCCAGAGAACGCGCCACTTCGGTTGTAGCCGTGAAGTCTGCGTCGGGCATGAAATCGCATAGTGAGAAACCGATCGAGGGCACCTCAAACACGCACCCTTCGATGGCTGCCCCCATGGTACCCGAATAGAGTACGCTGATTCCAGCATTGGATCCATGATTTATTCCGGAAACAAGTAGATCGGGTTTCCGATCCACAAATTCATTCAATGCCAGCTTCACACAATCCACAGGCGTTCCGTTACAGATATATAATGTCAATCCTTCCTCCTGATGAATCAATCTTGCCCGCAATGGGTTTGACGTGGATATGGCATTTGACATACCCGAGCGGGGTGAATCGGGGGCAAACACAACTATTTCTCCCAAACCTTTCATCGCTTCGGTAAGCGATACGATACCCTTTGCATGATAACCATCGTCGTTGGTGATCAATATCAGGGGTTTGCTATTACTCATGCGCTCTTCCATATTTTTATGAAGTACAAATATAAGGAAAAAGAGGCACTTTCCTAACCTGTAGAAAATGATAATAATATCCTTTTGCTCAATCTTTATAAAAACGTAACAACTATTTTGTAACTTTGCGTGACATACATCAAAAAATCATTTTTCAAATGAAGAAAATTAATATATTCCTGTTATTGCTCCTTCTTCCTGCAATCCTATTTGCGCAGGAAATAAAGTCGGTGAAAAATGTCATCGTCATGATCCCCGACGGGACTACCCTCGGCGTCTACTCCGCTGCCCGCTGGTTTAAACATTACAACAAGATGGGTGAAAGACTGCAAGTGGATCCCTACCTCACCGGTACCGTAACCACACATTCCTCCAATGCACCGATCGGTGATTCTGCTCCCGCGGGATCAGCCTACGCAACAGGTGTCTTGCAGCAACCCGGAAATGTAGCCATCCATCC
>DHTF01000116.1:6646-37734 GCA_002411515.1 Proteiniphilum sp. UBA5267 | reverse complement strand
CACGCTACACCAGCCGATTTCTCTGCCCATCATTATAAAAGAAGCAACTACAAAGCACTGGCACCCCAAATGGCATATCAAAACCTGGATGTGATGTTCGGTGGCGGCAACGGCATCCTTACCGATGACATCAGGCAACATTTCAATCAAAACGGCACCACCCTCTTCAGCAACGATCGGAATGCGCTCCTGAATTATGAGGGTGAAGGGAAAGTTTGGGCGCTATTTGGCGATGGAGCCATGACGTACGATTTAGACCGGAATCCGGAGAAAGCTCCCTCCCTGGCAGAGATGACCGATAAGGCGCTGCAGCTCCTCTCAAAAAAAGAGAATGGCTTCTTTCTGATGGTGGAAGGGAGTCACGTGGACTGGGCAGCTCATGCCAACGATGCTGCCGCCGTCATTCACGAGTTTCTGGCTTTCGATGAGGCAGTGGGAAAAGTAATGGACTTTGCCCAAAACGACGGGAATACTGCTGTAGTGATTCTCTCTGACCATGCCACTGGTGGCCTTTCCATTGGCTCCCGCAATTGTTCAGGCTCAAGTTCGCTCAGCCTGGAGGACTTATTTGGCGCTGTGTCTAACTACAAAATAAGTGCTTCCGGACTGGAATCGATTCTTGTAAACACCAAGCCCGATGAGATTAAATCGGTTTTCAAGGAATACACAGATGTAGAGATCACCGACGAGGAGATGCAAACGTTGCTTTCCTCCAAAAACTACAAGGAAGGTGACTATACCCAGGTGGGCACCAGCGAGAATCTGGCACACAACATCGTGAAAATATTGAATGCACGCACCTGCTTCGGTTTCACCACCGGTAGCCACACTGGTGAAGAAGTGCTTCTGGCTTCGTATCACCCCCAGGGTGATATACTCAAAGGGAATGTCACCAACCGAGGTGTAAACGAATATCTGCAAAAAGTGGCCGGATTGGAAATCTCTCTGCAGGATCTGTCAGATAGTATATTTGCGAAACACCAGGATGTTTTTGCCGGCATGAACTATTCAATCGATAAGCAGGATCCCGATTTTCCGGTACTTAAGGTAAAAAAAGGGAGAAATACGCTGGAGATTAAAGCCTTCTCCTCCGTTGCTAAACTCAACGGAAAATCATTCGATCTGGGATCGGTCATCGTTTATATCGATAAAAACGATACTTTCTACTTACCCGTCCATCTCAAAGAAAAATTATAACCCGCTCAAAAAATCCACCTCCACCCAGGTGGATTTTTTGTATTTATTCCTTTGCAGTAATTTCAACGACTCCCTGAAAAGAAATTGCCTGCCTGTTGAAATCATTTACTTGCAAGCTGGCGGTACCATTTCCCCAGATTTCGAAATGAAAAGTTACCGGCCTGTCCTGATCAAGTATCGTTACGACGGCTGTCCAGCTTTCTTTTTGTTTACCCGGAGAAGATTGATACGTGAACTCGGTGCTGTTGAAATTAAATCCTCCTTCCCGCGGATCCATCGGTGCCCGATAAGCCCGGCCATAATAGGGTAAATAGGCCTTCACGGTGTCGGGTAATATTTTTACTTCGTAATAGGGCGAAAGGTAAACCGATCGGTAGCCGGTAGGATGGGCATAGGTGGCTTTGAATGTAAAATCGGACAACTCCACAGCCTGCTCTATTTCGTGCGCAAGCTGTGCTTTTTCCGCCGCAGAGCGGGCAGTTCCGCAAGCCGGTAAAATCAAGGCGATAAAGCAGCACAACAGCACGCCAGAAAATCTATGTTTCTTCATTATTATCCTCCTTTCTCTTGTGCGTACCCCTCACACCAGGTTAATTATTTCCCTGATAATCAAAGGGACTTACACAATAAACAAGCAACGGGAAGAGATTGTTTAGCGAAGTAAATTCAAATAAGAAAAAAATGTGATAAGTAAAAAGAGCAGCTGATCAACCCAATCCAAAATGCCAGATAGATAAAGGCAGAAGATTGGGTTCTTGTATAAAAGTAAGCATTCATGTAGGATATCAATGCAATACTGAGCGTGAGAAAAAAAAGTGTCTCCTGCCAATAACATATCTGAAGGAGTAGCAGGAATAGAACCAGGAAAGTCAAAAATTGCATAAAATTCAGGGTCAGCACTTTGTCACGCGAATAGGTTCTAATGCTAAGTACCATGTTCGAAATAAAAAAAAGTCCTATCAGCACGACCATACCCCACTCCATCCACGAGTAATCGGGCAGCAGTGGCAAAGAGAAAGAGACAAAATGCAGAAACGGCTCCACGAATGCCGGAAGGTCGTCCTGAAGGAAAAAGATAGAAAAGAGAGAGAGATAGAGGAGACACAAGCCAAACAAGGAAGACAAGAATGAGCGGAACTGCGGGCCGCGCATCGAACGCTCACCTTGCCACCATAGAGGAAGCAACGCCAGTGCATAAATCTGAAACAGCGAAGCTACGCCGATCAATATGCCGGAGCGAAAGGAATAAAGGGATGCGTCGGGCGATTGATACGATCGCAACAAGGGGAAAAAGGCTATCAGGATAAAAAGGAGGGCTACATAATCGGCCGTCATCACCAGAAAACAGGGATGTAGGCTAAGCAGAAAAAGCGGCACCACAAAGGGAAGTGCAGAACGTGAGCGGAGCAAAGTAAATCGGCTGTTCAAAACAGAAATAAGGGAGGCAATCAGAAAAACCGACAGCGTAGATGCTAAGAGAGAGATCAAGGGATCAGAAAAAAAGGGAGCCACATAATGCCACAGGTATCCGGTATCGCTGTACACAACCGGGATACTATCATCCCTGAAAAAGAGAAGAGCACGCATAGCCAGGACAACCAGGGAGACTATCAGCGAGACAAAACGTCCCTCAATTAGATAGGTTTTGAAATATCTGACAACAGCATGCATGACTAAAACCGCCTTTAGCGGATGTGGAGGTCGAAACCAATATCCTTTCGATAATAGGCTTTATCGAAATATATTTTGCCAATGTTGCGGTACGATGTTTGCAATGCCTCCTCCATGGTCTTACCATACGATGTGACCGCAAGCACACGCCCACCCGAAGTAACCACCTCCTGAAGTCGGTTTTCGGTACACGCATGAAAGACAAGGCTATCTTCCACGTTTTGGAGTCCTTCAATCTGTTTCCCTTTTTCATATGCTTCGGGATAACCACCAGACACCATTACAACTGTAGTTGCATAACGATCATCGATCTCCAGCAAACGCTCACCGAGTGTCTCCGTAGCTACGCCAATGAACAACTCCAGCAAATCTGATTTAATTCGCGGCAGTACGACCTCGGTTTCAGGATCTCCCATGCGCACGTTATATTCAATTACTTTGGGCTCACCCTCTACATTGATCAAACCCAGGAAAATGAATCCTTTGTAATCAATTCCTTCATCCTGCAGTCCTTTCACGGTTGGCTCCACGATTCGTGTACGCACCTTTTCCATGAAAATATCATCGGCAAAAGGAACTGGAGATACTGCTCCCATTCCGCCTGTATTCAATCCGCTATCCTGCTCGCCAACCCTTTTATAATCTTTCGCTACAGGAAGTATCTTATAGGAGAGGCCATCTGTCAGCACAAAAACCGAACATTCAATTCCCGATAAAAACTCTTCGATTACCACCTTCCTGCTGGCTTCGCCGAACTTACCCTGCAGCATCTCCCACAGCATACGTTTGGCTTCATCCAGATGATGGAGAATGAGCACTCCCTTACCGGCAGCCAGACCATCGGCCTTCAAGACATAGGGTGAAGGAAGGGTATCGAGGAATTCGTTTCCTTCCGCAATGTTATCGAGTGTAATACTCTTGTAGCGTGCCGTGGGAATATGATGACGTTGCATGAACTGCTTGGCAAAATCCTTGCTCCCTTCCAGTTGTGCTCCTTTTTGCGAGGGCCCTATCACAGCGATGTGACAAATATCTTCATCCTTGTGAAAAAAATCATACACACCATTAACCAGCGGATCTTCGGGTCCTACCACCACCATGTCAATATCGTGGTTGAGTGAAAACTGTTTGATCGCTTCAAAATCGGTCACGCCGATGGGAACGTTTGTTCCCAGCAAAGCAGTGCCGGCATTACCAGGAGCAATGTACAGATTATTCAGATAGCTACTTTTGCGTATCTTCCATGCCATGGCATGTTCACGGCCACCGGAGCCAAGTAGAAGGACATTCATAATGTCTGGGATATATCAATTTTGAAATTACCGTTCAACTGTTCAACCCTTTTGTAGAGACAACGGGCAACGATGTGCAAAGCTACTAAAAAAAATCTAAACTGCAGATCGGATGGTAAAAAATGGAGATAATGTTATCTTTGCACAAAATTGAAACAATGCACAAAAACAGGATTACAACACTTTTCGGGATCCGCTACCCGATAATACAGGCAGGGATGGTCTGGTGCAGCGGCTGGCGATTGGCATCGGCGGTAAGCAACGCAGGAGGGCTGGGACTTATAGGAGCCGGATCAATGCATCCCGAAAGACTGCAGGAGCATATACAGAAATGTAAGGCTGCTACCGACAAACCTTTTGGCGTAAATATACCCCTCATGTATCCACAGATTGAGGAGATCATGCAGATTGTGATGGCGGAGAAAGTACCCATCGTCTTTACTTCTGCCGGAAATCCCAAAACATGGACCAGCCAATTAAAAGAACACAACATCCTGGTCGCGCATGTGGTTTCTAGTTCTAAATTTGCCCAGAAAGCTGCCGAAGCAGGTGTCGACGCTATCGTAGCGGAAGGATTTGAGGCAGGTGGACACAACGGACGTGAGGAGACCACCACCCTCACACTCATTCCACAGGTGCGGCAGGCAGTGGCGCTGCCGCTTATTGCAGCCGGCGGCATTGCTACTGGCGAAGCTATGGCAGCCATGTTTGCGCTGGGTGCCGAAGCAGTACAGGTGGGGACCCGATTTGCATTGACCGAGGAAAGCTCTGCCAGCGATAGCTTCAAACAGCGATGTCTCTCACTGAATGAGGGTGATACGCAGCTTTCACTCAAAAAAGTGAGTCCCACGCGGATGATCAAGAACGAGTTCTACCAACAGGTGCAGGAGCTGGAAGACGGGGGGGCCACGGCCGAAGAATTGCGGACGCTGTTGGGACGGGGTCGCTCCAGGCGTGGTATTTTTGAGGGCGACCTCACCGAAGGTGAACTGGAAATCGGGCAGATTGCATCACATATCAAGCAGGTGATTCCAGCAGCGGAAGTGGTGAAGGAGATGATAGGTGCGTACAACCAAACATGGGAGCGTTTGTCGGGACAATTGTTTTAAAAGATTGTTCTCAAAAACTTATTATCTTTGCATTCACTATGCAATACAAACTTTTCCCGGCAGACCGAATCTCATTCTTCAGCCTCAGTAGCGGCAGTTGTGGCAACTGTTACTATATGGGAAACGCGCACTACGGCATCCTCATCGACGCAGGCCTTGGGCCGCGTGTAATCAGAAAACGACTGGCTGAATACGGGATCGAGCTTTCTTCTATCATGGCCATCCTGATCACACACGATCATTATGACCATATCAAATCGGCCGGCTATCTGGGCGAGAAGATGCACATCCCAGTCTATGCTACCCGAGAGGTGCACCGTGGAATTGCCAATTGCCCCATGATCTATAACAACCTCAACGGTTCCGCAAAGTATATTGAAAAAGGGAAACCTTTCGAGATCGAGGATTTCAGAATCACGGCTTTTAATGTTCCCCATGACAGCAACGACAATGCAGGTTATTTCTTCGAATTTGACGGGCATAAGATGACACTGGCTACCGATGTGGGTGCCATCACCGATGAAGTAGCTTACTATATCTGCAAGGCCAACCATCTGATCATCGAGAGCAATTACGACGAGGATATGTTGGAAAATGGTCGTTATCCCTACTACCTCAAGCGCAGAATTACCTCCGGCACCGGACACCTGAGCAACCGACAGACGGCTGAGTTTCTGGCAAATAATTTTACCTCCAATCTGCGCAACATCTGGCTGTGTCATTTGAGTGGCGACAATAACAGGCCAGAACTGGCTTACAGAACAACAAGGGATCAACTTTTACTGAAAGGAATTGAAGTAGGCCGCGACGTGACCTTGCACGTTTTGGAGAGAAACATATTATCGGCTAAAACAGATTTTTAATCTCCCTTGCAGCGAAATGAAAGTATTGTTTGTTTTCAGCGGCATTCCACTCTATATGGACGCTTTGTTGCAGAAGCTTGCGAGAAAAGGAGTGGAAGTAATCACGGTGATTCCCACTGGGAAAAGCAGTTCATTGGGTGAAGGGGTACAGGTAATTGAGGGACAACAGGCAAGATACAAAATCATCGAAAGCGATGAAAAAAAAACAGCATTTGGAAAAAATGGCATCCCTGCTCTGCCTCGAATAGTCGAAGCAGTAAAACCAGACATCTTCGTGGCAGGATGGCCCTATTTCATTCAATTTTTCTGGTATCCTTCGCTCAGAAAGGCGCTCCGAAAAAATAACGTACGATTTGTAATCCGGGAGATACCCTTTCAGGTACCTCCCTATGGCAAGGCTGTAGCATACTTCAGGAAGAACGCGATGTACAACGAGGAGATGAAGCTTTTAAGCAAAGGGTTTCTCTTTCACCTCAAACAATGGGGCATCATGCAGATAAGAAGATATTGCTATAAAAGGGCTGACGGGGCTCTGGCCTATTCCTCGCTGGGAAAAACCCTCATGCCCACCTACGGCATTCGTGAAGAGCGTGTTTTCGTCACCTACAATACCGGTGACAGTGAAGCCCTGTTGTGCGAAAAACAACGACTACTTCAAGAGCCGCCCATCCTTCCTGCAAACTGCCGCAGGATTATCCATGTGGGGCGACTGGTCAAATGGAAACGGGTCGATTTGCTCATCGAAGCTTTCTCAAAAGTGCTGACAGAGTTTCCCGATGCAGAGTTATTGATTGTGGGCGACGGTCCCGAAAGGGAGGCCCTCGTAAAACAAACAAAGGAGCTGAATATTGATCCAAAGGTCCTTTTTACCGGCAGCATTTACGACCCAAAAACAATCGGCGCCTATATGAGCGCCTCATCCATCTACGTGCTAGCCGGTATGGGTGGGTTATCCATCAACGATGCAATGACCTACTCCCTGCCCGTAATTTGCTCTGTGTGCGACGGCACCGAACGGGATCTGGTCTTCCACAACGTAAACGGCTTTTTCTTTCAGGAAAACAACGCAGCGGATCTTTCTGACAAAATAAGCCTGCTGCTCAGAGACCCCCTATTGAGAGAGAAAATGGGAAATGCTTCTTTCCGTGTGATCAAGGAGAAAATCAACCTGGAAAGCGTTAGTGATCGTTACCTGGATGCATTTACAAAAATAACCACATGAACATTCTCATTGTAAGTACATCTGACATTTACGGCGGAGCCGCTGTGGCAGCATTCAGGCTGATGCATGCGCTGCGCTCCTGCGGGGATAATGTAACAATGATTGTCCGGGACAAGCAGTCGGCCGACGACCATGTGGTGCCTGCAGGGGCCAAACAGTTAAACAGGTTTTATTTTTATTGGGAACGGGGGAATATCTTCTTACAAAACAGGTTTTCAAAAAAAAACCTGTTCGACATCTCGATTGCCAATACCGGTCATTCTATTACGGGACTGCCCATTTTCAAGGAAGCCGACGTGGTTCATCTTCATTGGATCAACCAGGGAATGTTATCGGTCGATGAAGTGGGGAAGATTCTCTCCTCCGGCAAGAAAGTAGTCTGGACAATGCACGACATGTGGTCCTTTACCGGAATCTGTCACCACGCAGGAACTTGCAGAAACTACCTGCAATCATGCGGCAACTGTCCCTATCTGGTAACAAACTCACCGGATGATCTCTCACATCGCCTATTCGTAAAAAAACAAGCTGCCTATAAAAAAGGAGCGATCACCTTTGTGGCCTGCAGTAACTGGCTCAAGGAACTGGCACTCAAAAGTCCGCTTACAAAAGGGCATAGGGTGGTATCCATCCCTAATCCCATTAATACAGAACTGTATCACCCCCAGGATAAGTCGGCTGTGCGCAAGCAACTCAACCTACCAGAAGATCGCAAGATTGTGTTGTTTGCAGCCGTAAAAGCATCCGATCCCAGAAAGGGAATCGACTATCTGCTGGAAGCCTCCCGACTTATCACCAAACATCCCAACAACATCGTGTACCTTATAGCCGGCACCCACGGTGAAGAGTTGGCGGAGAAACTTAATTTGCCCGCGCACAGCATGGGCTTTGTTCCGTCAGACAGAATGGCTGAAGTGTATAATGCCGCCGACCTGTTTGTAACCCCTTCGTTACAGGAAAATCTACCCAACACGCTCATGGAGGCAATGGCATGCGGCACACCGTGTGTGGGATTTAACATAGGCGGTATTCCAGAGATGATCTCACATAAAAAAAATGGATACCTGGTAAAATACAAAGATGCAGAAGACCTGGCAAATGGGATCTTATGGACTTTGTACCAAGCCGACACTGAGACGCTGTCGGCCAACGCACGAGAGAAAGTATTACAGGAATACGCGCAGGAATCTATTGCAATGCAATATAAGGATATTTACTCGAGATCATGAAGAAACTATCGGTCATCACTGTCACTTACAATGCACAACACACACTGGAACGTACATTGCAAAGCGTCCAGGGACAATCTTACCCTTATATTGAACACGTGATCGCCGACGGGAATTCAAGAGACAACACCGTGGAGCTGATTCAACAATATGAAAATGAAAAACTAAATTGGGTAAGCGAACCGGACAAGGGACTCTACGATGCGATGAACAAAGCTTTCACAAGATCTTCTGGAGACTATCTCTGCTTCCTGAATGCGGGGGATACCTTTTTCGCGTCCGACACTGTAGAGAAGATGATGCGTACCATAGACGACGGAGAATCACCCGACATCTTGTACGGCGAAACAGCCATCGTGAATGAGAAAGGTTTTTTTCTCCATATGCGCAGACTGCGCGCACCGGAGAAACTATCCTGGAAAAGTTTCAAACAGGGAATGCTGGTATGTCACCAAGCATTTATTGTAAAAAAGGAACTTTTTGAACCGTACGATCTCTCCTACCGTTATTCATCCGATTTCGACTGGTGCATCCGCATGATGAAGAAATCTAAGAACCTGCACAACACCCACCTCACTCTTATCAACTATCTCCATGAGGGAATGACTACCGCTAACCGGAAAGCTTCTTTGAAAGAGCGTTATCGCATCATGGTAAAACATTACGGACAACTATCTACCTTGCTGCATCACATTTGGTTTCTGATACGGGCGATAGTGAAATAACCAGAGGAAGATTAAACAAAACTGAACAAGATAAAAAGGTCTCATTCCAAAAGCTGAGAACTGACCGCTAAAAATATGAAACGAAGAAAACTGAAGCTTGAAGAGCTAAACCGTCTGAGTGTGGAAGCATACCAGGAAGCCGCGAAGATTCCACTGGTGGTGGTGCTTGACAATGTACGCAGCCAGCATAATATCGGATCGGTCTTCCGGACAAGCGACGCCTTCCGTGTAACAGAGATTCTGCTCTGTGGCATCACCGCCACGCCACCCAATGTGGAGATTCATAAAACAGCCCTTGGGGCAGAGGATGCGGTCAGCTGGCGTTATTTCGAGGAGACCCAGGAAGCACTGCAGACATTGAAAAAAGACGGTTACACTGTTTTTTCCATTGAACAGGCTGAAAACAGCATTTCATTGGAAACGATCACTTTGGAGAAAGAGAAAAAATATGCCGTCATCTTCGGTCATGAGGTACATGGAGTACAACAAGCCATCGTAGATGCTGCCGACGGCTGCATAGAAATTCCCCAATATGGCACCAAACATTCCCTGAATGTGTCGGTGACAGCAGGAATTGTCATCTGGGACTTTTTCAGGAAACTGGTGTAATCCTACAGGTATATTTTCGTTTGTGGGGATGTTGCATCACGGAATCTCACAAGGCGTAGTCAATCTCTTCTCTGTCTTCAGAATTCAAATTGCTCCAGCTTCATGGTTTCTCCGTCAAAAACAGCATAAGAGAAGAAGGTGATCCAATCACCTAACATGACAACATGACTCTGCTCTGCGATGGGAAGATTCAGTAAAATATGGCGATGACCAAAAACAAAATAGTTGATATCGGGAGCCACGGTCAGCTTTTCTTTCGCAAAACGGATCAGGTATTCGCGATCTTCACCCAGATACTCTTGCACACCACCGCTCTCGCGGCTGCTGTTCGACCAGACATGTGCCAGCGGTACGGTCCACCTGGGGTGGATGGCGGAGAAGCATTTTCTCAGAAATTGGCTGTGAAACATTTTCCGCAGTAGTTGGAACGAACGCGATTCATCGCCCAGCCCATCTCCATGCGCCAGAAAAAATTTCTTCCCTTGAATGTCGGTCGTCAGTGGTCCGAAATGAAGAATCATTCCACATTCTTTCGTAAGGTAATCGGTGAGCCATATATCGTGGTTCCCGATAAAAAAATGAACTTCCACTCCGGCATCGGTCACCTCAGCCAGTTTGCCCAGCAAACGAGTGAAACCTTTCGGCACCACATGTTTGTATTCGAACCAGTAATCGAAGATATCGCCCAGGAGATAAATCGCTGCCGCATCCTGTTTCACAGCGTCGAGCCACCGACACAATTTACGCTCTGCGTCAAGGGAACTGATATGCGATACAGAACCCAGATGGGCATCGGAGAGAAAATAAAATTTCTTGTTCACGGTCATACTCTTCACTGAAGTCACTGGCAAATTACATCATTCCCAGCTCCAGCAAGGCCTCTTCACTCATCATGGAACGATCCCAGGGAGGATCGAAAGTAAGGTTGATATCCAGGCTATTCACCTCGGGTATCGACTCCACCTTAAGCTGCACATCCATCAGGATGAAGTCAGCAGCGGGACAACTGGGCGATGTAAAGGTCATCTCGATAGCTACATTGTTATGGTCATCGATGTCCACATCGTAAATCATCCCCAGGTCGTAGATATTGACCGGTATTTCGGGGTCATACACGGTGCGAAGCATGACCACTATTTTATCTTGTAATGCTTGTAATTCCTCGTTCATAATCCGCTTTTCTTATTAAACCGATTTTTCGGGATATTGTTTACTCCCCTCAGATGATACCCTCATCGGCATAACTGAAATAATGATCACCACATACGATGATGTGATCGAGCAAGGAGATATCCATCCATTGAGCAGCTTCTTTCAGTTTCTTCGTGATCTGGGTATCCTGCGGACTTGGGTGGCTGTTTCCCGAAGGGTGATTATGTCCCAGAATGATGCCCGAGGCATAATGATTGAGCGCTTCCCTAAGTACCAACCGGACATCCACCACTGTGCCGGAGATACCACCACGACTTACCTGCATGGTGGTCACCACTTGATTGGAGCGGTCAGTCAACAGAGCCCAGGTCTCCTCGTGGTTCAGATCAGATAGAATGGGGAAGAGAAAGTGATAAGCATCGTGCGACGATGTTATTTTTTTCTTCACCTTCCCTTCAATCGACTTTCGCCTCCTTCCCAATTCCAACGCAGCAATCAATGTGATCGCCTTTGCCGGACCAATTCCTTTGAACTGTCTGGTGAGGTCAGAGACCCCCATCTTTCCCAGCTGATTGAGATCATTACCGGCCTGCTGCAAAATACGCTTACCCAACTCTACGGCACTCATCTCCCTATTGCCCGAGCCGATCAAAATTGCCAACAACTCGGAGTTAGACAGGGCCGATGCCCCCTTTAGGAGTAACTTCTCGCGTGGACGGTCTTCTTCGGCCCATTCTTTGATGCTTAACTTGTTCATGATATTTCGTTTCAGTCATAAAACGAAACAAACATACAAAGAAATAACGAAGTGACAAACAACTTTTTATCCCATCACTCTCTAACGCGTTCCACGTAAGATCCGTCGCGGGTGTCCACTTTTATTTTTTCACCTGTATTGATGAAGAGTGGTACGCGTACCTCCGCTCCTGTTTCAACCGTTGCCGGCTTTAGCGTATTGGTAGCAGTATCGCCTTTGATACCCGGTTCCGTGTAGGTAATTTCCAGCACCACGTGGGTGGGCATTTCAGCAGTAAGGATGGTACCACTTTCGGCATGAATCTGCACCTCCACCACATCTCCTTCTTTCAGGAACTGCACTCCTTCGATTTGCTCGCCTGGTATGGGAAGCTGCTCGAACGTTTCGGTATTCATGAAATTGTATCCCATATCGTCGCGATACAGATATTGGAAAGAACGGCGTTCTATGCGAACTTCATCCACCTTCACTCCCGAGTTAAAGGTCTTGTCGAGAATGCGCCCGGTGGCTACATTTTTCAACTTGGTACGCACAAATGCGGCACCTTTACCAGGTTTTACGTGGAGAAATTCAACGATAAAGTAATATTGTCCATCCAGGTCGATGCACATCCCGTTCCTGAAATCAGCGGTTGTTGCCATAAAAATGAATTAATTTTGATAATGTTTTGTATGAGAGCGCAAAAGTAGTCAATTCATCGCTAAAAAGCAAACGAATACCCTCCTACCTTGCTGTAAATTGAATAAATAATCAGCAAGAAGCAGGAGGATGCTGACCGGCAGATACTACATTACATTCATCCCATCGAGGACCATTTTCACGATGAACAGCACAAATATGACCCACATGGTCGCCGATATATGTTTCCATTTACCGCTTAATGCTTTCAGCAGCACGTATGACAACATACCAAAAACAATTCCCTGGGCAATGCTGAAAGCAAAAGGCATCATCACGATGGTGAGGAAGGCTGGCAATGCTTCTGTCATATTATCAAAATTGATCTTCACTACCGAAGTAATCATGAACAAACCTACCAGGATGAGAGCTGGTGCGGTAGCTGCTGCGGGAACCATCAGAAAAAGAGGAGCCAGAAACAGAGCCAGCAGGAACATGGCTGCAGTGGAGAGAGAGGTCAAGCCGGTACGTCCACCCACAGCCACACCCGAAGCACTTTCCACGTAAGAAGTCACCGTACTGGTACCTATTACCGCACCAAAGGTGGTACCCAGGGCATCAGCGAACAACGCTTTCTTGATTTGCGGAAAATTGCCTTCTTCGTCGGTTATTCCAACTTTAGAAGCCACACCCAACAGTGTACCAATGGTATCGAACAGATTCACAAAAAGAAAGGTGAATACCACGATCAGCATATCGAGCGTAAAGATATTTTGCCATTCAAATTTTGCAAAAACAGGAGAAATATCGGGCGGCAGCGCAACAATACTTCCCGAAGGCATCTGCACAAGTCCCAGGATGATCGCAAAAACAGTGGCTCCCACAATCCCAATCAAAAAAGCACCATGCACTTTTTTATAATACAACACCGCGGTCAAAATAAGTCCCAGTGAAGCAACCCACACGTGTGGGTTCGACATGGCTCCCAAGGTGACCATGGTGTTTTCGTCCCTGACAATCAGTCCTGCATTCTGCAAGCCGAGGAATGTGATGAAGAGCCCAATACCCACTGGAATAGCGTTTTTGATCGACGCAGGGATACTTTTTACAATCAGTTCGCGCACGTTAAAAAAGGTCAGGATAATGAAGATGATACCTTCTATGAAAACAGCTGTGAGCGCCATCTGCCAGGAGTATCCCAAACCAAGCACCACCGAGAAAGCAAAGAAAGAGTTTAATCCCATACCGGGAGCCTGCGCGATGGGCAGGTTGGGGATGAACGCCATAAACAGGGTTCCTAACACACTGGCAAGTGCTGTAGCGGTGAACAGTGCGGCTTTATCCATTCCCGATGCACTCAGGATATTGGGGTTTACCACCAGAATATAAGACATGGTGAGGAAAGTGATAACTCCTGCGACCAACTCGGTGCGTACCGTGGTGTTATTTTGTTTTAACTTGAAAAGTTTTTCCAGCATGATGTTGTTTGTTAAATGTTAGAAATTCCACTTGGTAGCCAGCGTGGGGATAGCGTAGAAATGATTGGGACCCACTACGAAGTTGTAACTAAGCTCTACCTCGGTACCCAGCGCGAAATTGGGGGTGAAGTTATACCAAAGCTGCGGTTCACTTAACATGATAAGCTTTTTCCCTGACTCAGCTCCCGTATGATCCTTGTTTTCTGACCACAAATCAAGAAATCCGGCCAGTGACAGCTTGCCATCGGCAACAGTTGCGTTCCAGGTGACAGTCCACTGTGCATCGTTGCTCACCTCCTGGAAGGCGTTCAACTTATATGCCACATAGGTGCTCATGAAGAAGTTACCCAACTGGAAGGGATAACCGAAACCAGCCATATAGGAGGACGGGATTGAAAAGCCGTTGCCTAATCCACCGTTAAATTCGAGATGAGGCATCAACGGAAAATCGCCGATTTTGAATTCACGGGCAATCTCTGCATAGACCAGGCCGATGTTCTTTTTGCTGTTGTTCAAATCAAAATCCACAAACATAAAAGTGCTTCCCCATTGATCCGGCTTGAACATCTCAAAGGTGGCTGTAAGATAATTTTGTGATGCAGTAGGTACATCACTCCCATAAAAAGTGTGTCTCGGGTCGAAATGCAACTGCAGATTTTGTGCACGAAGGGCACCCAGTGAAGAGAACAAAAGAAGTGTAAGTAAGATTTTACGTGACATAAAAAAAAAATTTGAAGATTAGTGAATGTAACAGAACCGCAAAAGTATTAAAATATTGCAAAACAACACAAGAAGTGGTGCATTTTTTTCTTTTTCAATCGATTTGCTGATCATACCGCATAAATTTGTAAATTTGTCTTTCAAAAATAAAAATCCCCCAATATGAATGTAGAAAAGGAAACCAATTTATTCGTTTACAACACACTCAATCGGAAGAAAGAAGCATTTGAGCCGCTCCACCCGCCCCTTGTGGGTATGTATGTGTGCGGTCCTACTGTCTACAGCGATATCCACCTGGGCAATTGCCGCACATTCATCTCTTTTGATTTGATTTACCGTTATCTGCTTCACATTGGTTACAAAGTACGCTATGTGCGCAACATCACCGATGCAGGTCACCTGGAAGGAGACCGGGATGAGGGGGATGATAAGTTTGCGAAAAAGGCCAGGCTGGAACAGCTCGAGCCAATGGAAATCGTGCAAAAATACACCTTGGGGTTCCATGAGGTATTGGCGCTTTTTAACACGCTACCCCCTAGTATTGAACCCACTGCCACCGGACACATCCTGGAACAGATAGAAATGATTAAAAAGATTCTCGATGCAGGTTATGCCTATGAGGTGAATGGTTCTGTCTACTTCGATGTGGAGAAATACAGTATCGAGCACGACTATGGTACGCTAACCAACCGCAAACTGGAGGACCTGATGGAAGGGACAAGGGAGCTGGACGGACAGGACGAAAAAAGAGGCCGTCTCGATTTTGCCCTCTGGATCAAAGCAAAGCCTGAGACGCTGATGCAGTGGCCCTCACCCTGGGGATGGGGTTTTCCTGGCTGGCACATCGAATGCTCGGCTATGAGCACCAAGTACCTGGGAACAACCTTCGATATTCACGGTGGAGGCATGGATCTGCAGGCTACACACCACACCAATGAGATCGCCCAGTCGCAGGCATGCAATCATACCACGCCCGTAAAATACTGGGTACATACCAACATGCTCACCGTCAACGGCGCACGCATGTCAAAAAGTGCCGGCAACGGTTTCCTCCCCAAAGAACTTTTTACCGGCGACCATCCGCTATTGGAACGAGGATACACTCCTATGACTGTTCGTTTCTTCATGGCCCAGTCGCATTACCGAAGCACGCTTGACTTCTCCAACGAAGCGCTGCAAGCCGCCGAGAAAGGTTATAAGAAACTGATGGAGAGCCTTTCTGCTTTGGAAAAGATAACACCTTCAGAATCCTCTTCGGTGAACATCAACGAACTGGAACAACGCTGTTATGCGGCGATGGACGATGACTTTAACAGTCCCATGCTCATTGCCCACCTTTTTGAAGGAGTGCGCATCATCAATTCGGCACTCGACAAAAAGGAGACTCTCACAGCTACAGATCTGGTCACATTGAAGAAAATCATGCACACCTTCATCTTCGAAGTGCTAGGACTGATAGATGAAACAAAGCAAATAGCCGGAAGTGGAGTAATAGAAGGACTGATGCGACTGATCATTGATATTCGCCAGTCGGCCCGCGATAGCAAGGATTGGTCTACCTCCGACAAGATCAGGGATGCCCTGAAGGAAGCCGGCGTTACCCTGAAAGACACCAAAGAGGGTGTAGAGTGGAGGCTGTGACCATGCAAGTATTGATGTCACCGGCGAAACTGATGTCTTTCCCGGATAAGAGAGACCGGTTCACAACTACAAAACCGTTGTTTCCAGATAAGACAAAGGAGCTGATAACTGTTTGTCAACAGCTATCGGAAAAAGAAATTGGAACAATCATGAAGATAAACCCCAAAATGGCGCAAGTGGTTTATGAGCAGTTTCAGACCTTTTACTTCCGAACAACCCCACAGCGTGCTGCAGCATTGGCTTATAACGGAATTGCCTACGCAGGACTACATGCACACGACTTTACGGATGAGGATGTTTCTTTTGCACAGCACCATCTCAACATCCTTTCGGGTCTCTATGGCATTTTACGCCCTTTTGATCTGATCAGGCCATACCGTCTGGAGATGCAAAGGCCCATAGTACCTCCGGGATACCGCACGCTCTATGAATTCTGGCAGGAGACGGTAAACAAATATTACAGAGACCTGTTTAAAAAGGAAGAAAAGACAATCATCAATGTCAGTTCGGGTGAATATGCAAAGGTGGTGCAAAAAAACGTACTCCAAGCAGGGATACGAATCATCGACATCCGGTTTTTACAACTGGTACAAAATGATTTCAAACAGATTGTCGTACACACCAAAAAAGCGCGGGGTCTTATGGCTCGCTATATCATCAAAAACAGGCTTAACGATGCGGAGGATGTGAAAGGTTTTCACTACGAAGAGTATTTCTACAACCCTGCCCTGTCGAAAGAAAATGAATGGGTCTTTGTTAGATAGACAAAAGAAGCAAACATATGAATGGGAAAAGAGTCACATTTGCGTCCAAAATTGGAGTTATTGCTGCGGCAGCAGGATCTGCCGTCGGCTTGGGTAATATATGGCGCTTCCCCAGCCAGACAGCCGATGGGGGTGGAGCCATCTTCATCCTGGTTTATATTGGATGCATCCTCTTTTTCGGAATACCCCTGATGGTGAGCGAGTTTCTTGTAGGGAGATCGTCTCAGGCCAACACAGCAGGAGCTTTTCACAAGCTGGCACCCGGCACACCCTGGAAATGGGTGGGCCGATTGGGTGTGCTCACCGGCTTCATTATCTTGGGATTCTATATGGTGGTCTGTGGCTGGACCCTGGACTATCTGATGCAATCTGTGACAGGTAGCCTACACACGGTAGAAGATTTTTCGGCTAACTTCACCTCATTATTGAGCAACCCGTTGCGACAAATCTTCTGGATGATCCTCTTCGCCCTGTTGACAACCTTCTTTATTCTCTCGGGTGTAAAAAAGGGAATCGAGCAATCATCGAAGATTCTGATGCCGATGCTTTTTCTGATCCTCATCGTACTTGCTGTACGGGCCGTCATGCTGGAAGGTGCATCTGGCGGTCTCTCTTTCCTCTTCAAACCCAGCCTCGAACAGGTGAAGCCGACCGTCTTCCTCGATGCAATGGGACAGGCCTTCTTCTCCCTCTCTATCGGAATGGGCTGCATGATTACCTATGGCTCCTACTTTAACAACCGCATCAATCTCACAAAGACAGCGATACAGGTAGCCATTCTCGACACGTTGGTAGCCATACTCGCCGGAATGATTATCTTTCCTGCGGCCTTTGCATTGACCGCCACCCCCGGCACCATCGTTGATGAGCTTGTAGCCGGTGGCCCCGGACTACTTTTCATCACCATTCCAGGGCTTTTCAACCAAATGCCGGCCTCCATGTTGTGGGCAGCCATGTTCTTCTGTCTGCTGGCACTTGCCGCCATCACATCCACCATCTCATTGATGGAAGTAGTGACCCTCTACCTGCACGAAGAATATCGCCTTTCCCGAAGAAAAAGCACCCTCCTTGTCACCGTGGGTGTCATCATACTGGGGGTGATCTCCTCGTTCTCATCTTCTTTTTTCAATCTGCTCGACATCAGCTCTGCCAAGTTTATGCTTCCTATCGGCGGTTTCTTTATCAGTCTTTTCGTGGGATGGTATCTGGACAAAAAGCTCGTATATGCCCAACTCACCAACCAGGGTACATTGAAAATGGCTGTCGGTCTTCTGAAAACTTATATTTTCCTGCTGCGATACATAGTTCCTCCCGCCATTCTCGCCATATTTATCTACGGAATAGCGGCTTAACGCTGCTGCAGGGTGTGGAAAATTCATTAAAGGAGTTTAAACAACATAAAACAGAAAAGAAACTACCGCGTCTTCGCTTTAAATGATTATTTTTGTATAACTTTTGCATTGAACTGCGATGCACAAAAAGAAAACTTTAGCGAAAATGTTACACGACAATGCATTTGCAATATAAAATTTCACCCCCTGACGCAATTCATGCCACTGTACAGCTCCCAGCATCAAAAAGCATGAGCAACAGAGCACTCATTCTCAATGCACTGAGCCTAAGCCCTTATCACATCAGGAACCTCTCCGACTGCGAAGACACACAGGTGATCATCGATGCTTTTAACTCCGACTCCAATAAGTTCGACGTGAAAGGTGCCGGTACAGCTATGCGTTTTCTCACTGCCTTCCTGGCAGGCATGCAAGGGGAGTGGATTATCAAGGGATCTAGACGGATGCACGAACGCCCTATTCACCCGCTGGTAGAAACACTCACGGCATTGGGTGCGAAAATTGACTATCTGGAGAAAGAGGGGTTTCCCCCTTTGCGCATCAATGGGAGAAAGCTCAAAGGAGGCGAGGTGTATCTTTCGGGCAACATTAGTTCACAGTTTGTCTCAGCCTTGCTGATGGTTGCACCTCTCATGGAAAAGGGACTGATCATGCACATCGAAAAAAAGATTGTGTCAAAGCCCTACATCGACCTCACCATGGCTATGATGGCACAATGTGGGGTTATTGTAAAATGGGCCGGAAACGACATACTGGTTAAACCGCAGGAGTATCAAGCCATTGAGCTGACTGTGGAGACAGACTGGTCTGCAGCCTCCTACTGGTATGAAATGGTTGCATTAATGCCCGGTGCCGAAGTAATGCTGTTGGGACTACAGAAAAAAAGTCTTCAGGGCGATGCCAATGTGGCTAACCTTTTCAGCGACCTGGGTGTCACCACGGAATTTGTGGAGGAGGGAGCCATCATTCGTCACACAAAACGAAAAGCAAAAAAATTCTTTCACGATTTTGTCAATGAACCCGACTTGGCGCAAACATTTGCAGCAACCTGTTGTTTTAAGGGTATACCGTTCCTATTTTCGGGCATACAAAGCCTGAAGATCAAGGAGACGGACCGAGTGCAGGCTCTGATCAACGAATTGAAAAAGCTGGGATTTGTACTCAAAGAAACTGAAATTGGCATGCTCGAATGGGAGGGCGACCGTTGTACTCCGGAAAAGGAACCGGCGATAGACACCTACGATGATCATCGCATGGCCATGTCCTTTGCACCCGGAGCAATGGTCTTTCACACGCTGAACATCAATAATCCCGAAGTGGTGACAAAATCCTATCCAAATTTCTGGGATGACTTGAAAAGAGCAGGCTTTCATATTGAAGAAAGGTAATTGATTTATGCAACTCATTGTATTATTTGTCGGAATTATTCTCTTCTTTGTGCTGGCACTGGCCATCACCAACTTTATCCAGCGAAGAAAAGGGAATACAACACCCCACGAGGTGCCACCTCCCGCCATAGATCTGGGAGGAGGTTGTTGTGGCGCACACGAGGTGTGTGAAAAAGATAGCCTCATCGCCGCGTTTTTGGAAAAACCGGAGTACTTCGATGATGAGGAACTCGATAAATTCGCCCGACGTGATTCTGCCCAATATACGGCCGGCGAAGCCGACGAGTTCCGGGAGGTTTTTTACTCCGTCCTCGATGAGGAGAAACCACGCTGGGTACGCAGTCTGCAAATGAGAGGGATATCTCTGCCCGATCAGCTTAAAGATGAAGTGTTGATGTTTGTGAATGAACTGAGAGCACACAAAATGCACGCCTGAAACAGGAAGAGATGAATATCCCGGAACTGCTCGAGTATGCCTTCTTTCGGAATGCCCTTTTGGGGAGCCTCTTCGCTAGCATAGCCTGCGGCATCATCGGTACCTATATTGTCACGCGCAGGCTGGTATTTATCAGTGGTGGAATCACACATGCCTCTTTTGGGGGACTGGGTATCGGTTTTTATTTCTCTCTTCACCCCATTCTGTCTGCCATGGCTTTCTCTGTACTTTCCGCCTTCGGCATTCAGTGGCTCTCCCGCAAGCAGGGGGTACGGGAAGATTCTGCCATTGCTGTCTTCTGGTCGCTCGGCATGGCTCTTGGGATCGTACTCACCTTTCTCACACCCGGATATGCACCCAACCTCTCGGAATATCTGTTTGGCAATATTCTCACCATCACTCCGTCCGACATTGTGGCCCTGGCCGTATTGTCTCTGGTGCTGATGCTCTTCTTTGCGCTATTTTATCACGACATCGTTTCTGTTTCTTTCGATACCGAGTTTGCACAAACCCGGCGTATACCCACCCAGTTCATTGAATACACGTTGATGCTGTTCATTGCTGTCACCATTGTGCTGAATATCCGACTGGTGGGGATCGTCCTGCTCATGTCGCTCATCACCGTGCCGCAAATGACAGCCAACCTGTTTACCGTAAAATATTCGAAAATCATTTATCTCTCCATCATCCTCAGTTTCGTGGGCTGCGTGGCAGGATTGCTTCTATCATACTATCTGAACGTGCCGTCAGGGGCATTCATCATCTTCATACTCATCGTCATGTTTTTCATTGCCAAAGCAGTGAAAGCCATTGGGAGAAAGGTAACGGTTGCTTAAACCCAGGCACCTGCTTGTGTACAAACAAAAGCCGAGCGGTCAACTGCCGATCGGTGCGCCTCTTTTATCGACCTGCCGCTCAAAATGGCGGATATAAATGCACCTGTAAAGGAGTCACCTGCCCCCACTGTATCTACGACCTTTACACGGGGAGTTCTAATCAAGGAGTCTGATTCAGGGGTGACAATCAGGCTATAATCTGCTCCGGCAGTTAGAATCATGAATTTCAAGTCGAATTTTTCCACAAACCACTGACAGCTCTCTTTTTCTTCCGATTCTGGTACATTGAACATTTCTTTCACAATCGCCAGTTCTTCTTTGTTAATTTTAAAAACATTGCATCGATTGAGTGAGTCAATGATAATCTCTTCGGAAAAAAAATGCTGCCGCAAGTTTATATCAAATATGCGGTAAGCACTCGGGGGAACCAATGAAAGCATTTTCTGGATGGTACTTCTGGACTCTGCTGACCTCTGTGCCAGTGTACCGAAACAGACAGCATCAGCCTTTCCGGCTAGTTCCATCATGGCTTCAGTCAAAGGCATGTGATCCCAGGCCACATTCTCAATAATTGTATAGTTGGGTATACCATCCATCAGCTCCACCCGGACTGTGCTGGTGGGATAGTCAACCCGTTCCACAAGATGATGAATACCGCCCTTTTCAATTTCCATCATAATCTCGTCTCCGAGTAAATCATTCCCCACAGCGCTTATAGCGTAACTTTCTGCTCCAGCCCCGGAGGCATGGTACACAAAGTTAACAGGAGCGCCTCCCACTTTTTTCCCCGACGGAAGCATATCCCAGAGCAACTCTCCAATACCGATGATCACAGGTTTTCTTTTCAAAATAGTTTGCCCTTTGATTTGATTTAATTCCATATCGATTTTACTAAAAAACCTGCAGGTTCTTTACCTCCAGGTTATTACCCCAGAAATGGAAACCTTCCTTGTTGTTGTGATCCGGTTTTCTTTCCATGGAATAGGAATACGCCCCATCGTCAATAAATACTTCTATTGAGGTGCGGTCTATATATATATCGGCTGAAAGTTCCATACTTGACATCTCCTGTGGAGAGTAGAAGACACCGTTAATCGTGTTAAAATTCATATCATACCCAACAAGACGTTGCCCAAACAAATTAAAGCCGGCCTCAGTAGCATGTGACAATTTTATGCCAATTTTAATACGCAGACATTCCGCGTCATAAAACTCTTTCAACACTTCATTTGCTCTGGCTGAGGTGAGATGCTGCCAATTTCCTGCAGGAGTAAAAAGCGCCTCCGTCTCTTTCACTGGCAGACTAAATAAGCGAGGCCCCTCTTTTGTTGTTCGCAATGTCAGTTCTGTGGGCAACAACATCATTCCGTTGAAGGGCATTCCCGGGTGACTGATCCGTCCCCATCCCACTTGTACACGTCTGCCATCAGGCATATCAGTGAAAGTTTGGGCTGCATAATTGGCTCCGGTCACATACTGATATTTCCCTTTTTCGGGAGTAAATACTTTTCCATCAAATGAGCCGAGCATATATGTGCCCGAGGCACCATACATTACCCATTGAGTATTGTTTGGATCTCCATCAACTGGAAGTTCAAATAATTCCGGACACTCCCAGAATCCGGTCACGTGACTTTCATACTTCCAGTCTTTCAGATCGGATGAAGTGTAAATGGAATGTCCGTCGCGTTCGTTCAGCACCATCACCCAATGATTGCCGGGGGTATACCAGAATACTTTCGGGTCACGGGTATCCTGACTATTCCATAGGTGCTTTGAATCTATCACCGGGTTCCCTTCGTATTTGGTGAATGAACGTCCTTTATCGAGACTGTAAGCGATGCATTGCACCTGTTTATCGGGTCCTGCTGCTGTATAGGCTGCGATCATCGCAGGAGATTTCTCTTTGTTATACCCCGCCGTATTTCTATAGTCGATTACCGCCGAACCGGAAAACATCCCCCCGAGATGATCGGGATACAGGGCATCCGGGAGTTCTTCCCAATGAATCAGGTCTTTGCTGACAGCGTGTCCCCAGTGCATATTTTCCCATTCACGCTCATATGGATTATGCTGATAAAACAAGTGATACTCCCCATCATAGTATACCAGGCCATTTGGATCATTGATCCATCCACGACGTGTTGTAAAATGGAATTGAGGCCGGTTCGCTTCTTTGTATAAACTGTCGTTCCCGACAATTACATCAGACTGAAACAAGTTTTTGAGCCCCTCACTGTCTCCATCATATCGGATGGTCAATGTTTTACCTTTCAGATTGGAAACATCTTTAAAAACCCAGTAGTCCGCCTTATCAGGAGCAAGACGAATCACGACCGACAAGTCCGGATGACCGTCGGCTATAAAAGTCATTTTACCACGATCCTGCTGATGCGAGACAGGCAGGTTCAGATATTTTTTGTCGATTGTAATTGTTCGCTCTTCAGCGGACAGGGATAAAACTGTCACAAAGAAAAAGCAGACAAACAGAATTTTTAATATCGAAGAATTCATATGGTTGAAATGATTGATTTTGATAGACAAGTAAATCCTGCACAATAAAAAACAGTGCAAGATATACTTTTCAGACGACATCACCAACCCTGGTTTTGTGGATATCACATCTTGTGCCAGACAAATGAGACCAGCGATTCATTCTGATACAAAAATTACACAAAATGAGCCATACATTGTATGGATAAGGCTCTTCAAAACAATAAAAACCTATTTTTCGAGTTATGATGTAAGAGAAATAAACTCGCAAAACAGGTAAACAGTGACGGCTAAAATTAATTCCCTATATTGTGTGATAATCCTGTATGGAATGATGCTCGGCATGGGTTGTTCCAGCCAAAGAAACACACCTGTCACGCGTGCCTACCATGAACTGACTACCCGTTACAACATATACTATAATGCAGAGAAGGCCTACAATGAGATCCTGGAAAATCAGGCGGAAACCTTTACGGAAGACTACGCAGCCTTACTTCCTTTTTATCCCGGTGCACCTGTGCAGGATAAGAAGTTGGCTGGCGGACCTTTCGACCCGGTAGTTGAAAAGACATCGAAGGCCATCCGGGAGCATTCCATCTCGGCCAAGCCACGACGCGATCCGTCACAACCACAGACACAGGCACTCAGGCAGTGGCTCCAGCAGGAGGAGTTTAACCCGTTCATTCACAAAGCATGGTTGCTGCTGGGTAAAGCCCATCTGCAAAATGGAGATCATGAAGAAGCGTTGGCGGTATTCATGCAAATGCAACGACTGTTTAACCAGGACAAAGAATTGATTACCGAAACCGAGATTTGGTTGCTGCGCACCTACACGGAAATGGGCAGGGATTATGATGCCGGGAACATGCTCTATGCACTGCAAAGCAAAACAATACCACCTCATCTGCACGATCTTTACACGGAAACATATGCCGCCAGACTCATTCACAAAAAAGAGTACACTGCTGCCATCCCCTGGCTGAAAAAGACCATTGACCAGGAAAAAAATTTCATACAGAAAAAGCGGCTCCAGTATTTACTCGGACAAATCTATGCACTCAACGGTGAAACGGCAATGGCCTGGCAGGCTTTTGAGGACGTGAAAGGACTCAATATGCCGGCAGCATTCAACCGACAAGCCAGCCTGGCACAACTGGCGCTGCAAGACAAAACCACCCCGACTGTGAAGTCCGATCTGACTGAAAAGCCCGACGCAACAACAACAGCCGGCCAGTCTGCAAATGAGCTGAGCATAGATTCCACACTGTTGACCAATCCCGCACAGACACCTCACTTTCAGGACTATTATCTGACCTATCTGAAACGCACCTCATTCAGGAAGATGACAACCGATTCAATACCCCAGCCTTCGCTGCATCCCGACATAACCGGCACCCAATCAGCGCAGCCATCATCGGCAATGAAACAACCGCAAACAAGGGAGGAGTTGAAAAAGCAACTTGAACAAAAAGCCGCCGAAGCATTGCAACAAAAAGAGCAAACAGCCACAAACAAAAGCCGGGAAAAACTGTTAAAGGAACGGGAAAAAGAAAGAAAGGAGAAGATTCGCCAACGGGAAAAGGAACTCCGGGAACGGGAACGCATAAGAGAAGCTGCCATCAAACAGAAAGAACAACAACGGGAACAACAAATACGCAAGCAACAACGACAATGAAGAAAATAGTATTCGCAACCAACAACAAACACAAACTCGAGGAGATCCGGAAAATCACAGACGGATCGTTAGAAATTCTCAGTCTTGCCGATATTCATTGTGAAGATGAGATTGAAGAAACAGGGACCACGCTGGAGGAGAATGCGCTCCTCAAGGCACGCTATATCAAAGAGAAATATGGCTACGACTGCTTTGCCGATGACACAGGACTGGAAGTGGAAGCGCTCGGCGGTGCCCCGGGAGTCTACTCTTCGCGTTATGCCGGTGAAGCATGCAACCCCCTGGACAACATGATAAAGCTTCTCCATGCACTGGAGGGAGTGAACAACCGCAATGCCCGTTTCCGTACGGTGATCGCACTGCTGATGGGTGATGAAAAGCATTTCTTTGAAGGAGTGGTCAATGGAAGAATCACCGAAGAGAGAAAAGGAGACGCCGGCTTTGGATATGATCCTGTTTTTGTACCCGAAGGAAAGGATCAAACATTCGCAGAGTTGGGCAACGACGTGAAGAATCAGATAAGCCACCGCGCGTTGGCAACCCATCAGTTGGCACAATTTCTGACCGGGCAATAAAATTGTTTCCTATCTACTCCTTCATTCTTTCACAAAATTGCCTACCTTTGAGCACATACATTCAATAACCCAAAAAAATAACCTATGTCGACCAACATTCGCACGGGCATTATCGGTTACGGACTTTCCGGCCGTGTTTTTCATGCACCCTTTATTGATGTGGTGGAAGGATATGAGCTGACCAAGATCAGTACCACCAAACCCAAAAGCATTGCGCTCATCGAAGAGCGTTATCCCGTTACGGCAATCGTGCCCGACGGAAAGAGCATCATCGACGATCCGGAGATCGATCTGGTCATTGTCACCTCCCCCAACACCGATCATTTTCGCTGGGCACGGGAAGCGCTGCTGGCCGGCAAGCATGTGGTGGTGGAGAAACCCTTCACCGTCAACGTAGCTGAAGCCGATGAACTGATTGAACTGGCCGCAAGACAGAAAAAGATTCTCACCGTCTATCACAACCGCCGTTTTACGAGCGACACACGCACCGTAAAGAAACTACTCGACAGTGGACTGTTGGGTGAAATTGTGGACTACGAAACTCACTTCGACCGCTATCGCACCGATCCCCGCCCCAATGGCGCCTGGCGCGAACAACCCCTGCCCGGCTCGGGTATATTCTACGACCTGGGGGCACACCTTGTGGACCAGGCATTGTGGTTCTTTGGCATGCCCACCGCCGTGACGGCAGAAATCAATTCGCAGCGTGCCTGGGCGAAAGCCGACGACCATTTCGACGTACGCCTCCATTATCCCTCTTTCACCGCCACACTGAAATCGGGCATGATCTGCCGCATTCCAGGGCCCACTTTCCTGCTACACGGCACAAACGGTTCCTATGTGAAGTATGGGCTCGACGTGCAGGAAGCCACAGTGGACGGTGGCGCCATCCCACAGGGAAAAGACTGGGGACGAGAACCTGAGAGCATCTGGGGAAGCATCGATGCCGAATACAAAGGAGTGAAAATAAAAGGAAAGCTGGAGAGTGAGCAGGGCGATTATCGCGATTACTTCATCAACCTGCGCGACGCCATACTAGGTAAAACGGAGATAGCCGTCAAAGCAGAGGAGGCCCGCAATGTGATGCATATCATTGAACTCGCATTCCAAAGCAGCAAAGAGAAAAAAACGATCGCAGTTAAATAGCAGGTTAATAGATCAATAAAAAAACAGCAGTAGCAAGAATGATTTCTTGCTACTGCTTTATAATCAATGCAAGTATCCAAAAAACAATTTTCAGGGTATTTCGAAACCTACTATCGTCAGCTCTGTCTACATGCCCTTCATTTTATGGGAAACAGCGAGGATGCGGAAGACGTAGTACAGGAGATATTTGTTCATTTGTGGGATAAAAGAGAACGGTTGGATACAGTAAGCTCTGTAAAATCTTATCTCTACAAAGCTGTCCGGAACAATTGTCTGACACGCATTCGTGATGCAAAACCTACCACCTCCATCGACAGGATCCCACCCGACCAACTACTTTTGGAAGAGGAACAGGAAGAGCGCGCCGAAATGGAGGCCCGCATCTGGAAAATGATTGACGAGCTTCCGGAGCGTCGTCGCCAAATCTTCCTGATGGCAAAACGCGACGGGATGAGTTATAAAGAAATCGCCGAAAAAACCGGATTGACCGTTAAAACCATTGAAAATCACATCTTCCGGGCCATGCAATCACTTCGCTCCAAAGATTTCAAGGCATATCTTTTCTTTTTTGCCTAAATTTTTCTGCTTTCGGGTGGGTGATTTCTCATTTCTTGCGTCATATTCACAAATGGCATTGACAATAATTGCATGAAGAAGAACAGGCATAACCTGGATGAATCGGTCCGCTTTGTGGCACAGCACTACCAAAAAGGATTGTTCGATCCCTCCACTGGCTGGAGAAGGCTGGGTAATTCTCTTCCTGAATTCAGACGAACAGGTCATTTGTTGATTCTGAAACGGGTAGCAGCTATGGTCCTGTTGTTACTGATCACAGGAATTGCTATATTAATGATTGGAAACCGTCCCAAGCATCTGTTTGCACAATCAGACAACACAGAGTTTACCCTCCCCGATCAGACTGAAATAGTGATGCAGAAAGGAGCAGCACTGACATACGACCACCATTTCGGCGATCAGTCCCGGTATGTTTCCATGCGCGGGGACATCCGTTTCAGCGTGGCACACGACAAAAGTAAACCCTTCATAGTTTCCACACCCACAGCGAATATCACTGTTTTGGGGACGGTGTTCGACGTTTCGGAGTACGATGAGGGAACAGCGCTGTCTGTGATTTCGGGCAAAGTACTCTTCACACCGGAATCGCCCGCTGTACAGATTCTTTGTTCCTCCGGAATGCGTATAGATTATAAAACGAAGGGAAAAGAAATCAATGTGTACGCCGACGATTCATCCATCTTTTACAGTGCCGAACAAAATGTACTCACACTCAACAACGCCCCACTCGAACAGGTAATCTTGCTGCTTTCACAATTTTATAACGTGAAGCTATATGCACCTGCAGAAGAGTTGCAGTTAAGACTCACAACCTCATTCTCGGGACAAGGCATCATTGAAATTGTGAACATTATCAACTTCACGTTAGATACACAGATACAAATCACAAATTGACCGTTCATTGATAACGAGTTGTAGACCAAGAAGAATATGAAGCACTACACACTTTTTTTCTTGCTGTTCATTTGCCTCTGCATAAAGGCATCCGGACAAGAAAAAATCACGCTCCGCATGGAGCAGAAACCCGTCACCGAAATACTCAAACAAATTGAGTCACAAACCGACTATCGTTTTTCTTACAACCCGGAATTACTGAAAAACGTTTCTCCTTTATCACTTAAGATGCAGGATGAAAACATAGAGAAGGTACTGGACACAATTTTCAGTAAAACAGATATTCAGTTTATTATTCGTGCGAAGCATATCATCCTGAAAAGACGGCCCAAGGAAATCACCATCAGTGGATTTATCTACGACCGGGAATCACACGAGTCACTTATTTCCGCCAACATCATTGACCTTGTTACCGGACAGGGTACTGTCAGTAACAGTTTCGGATTTTACAGTATCTCTCTCCCGCCAGGAAAAATATCACTTCACCCGAGTTACGTGGGATATACTCCGGAAACGTATTCTTTTACCACCACGCAAGATACGGTGATCCATTTTTTCCTGCAACCCTCCTCACTCCTGAAAGAAGTCGTTGTAGAGGGAGAACTAAAGAATCCGATACAACATGTAGAAACCGGTAAGATAAGCTTTCGTGCCGCTACATTAAAAGCAATACCGGCATTTATGGGCGAAAGTGATGTAATTAAAGCACTGCAGCAGATGCCAGGTGTGGCAATAGGTACCGACGCAATGGCCGGGCTATATGTGCGTGGTGGAAATGCCGATGAGAATCTCTATCTGGTTGACGGCAACCCCCTATACCATGTGCACCACCTATTGGGTCTTTTCTCCACCTTTAATCCTGAAGCAGTGAAAACAATGGATTTCTACAAAGGCAGTTTTCCTGCACGCTATGGTGGCCGCCTCTCATCGGTGGTTGATGTACGGATGAACGATGGAGACATGAAGAAAACATCGGGAGCGGTTTCCATTGGGTTGATCTCATCCCGCCTGAATCTCCAGGGTCCCATCATGAAGGATAAAACATCTTATTCGGTCTCGCTCCGCCGTACTTATCTCGACCTGCTTGCCCGACCTGCAATGTATTTCATGAACAAGAGAAACAAAAAAGAAAACCCGGATAACTACGACAAAATTGATTTCGGCTACTATTTTTATGATTTCAATGCAAAGGTCAATCACAGGTTTTCTGACAAAAGCCGGCTCTATCTAAGCTTGTACAGCGGAAAAGATAAACTATTTTTCAACAATGAATCAAGATACGGAAATACCTATCCAGAAGTTGAGACATCCAATGCAACTGAAACATCGGAAGTACAGACATATCCCATCTCTACGCATAATACCGAAGCGGCAAACATCAACATAGGCTGGGGAACACGCATGGCTTCCCTTAACTGGGCTTACGCCGTAAATAGCAAACTGTTCGCAAATACCACGCTGGTTTATAGCCGTTTCCGGTCGGATATTTCGCTTTACTCCAAAAATGAAGATTTCTATACAACCACAGATCCGCAAACAGGCACAAAGGAACTTGTGAGTACTTACCAATTTTATAACCCCATATACCGATCCGGCATCGAAGACAAAGGTTACCGTCTCGATTTTGACTATGCATACAACAATAATCACCTGATCCGCTTTGGGACTGCCTTGTTACATCACAACTTCCGTCCCGAGGAAAGCCGCATTTTCCGGATAGACAATGATGGGTCAAAAATAAAAAATGACACCGTTACATACGCCGATGAACAAATCAATGTAAAAGAGTTATCCCTGTATGCCGAAGATGAAATGGATATAGGCCAGCTACTGAGGGTAAATGCCGGTCTACACCTCTCAGGATTCTTCGTACAGGGAAAATCATATCTGAGTGCTCAGCCCCGCCTGTCGGCACGCTATCTCCTGTCGGACGATCTCTCGCTGAAAGCCTCCTATGGCAGGATGAGCCAGTACGTACATTTGTTGCAGAGCAGCTACCTCAGCTCTCCCAACGATTTATGGGTGCCGATCACCAAAAATGTGAAACCGCTCTCCTCCTATCAGTTTTCGGTGGGACTCTATGGCAGATATCGTGGTTTTGATCTGTCGGCAGAGACCTACTACAAGAAATCGTCCAACCAGGTGGAGTATAAAGACGGGGCCAGCATCCTCACGGGCAACAGCAGATGGGAGGATCGTGTTGCACAGGGGATTGGCACATCATACGGCGTGGAACTGATGGCAAAAAAAAGCATCGGTAACAGTTCGGGATGGATTGGCTACACGCTCTCATGGACAGACCGGCAGTTCCCCGGGGGAGAGATCAATCAGGGAAAACGCTATCCGGCGAAACAGGACAATCGGCACAAGATCAACGCCGTTTTTATGCACAAGTTCAACCGCAAATTCGACCTTAATCTTTCTTGGATCTATGCTACAGGCAACTGGACTACCCTGCCGGAGGAGGAGTATATCAACATGCATGGTGTGAAGGAGCCTTATATTGAACGACGGAACAACTACAAGATGCCCAATTACCAGCGGCTCGATCTAAGCTTCAACTATTACCGCTACAAGAAAAAAGGCAGAATGGGTATCTGGAATATCAGCATCTATAACACCTATGCCCACCACAACTCCTTTCTGGTACTACCTTCAGAGAAATTCGCT
>DHTF01000116.1:5852-6483 GCA_002411515.1 Proteiniphilum sp. UBA5267 | reverse complement strand
CCTTCAGAGAAATTCGCTCCCAACCCGGATACTGTGGACGGGTACCCGCAGCAGAGTACTCCGGCATACCAGAGTTATAGTCTCTTCCCCATCATCCCCTCCTTCTCCTACACCTATAAATTCTGACCAAATGAAGATTTTACGAAAAAGATATCTGATCGTTGTATTGATAATATGGACACTCATTTTTACCGCATGTGAGAAAGAGATCAGGCTTGACATGGGTGACTACAGACCCCGAATCGTGATGAACGGCATCATCACACCCGATTCGCTCATTGAAATCAGAGTCAGCAAAAGCTTCCTCTATACCGACACGCTTGCTGACAAGTGTCAGTTGAAAAATGCATCACTTACCTTATACATCAACGGAAAAGAAAGCGAAAAAATGATGATGACCGGATACGAGCAACATACAAATCACGACCGGCTTGGGTTCCAATATACCGCCGTGATGGCTCTCTATCGCTCAACCATGCGTCCCAAAACAGGAGACCGGATCCGCATCGAAGCTTCTGCCGAAGGGCTCAATACTGCCTGGGCGGAGACCACCATACCGGTACCTCCGCAGATCAACCAGATTGACACAGCCACCTTTTTCACGGCAGAAAGAATCATGGAGGAGATCAAC
>DHTF01000116.1:4872-5657 GCA_002411515.1 Proteiniphilum sp. UBA5267 | reverse complement strand
TATGGAGTAGGCACCCTCTACCCCGATAGCATTCGTGAAGAGGAACTGTACCGCAACATGCGTATCAGGGTAGGAATCACGACCCAGCCATCCGATGCATTACAATATTTCATGCTAAGGCTGCACTGCAACAACAACCTGATAGCTGATGACCTGAACGGATATTTTCTCGGATTGTATACAGACGATGATCCCATTTTTAGGGAAAGTTACCGAAACAGTCTCCTGGAAGATCTCCTGACAGAGGGGCCTTCATATGAAGGAACCAAGTATTTTGACTCTGCCATCTTCTCAAACAAATTGTTTCGGAACAACAGCTACACAATCGATTTTTCCATTACAGACTACTACCCGATTCATACCACCTATGTGAAAACAGGGGAAATATCGGAATGGGGATATCCCATCTACGTGCCGATAAAAACAGAAGTGCTGAATCCACCCCTAGAAGTACAGTTCACACTTATTTCACCTGAATTATACCCCTATTTCCGAAAAGGAGAATATGACCCCCAGAGTGATGAAGAGTCGTTCAAATTGATTTCCGAGCCGGAGCTCTCCTACAGCAACGTACAAAATGGCATCGGCGTCGTGGGCGCAGTATCTGCAGCAAAGTTACAAATCAACATTCCTCCATTTCCCGGAGAAAAAAACAGGGTTCCCAAAAGATAATTAACCACCATCTGACGGAAAATAAAGAATTACATAATATACCAAGATTAACATTAAGCTGTTTAAAAACTTTCATTTTTATGTTACAGGAAGAAAATAGTCGCTCCGGCGAT
>DHTF01000116.1:394-4791 GCA_002411515.1 Proteiniphilum sp. UBA5267 | reverse complement strand
ATTGAACTCGCATTCCAAAGCAGCAAAGAGAAAAAAACCATCGTAGTTGAATAAAATTTCCTACAGAAAGAAAATAGTCGCTCCGGCGATACTGATCACCGCACCGATCACCTGACGGGCGGTGATTTTTTCTTTGAATAGGATGGCAGATGGTACAATAATGAAGATGGGTGTCAACGCCATCAGTGCCGAAGCAATACCTGTTTCGGTATGTTGCACCGCATAGAGCGACAGGGCTACACCGACGAAAGGACCGAAAATTGCTCCTATGGTAATCCCCGTCATCCCCTCTTTGTCGCGGGTAGCCAGAAAAACCCGCTTCCACCTGCCCATAATAGTAACCAGCAGGACAAAAGAAGCAAAACCGAAGATGGCGCGAATCTGTGTGGCCGCCACCGCATCGTAATCGCCCATCCCCTTTTTACTGAGAATCAGTCCGACCGCCTGTCCCAATGCGCCCCCCAGTGCATATAAAAATCCCCGTAGCGGCACATTCAGCTTCAACCCTTTTCCTGCCACCGCGATCATGATTCCCGTCACACTCACCACAATACCCAGTATGCTCTTGGGTGACAGGATCTCATGCAGGAAAAACCATCCAATGACAGCTGTGAGCATGGGTGCCAGGCTCATGACCAACTGAGAAGTACGGGACCCGATGAGGAGATAAGATCTGAATAAAAACAGGTCTCCCAGAAAAAAACCCACAATGCCCGAGATACCCAGCCAAAACCAGTTATAGGGCGTGGCATCCATCGGAAAAAACATGCCACGCGTAAACAGGGTGGTAGTTCCCAGGAAGAGGATTCCCAGAAAGATCCGAATGATATTCACCGACAGCGATCCTACCCGCCGGCCGGCTTTCTCGAAAAAAATGGCACTCATTGTCCAGCAAGCCGCTGTCAGCAAAGAGGCAATTTCCCCAATGTGTGTTTGAAGAAGCATGGAACAGGTCGTCTGTTTTTAGGGTTCCACCACAAACGAAGTGCAAATGTAATATCTGTAAGCCGATTTATTCATTTTTATTTCGAAAAATACTATTTCCCATTATTATCTTATGGTTATTACTTTATAATAATTATCTTTACGTAATGATACACAGCAGAATTTAAGAATGATGAAAAAGATTACCAACCCATTTATCACCAGTGGTTATTTATCGCCACAGTATTTCTGTGACCGAAAAGAAGAGACAAAAGAGTTAATCGGAAATATCGCGAACGGCAACAATGTGGCACTGATTTCTTCGCGCAGAATGGGAAAAACAGGACTCATCACCCATTGCTTCACAAAACGTGAAATAGCAGATAAATACTACACTTTCTTTATTGATATTTATCCAACCGGCTCCATTCGCGATTTTGTTTTCACGTTAAGCAGGGAGATTGTGGAGCGACTGAAACCATTTGGTCAAAAAGCAATAGAGACATTCCTGACAATTGTCAAGTCGTTGCAGGCCGGAGTCTCGTTCAACGTGATGGGAGTACCGTCATTTAATGTGAAACTGGGCGACATAAGGTCTGTGGAGACTACGCTGGATGAGATTTTCCAGTATTTGAACCAGGCAGGAAAACCTTGTTTGGTGGCAATCGATGAATTTCAACAGATTAACCATTACAGCGAAAAGAACGTTGAGGCACTACTTCGCACCCACATACAACAATGCCACAATGCACGTTTCATCTTTGCAGGCAGCCAGCGCCACATTATGGATAAGATGTTCACAAGCGCTTCACATCCATTCTATCAAAGTGTATCCATACAGCATCTTGAAGCCATCTCCATGCAAGAATACATACAATTTGCGATGGATCACTTTGAGGAAAACGGTAAATATATCTCTTCTGATATGGTGGAATCGGTTTACAGACAATTTGAAGGCATCACCTGGTATTTGCAAAAAATATTGAACACGCTCTTCTCGATGACTCCCGCTGCAGGCAAAGTAACGAAAGGCATGGTAGTGGAGTCTGTTGAGAAAAACGTAAATTCTTACGACTACAGTTTTTCAGAAACACTGTTCCGGCTCCCGGCCAGACAGAAAGAGTTGCTGATAGCCATAGCCAAGGAGGGAGATGCCAGAGAGATTACCTCTGCGCAGTTTGTCAAAGAACACAGTCTCACTTCTTCAAGTTCTGTACAAGCAGCCATAAAGGGACTACTCGACAAGGATTTTGTTACGCTGGAGCGTGGTGCTTACCATGTATATGATAAGTTCCTTTCACTTTGGATTAATCGCAACTATTAGTTTTTTGGCCGCATCATCAATTGATTCCTCACTTCCCAACAGCGAGATAAACTTGCTGCCAATGATGGCTCCCGATGCTTCACGGCAGGCTGCATCGAATGTCTCCTTGTTGGATATCCCGAAACCGATCAGTCTGGGATTCTTCAATTGCATTGCGTTCACCCGGCGGAAATAGGCCAGATTTTCATCGCTGAACCGGTTCTTTGCTCCGGTAACCGAGGCAGATGAAACCATATAGATAAAGCCGGAGGTATGCTGGTCGATCATCCTGATCCGCTCTTCCGATGTTTCGGGCGTAATCAGCATAATGATGTGCACCCCGTACTTTTCAGCAATAGGCTTGTATGACTCCATGTATTCGGCAAAGGGAAGGTCGGGGATGATGAATCCATCTACCCCACACCGTGCTGCTTCACGGCAGTAATTTTCAAAACCGAATTGAATGATCGGGTTGAGATAACCCATCATCACAAGCGGGATGGAAACCGATTGTCGCACATCGGCCAGTTGCGAGAAAAGAGTTTTCATACTCATGCCGTTACGCAAAGCCTGCGTTCCCGATTCCTGAATCACCGGCCCGTCGGCCATCGGGTCACTGAATGGCACCCCTATTTCGAGCATGTTGACCCCATTTTTCTCCAGTGCCTGAATCACTTTCACGGTGTCACCAAGCGCTGGATAACCTGCCGTGAAATAGACCGATAAAATATTGTTTTTCTTCTCTTCGAATAGTTTGTCGATTCTGTTCATAATATTCTTGTTTCTTATTTCTTGCTCCTTGTAATAACTCCAACCCTCTAAAAAGCTGATCGCGGACAGCGGACAGCTGATAACCGACCGCTCTTAGCGGAATTCTTTGATAAATTTTTTAATCCGTTCAATATCTTTCAACGCCGGTTCAATCTCAAAGCGGCTGTTGATATCGATTCCCGCGAAACGGGGATGAACAAACGATTTAATTTCTTCCACATCTTCGGGAGAGATACCGCCACTCAACAGGAAAGGGGTGTCACCTTGATAGTCGGAAAGCCTGCTCCAGTCGAACTTCCGTCCCGAGCCGCCGTGAAGTGTTGTCTTCCGGTCGAAAAGAAAATAATCGCATTTCCCTTCGTAGGCATCCAGTTGTGCAAGCGGTATGAATCCATCTTCGGCTATTCCGAATGACTTTATCACCTTGTACCCCTCTTCGCGCAGATTGATGCAATACCAGGGCGGCTCACTCCCATGAAGTTGAATGGCATCCAACTTATTTTGTGCTGCCCGCTCCCGCACAATCAGGGGATCCTGGTCGACAAACACGCCTATCTTCTTTACTTTTGACGGGATATAATCCAAGCTCCTTCCCACATAGCGGGGTGAACCAGGGTAAAAAATAAATCCCATCCAGTCGATATCGAGCAGTTCGAGTTCTCTGATGTTGGCTGCATCGCGCATGCCGCATACTTTGATGATCATGATTTCTTAGCTTTTCTGCTGTCAGCAATCAGCCTGTTTGTATAACTGATGGCGTACAGCGGATTAATTCTTAGTTTTAGTTTTCAATACCACCCAAAAAGTGTCTGAGACTCTCTCCAGGATCGCCCGTTTTCATAAAGTTCTCTCCGATCAGAAATCCCTTGTAGCCTGCGTGGCGCAACTCTTTCAGGATGGTGGGATCGGAGATGCCGCTCTCTGATACCCATATTGCATCCGGGGGCAACAATTCAGCCATGCGAAACGATTTCTGCAGGTCGGTCACAAAGCTCCCCAGGTTGCGGTTGTTTACCCCGATAAGCTGATGAATGGGCGTGATGTACTCCGTTTCCTGCTCATCGTGTAACTCCAGCAATACCTCCAGCTGCAGCTGATGCGCCAGTTCCGTGAGCTGCCGACACTCATGCTTCGTGATGGCCGCTGCAATAAGCAGTACCGCACCGGCACCGGCCAGTTTCGCTTCAAAAAGCTGATAGGCATCCACAATAAACTCTTTCCGCATCACCGGAATGTGTACCGTCTGCGTCGCCTTTCGCAAATCGGCCAAGGTGCCTCCGAAGTAAGTCTCGTCTGTGAGCACCGACAGCGCTGCGGCTCCTGCCGCTTCATAAGCCCGTGTCACTTCGTCCGCGCGGGCCGTTTGATTGATCCAACCCTTGCTGGGTGAACGACGTTT
>DHTF01000116.1:0-152 GCA_002411515.1 Proteiniphilum sp. UBA5267 | reverse complement strand
TCTGTGGCAGTTGCTTCTCCAGTTCTGTAAAGGGAACCCGTTCCTTTTGCAGGGCTACCTCTTTCTTCTTGTGGGCCACGATCTCACGTAATATATCTTGCATAATTCTTTGGATTTAGCCGTCAGCTGTGATTGATTTCAATAAACTTCTC
>DHTF01000024.1:6628-12703 GCA_002411515.1 Proteiniphilum sp. UBA5267 | reverse complement strand
TATTTTATCGGGGGCTTACGTTTCGACCGAAACAATCAGTGTAATTATAGACTGTGTATTACCCGAGATTAAAGTATGACGTTCCCGTCCCCGGGATAGTATTTATCCGATCGTTTGGATGATTGCCATTCATTACAAGGTAATGGATGATTCAGGACGTGCAGTATCCCAGGTGATTTATAATGTTTTAAGCATAGATAAAAATTCGAATTTAAAACTGTATATTGCTAATTTCTCACCTTTATCACTTTTGTCCAGCAATATAGAAACGCTGCTTTAAAAAACATTCAATAGCAAATTCACTTGCATCGAAATGTGGAGTTGGGATATGTAACGGATCAACCCATTCCCATATTTCGCATTTGTCTTTTTCCATTATCATAGCATTTCCCTGAAATGTATTTGTATGTAAAATAATTGAAACGTAATGTTTTTTGTCATTTGAGTATGTCCTTAGGTTATTTGTAACAGCAATGACTTTGGGATCAGATATTTTAAGTCCTGTTTCTTCAAAAATTTCCTTAATGGCAGCTTCTTCAAACGTTTCTCCTAATTCAAGATGTCCTCCGGGAATAGAATAAAATGGCGAATGACTTCCTTTTCGTTTCCCTATAAGTATTTTTTTTTCTTTATTTTCTATAATTACTCCAACTCCAACCTTTGGTCTTTCCATTATTATGAATATTAAGTAATGTGTATATTAATGATTTTGTAATCTATTATTCAACGATTGTGGTTTACAGATCGATTCTTTCATTTAATCGCCCTATTTGAAAATTCAATTTTTGTTGCAATAGTATTGAATTGATACTTGAGTTAAATTTTAATGGATCATCCCCGGAGCAAGCCTCGAGGAATTATCTTGATTAAAAACAAAATTAGTGAAAATCTCTCAAATGACTTGTGTTTTTTTATAATAATTCATGGTTTATAAGTTTTATTACTACTGATTTTCTATTTTTTGAATAATTTGTTGTTGCTTCACCTCTTGAATACATTAAAAAAAAGGATTTTATTCTTAAATTAAGTTTTAGTGCAAGGTGCAAGCATATCTATATATAGATACTTGCACCTTGCACTAAGTTAAAACATTATGGGATAGATGTTTTGCCGACTCAGAAAATGCTTGTATCTTTGAACCCAAGATATATGCAGACAAGCATAGGTCAAAGGTGGACAATTAGGTGTTAAATTTTGTGCCTAAATCGTTACCGATAACAAGTTTGGAAAAATAAAAGCATTGACTTTTAAGCATATAAGAGGAAAGGTTCACCGACCTCTCTCTCCGCAATACACATTGATTATCAATAAATTGCATTAATTACGCACAATAATACGCACATTTTATGCTGTTGTTGTGTGTTTTTTATGTCTTGTAGCTTGGGGCTCACACACTGATACCTCTCAAGCCACAAAGATAGAGTGTGGTCTTGATTTTTTTCTTATACCACTTCCTCATGCATATAAATCAAGATTTATATCTCAATTTACACACGCATGTGTATAAGTAAACTCAAGTATGGCCTTGAATAATATTATAAATCAAAAATAGGATTATCCATGATAAAAATCTCAAGATTGATCAGCCTTCTTTTGCTGATATTTTGCCTCGCATCGTGCCATTCCGAAGATGTTGAAATTGTAAAGGTTCACGGAGCCGCTAGTACAGAATTAATAAACATAGTAAATAGCAATACTGAGCTCAAGGTGTTGCTTGAGAAATCTATCGCTATGGCTAAGCAACAGAACCCTGACAAGGCAACGAATCCGGCTCAAACCCTGGAAGAGTATTATGACTTTATCGACTGGGCTACCACTGCGATGCCCTGGGGTGTGATCTCACAACCAGAAGGCACAGATTTGTTTACCCGCATAGACCAAAGCCTTAATTACCTTTTCTTTATCAACGATCAGCCGTTGGAAGAACTTGACGGAAAAGGACTCTACAATAATTCTCTTCAGTATTACTCTCCTTATCGCGAATGGCTGAAAACTTTTGCTAAAAGCTGGGGGGATTACCTTGATACAGAAGCTTCCTGGTCTGACGAATATTATCAGATGGCTTACAGCCAACCTGTCTTCGGGCTTGACAAGGGGTGGTATGAGGATAAATCCAAATGGAAAACTTTCAATCAGTTTTTTGCTCGCCATCTATCTTCGCCCAGTGTCCGCCCCATAGCTTTCCCCGATGATGACGCTGTGATAGCTGCCGCTGCCGACTCTAAACCACAGGGGGTATGGGATATTGATGAGGATGGATACATTATTAACGAAGTGCAGATCAAATCGAAGAAATTCTTCTCCGTGGTAGAACTGCTTGGTCCCAACTGTCAGTACAAAAATGCTTTTAATGGTGGAACGATGACTCACTCTTTTCTGAATGTTTTCGACTATCATCGTTATCATTTCCCAGTGAGTGGAACAATAAAGGAGGTAGACATCGTGGCTGGCGAATATGCTGTGGGAGGCGAGGTGAAATGGAATGCTACAAACAAGACGTATGACTTGTATTGTGATGAACCTTCCTGGCAGAGTATTGAGACGCGAGGGCGCATAGTACTCGAAACTCCTTCCAATGGCTTGGTAGCGATTCTTCCTATCGGTATGATGCCTGTCACTTCCATCAATTGGGAGAACAACATTAAAGTGGGTAATGAGGTTAAGAAAGGTGATATGCTGGGCTATTTCCTCTTTGGCGGCAGTGATATCGTTATTCTCTTTCAGGAAGGGTATCAGTTTAACCTCACTGTCCCTAAGGATGGTAGTGGATATGAACATCAGTATCAGGGAGAGGAACTTGGACGGATTTCTCATTAAGTGTACGGTCAATAATGCTCATTCAGAAGTATGAGTCATGCTGCAGCACTAGATGACAGGCGAAGACATATATCTGATACTAAATGTGGTCATAATGATATCAAGCTATTGATATTCAAGATATAGAGAAAGAAAAGCTCATTTTTCTCTCCGCAAGAAAAGGGTGTAAATCTATCAGTTATGAGATTTACACCCTTTATTTTATTATATCCAGAATTCCTTTTCCATTAAAGTTTCCTGGTTGGCAATTTTAACTCCATTACTCATTCATAAAACATCCAACTTCCACGCTGAAGGAAATATATTCAATTCCTACTAAATTTACTTTCTTGTCTTTTATTGTTTCCACATAAACTTGATAGGTGTTACGTCGGAAAATCAAGTAGTCGGCATAATTATTTTCAAGTTTAACTGAGAATTATGACAACTTTTTTGTTCTTATTCTACTGGTACATAAATTTCAGTTTTCAACTTCTCAGGTACTGTTCTGTCGGGATGGTTGATATATTTCTCAAAACAGGGGTAATCTCTGAGGCGAAGATTGTTTTCAGGGAGCAGTTTCGCGTAGATGGTGTCATAAACGGCCTCCAGGTCAGTGTAGGATCCCTGATAAAGGAACATGGCAAACTTACCACCCTTGATCTCCTTCACCCCTATGTCGCCCTGCGGCTTGGCCTCCTTTTTGATAACGAGGCAGATGTCGGTGCGTAGTTTTGAGCTTTCTGTGATTTTGGGGTCGTCGTGGTAAATGGCAATATGCTCCATTCCGGCAGAAAATAGCTTCTGTTCCTTGACGAGTTGCCATAAACGTTGCCAAGCGCCACCAAAGTCGAGCGTGGCATATTCACCCGACAAACTGATATAGATTGTATTTTTTGATGGTATATCCATCATTTTTGGACCTTTAATTTTTAACTGCATCTCTTCCTTTTCTTCTTTCATAATGATAGAGTTTTTATTTGTTCTGTATTCCATTGGCGAAATACCGTATTGTAGTCTGAATGCTTTCGATAAGGATGTCGGTACATCATACCCCACCTTATAAGCAATTTCCGATACTGACAGGTCGGTATACCGCAATAGCTTTGCAGCATTTTCGAGTCTTGTCCTCACAATGTAACTCCCGATAGGTTCACCCATGAATGCACGGGTTATCCTGTGGAAATGAAAGGGTGAGAAGTGACTCATCTCTGCCAGTTTAGCCAGATCGATTGGCTCGCTAAGATGATTGATGATGTAGTCGGTGATTACATTAATCTGTTTTTGATATTCTTCAATGGTCGATGTCCGTATTCTCGTTATCATAAACTTTTTTTTTACTGTTTACGATGCAAAGATACATCTCATATTGATTGCGGTCGTGTCCAATCTTGCTAACATGAAGGGTGGAAAGGTTAGCGACAGGTCGAGATTTAGCAGGTTCCTTGTAGAGCAGGGATTCTATGAAATCCCTGCAATCTTTTCAATGAAGGCGACAATGCCCAGGGCACATTCGGCCACCCGTTCGTAGTTGATCACACTCAGGTTGTCTTTGGGCGTGTGGGTAATCTCCTGGCTCTCCATGTGCTCAATGAACCATTGTGAACTGACGGCGATGGCCGGACAGCCGTTTTGTAGAAAAATGCTATGGTCGCCTTGGAACCATGGCAATCCTTCCACCAGCCCCGTATTCTCTGCGAACACTTCCTGTAACATCGCAGAGAGGTCATCCGACAGATTGAAGGGAGAGAAACAGGATAAACCCTCTTTATAGCCGGCCCCGTCGATGTTGATGTTCAGCCGGATGTCGCCAAGCCGCCCTTCGTTCTGTTCCAGGTAACAGATCTGACCCGGTGCACCATAATAATCCTCGCCATTGAAGAAGACCAGCTCAAGAGGCGGGTAATCGCTGTGTACCCGCATCAACGCTGCCAGCAGGAGCAGGACGGTGACACCTGTGCCGTTATCCAAGGCGCCCGGCGTACCAATCTTGGTATCAATATGTGCCGAGATCACAATCCGCCCCTCCTTCCTGCTGCTGTTTCGTCCGATCACGTGATAAGCTGTTTCGGGAATACGCCTCGCATGCGATGCCAGCGCAACGGTTTTGCCCACACAGGAAAGTAGCTTCACCCCTTCGCTGTCTTTCATATAGACCGAGGGGATGTGGAAGTCTCCATCTTCGAACAGGGGAAAAGGATAGGCACCGCCGGCTATGGCTGCGTTATGCCCTGTGGCACAAATCAGCGCCTTCGGGCTGCCGTTCTCCAGTTGAGAGATCAACTGCTGGTGCTCTTCAGGGTTCCAGAAAGGGAAATTCTTCGGTGCGATCTGCTCTGCTGTAATCTCGCCATGGAGCAGCAGAATCTTGTCCCTGAAATTGGTTTTCTTCAGCTGCTCCACTCTGTCGATGGCCACCAGCTCTCCGCTCACGTCACATCCCAGGGAGTAGGGGGAGGAGAACACCGTAAACTCATGACCCTGGCAGGTAAGTGTTGCACCCTCGCTCTGCCAGTCGATGACCTGCAATGGGGAGGTTTCCGTCTCCCAGCAAAGCTCTCTCAACACTTTCTCTACATAGGCGGTGGCCTCCCGGTTGCCGATGCCGCCCACGCGTCTTTCTCCAATTACGTCACACAATTCCTGCAGATGCAATGCTGCTTTTTCTGTCACTGTTTTTTTATCCATATCCATTTTTTTGTGACAAAGGTAATTGGTTTACAGAAATTGAAATTGTACAAATGAGACAAACCGGTATCAGGGAAAATAGTCGGAGTGCGGGGCACACAGAGAGAGGTATTCACCGGGCGTATATCCTGAATAGGTGTTAAACTCCCTGATCATGTGCGACTGGTCGTAGTACCCCGATTCATAAGCCAGGGCGGTAAATGAAATCTCCCGGTTCTTTTCCAGCAGATGCAACGCACGCTGGAAACGGATTGTCCTTGTGAACTCCTTGGGGGTGATCCCGATGTGCTCCGAGAATATCCTGCAGAACTGACGGGTGCTCAGGCAGGCTGCATCAGCCAGTCGCGAAATTTCACTCTCTCCAGCATCAATCAGGTGAATAGCCGTATCCAGTCGCTTTAGGTGATAGGTTGCCGGATGGGTGAGCCGTTTCATCAGGAATTGTTCGATCAGCGTGATGGACAAGCCCTCCTCCTCCATGTTGATCACGCAGTTTGCGAGTTGTTCCAGCTCCTTGTCTTCGATCTCTTCAGCCGATAAGCGCAATCCTGTCGCTTTGTTCAGTGGCAGTGAGAAAAATGCCCTCACGCC
>DHTF01000024.1:2467-6348 GCA_002411515.1 Proteiniphilum sp. UBA5267 | reverse complement strand
GGTTACCCCTATGAAAAATCAGGCTCATCATGCCAGTGGGTATAGTACGGGCAAGTGAGGTATGGGAATCACCCACGGTAATCAGATGCCAGTAGTGCTTCACATAAGGTGTGAGGCAAGGTGAGGGAGGAATGATGGTAAAAGCTTCCATGAGATATAAAAGGAGGCAAAAATAGATGAATCTCTTGAAATCCGATTGTACAAATGAGACAACTTCATCCAACCCATTTGTGAAACAAAGATACACAATTAACCATTCGGCTCTTGGAAAAAATTGTACATTTGGGTTTTTTATATCTGATTGTTCATGACTTCCGACGAACTGTTGCATATCCGACTTTATAACCAGCTGCTCACCCTGCATGAGCTGAAGGAACCGCGCAAGGTGGTGGCCCACATGGGGGCGATGCAGTCGCAGGCGCTGGATATGGCCAAGTGGGCCATCGGCTCGCGGCTGCAGGATCATACGGTGACGGATATCACCAACGCCCTGAACAAGGCTGAGGTGATCCGCACCCACATCCTGCGTCCCACCTGGCATTTTGTGGCTGCGGACGATTTGCGCTGGATGTATGCGCTTTCCTATCCGCGGTTGAAGCCTGTCTACCGCTCCTACGCAAAGATGCTGGGTGCCGACGAAACGGTGCTCTATCGTCATATTCCCCTTGTGGAGGAGCTCCTCTCGGGAGGAAGGCATCTCTCGAAACAAGAGATGGGTGAGGCGCTGACCCGGAGAGGAGTGCTTCTCGACGACAATCATCTCTCCCTGCTGCTCTCCTTCGCGGAACTGGAAGGGGTCATCGTGAACGGGGAGCTCGATGGCAGCCGGCAGACCTTCACGTTGCTCGAAGAGTGGGTGCCCCGCACCACAAACCTCTCTCGTGAAGAGTCGTTGGGTCGGCTTGCACACAAATATTTCTCCAGTCACGGTCCTGCCACCCTGCAGGATTTCGCCTGGTGGTCAGGCCTCTCCGTCACCGAATGCCGACAGGCAATGGAGATGATCCGCCCCGAATTTACACATGAGAAGATCAACGAACGGGAGTGCTGGATGCCAGACAACCTCTGCACCCTTCCCGCAGACAACAACTCGGCTTTGCTGCTGGCTCCCTTCGACGAGTTTGTGGTCAGTTACAAAGATCGGTCAGACATGCTCGAACAGACGCATTATGGGAAGGTAATCACCAAAAATGGCATTTTCTCACCCACCATCATGCTGAACGGTAAAATCATCGGTTCCTGGAAAAAGAGCATGAAGAAAAATATGCCCCAGATCACGCTCACATTCTTTGGAAAAGTACCGAAAAAGACCATCCATCTCTTTCAGCCGGAGATAGAAAGGCTCGAGAAATTCTATGCCCGGGAATAAGGCTTCAAAAAGAAAGCTGTAGAAATTTTACGCACGGCAGGGTGGTAGCAAAAAAAGTGACCGGAGCGCTGCCGGGAAGCTTGCTCCGGTCTGAGATCCAAAAAATTATCAAAATTGTGGACTCAAGCAACTGGTTTCAGACCAATTGCTTTACAAAGATAGTATAAGAATATGAATGCGTTTCATTTTTAACAAAAAATGAGCGAAAACAACAGGTCGGTTTAACATATAAATTCGCCTCATATTCAATAAATTTACCTTATATTTGCGGACATGAACCGCAAAATCATCCATGTAGATATGGACGCCTTCTACGCCTCCATCGAGCAGCGCGATAATCCCGATTATCGCGGGAAACCCGTTGCGGTGGGTTATGGCGAAAAGAGGGGCGTAGTAGCCGCTGCAAGCTACGAAGCACGGCGTTATGGTATTCATTCGGCCATGCCTTCGGTCACGGCACTGCGCAAATGTCCCCACCTCATTTTCGTGATGCCGCGGTTCGACCATTACCGCCAGGTCTCCAGCCAGATCATGCAGATCTTCCTCGAGTACACCGACAAGGTGGAGCCGCTCTCGCTCGACGAGGCCTTTCTCGATGTCACCGTCAACCACAAGGGGAATCGCTCTGCCACACTCATTGCCAAAGAGATCAAACAAAAGATACTGAACCGCACGCGGCTCACAGCCTCCGCAGGGGTCTCCTACAACAAGTTCCTGGCGAAGATTGCCTCCGATTACAAGAAGCCCAACGGCCTCTTTGTGATCGAACCCGCCGAAGCCGAGGCTTTCGTGGAAAAATTACCTGTGAACAAGTTCTTTGGGGTGGGCAGGGTCACCGCCGCACGGATGGAGGAGCTCGGCATCAAAACGGGAGCCGACTTGAAGAAATGGTCCGAAGTGGACCTGGTGCGCGAATTTGGCAAGGCGGGGATCACCTACTATCATTTTGCCAGAGGAGTAGACGACAGGGAGGTAGAGTCGGAGCGGGTGCGCAAGTCACTCGGTGCAGAGGAGACTTTCTTCGACGACCTGAGCGAGATGGTCGACCTCCTTGCGGCGCTCGATCAGCTTGCTGCCGAGGTACAGCGCCGTGCCGAGAAGAAAAAGTTCCTCGCCCGCACGCTCACGCTGAAGATCAAGTACGCCGATTTCACTGTAATCACCCGCAGTCGCACCGTGGAGCATTACATCCGCACCTACAGCCAGCTGTTCGATCTGGGCAAAGAATTGCTGCTGCAGGTCGATGACCTACAGGAACAGAAAGTCCGTCTCATGGGGCTCACCCTCAAGAATGCCGATGCCGAAGGCAGTATGCTGCCTGCAGAAGGTATCCAGCTATCGCTCGATTTCAAGGATTGAAAACAGTCCCCCACTGTGTATGTCACAGGATGAAGTTCTCCGGTTTCTTTGGCTGAATATCTTTGTAGTACGATTTAATTTTCACGATATCTTCCCGGTAGTTGCCCGTAGGGTGAAACATATCCAACACACGGGCCTCTTTTTTGCCATAATCGAGTCCGATGAGCAGGATGGGCACTTTCGCCTTGAGAGCAATAAAATAGAACCCTTTCTTCCACTCCTTTACCGGCTTGCGCGTACCCTCAGGGGTAATGCCCAAATGCATCCACTCTCTTGTTTCAAACTCCTTGGCCAGGATGTCGGTCAGCGATCCGCTTTTGCCGCGCTTCACCGGTATGCCACCTATGCTGCTGAAAAAGAGGTTAAAGGGGAAGAAAAACCACTCTGCTTTGATCAGGAAGTTGGCCTGGCGCCCCAGGGTGGAGTAGGCCAGCTTGCCCGTCACAAAGTCCCAGTTGCTGGTGTGCGGTGCCACGGCCATCACACATTTTGGCACGACAGGAAAGTTGTTCACCACCTTCCATCCCATGATCTTGTTTAATATGAATCCGCTGAATTTGCTCATTTTTACGTATGTACGTTTATCGGTTTATAACCTCTCCAATTCTAACGTCAATCGCTCCCAATTGTTCAGGATGCGATCCATTTTTGCTTTGGTTTCCAGATAGTTCTGTAACATTGTCACGTTCGAAGCCCCTTCGGGTGTGGCCAACTCCTGTTCCATTGCGGCAAGGGTGGTCTCGAGAGCTTCCACCTCGTTTTCCGCCTCCTCTATTTGTTTCTCCAGCCTGCGCTGCCGGCGGTTGAGCTCCTTCTGCTCCTGGTAGGAAAGCTTCTGTTCCATCGGTTCACCCGCTGTCGCTTCACTTTTGCCCTCTTTCTCCTCTTTTTTGGACGATGCAGCCTGTTGTGTTGTTGCGGGCGACTTTGAAAGCTCCAGCTGCTGTAGGTTGTCCAGTTTCTTTGTCGACAGGTAATCGTGGATGCCGCCGATATGTTCCCGCACCTTTCCGCCACCAAACTCGTAGACCTTGTGTACCAGGTCGTCGAGGAAATCCCTGTCGTGCGAGACGATGATCGCTGTTCCGTCAAACTCCCTGATTGCCTTCTTCAGCACATCCTTCGATGCCAGATCGAGGTGGTTGGTCGGCTC
>DHTF01000024.1:0-2384 GCA_002411515.1 Proteiniphilum sp. UBA5267 | reverse complement strand
TAACGGTCGTGCGTGATGCAGATCACGGTACCCTTGTACTGCTGGAGGTGTTGTTCCAGCCAATCGATCGACTCGGCATCAAGGTGGTTGGTCGGCTCATCCAGAATCAGCAGGTTCACCGGTTCCAGCAGCAGGCGGATCATGGCCAGGCGGCTCCGTTCGCCCCCCGAGAGCACCTTAACCTTCTTCTCCGAAGCCTCCCCTCCAAACATGAAGGAGCCCAGTATATCGCGTATTTTTGTGCGGATGTCACCCACCGCCACCTCGTCGATCGTCTCAAATACCGACAGGTTCTCATCGAGCAGCTGCGCCTGGTTCTGGGCAAAGTAACCTATCTTCACGTTGTGACCCAGTGTAAGCTTCCCCTCGTGGTCAATCTCTTGCATGATGCACTTCACAAGTGTTGATTTCCCTTCGCCGTTTTTGCCCACGAAGGCAATCTTCTCACCCCGCTCAAGGGTGAAGGTCACATCTCGAAATACCAGGTGGTCGCCATACATCTTCTGCACATCCTCCATGATCACCGGGTAAGAGCCCGAGCGTGGTGCAGGCGGAAACTTCAGGTTGAGGCGCGAGTTGTCCACCTCATCCACCTCAATGCGGTCGATCTTCTCCAGCTGCTTGATGCGCGACTGCACCTGGTTCGACTTGGTTGCCTTGTAGCGGAAGCGCTCAATGAAATCCTCGGTCTCCTTTATCTGCTTCTGCTGATTCTCGTAGGCCCTGAGCTGCTGCTCACGCCTTTCCTGGCGTAGCGTCACGTATCTCGAGTAATTCACCTTGTAGTCGTGGATGTTGCCCAGCAGGATCTCGATGGTGCGGTTGGTCACCGCATCGAGGAAGGCCCTGTCGTGCGAAACCAGCATCACCGCGTTGGCATGTGTGGCCAGGAAGTTTTCCAGCCACTGGATCGACTCGATGTCAAGGTGGTTGGTCGGCTCATCTAGTAACAACACATCCGGCGCCTGCAGCAGAATCTTTGCCAGTTCAATGCGCATGCGCCAGCCACCGCTGAACTCACGCGTTGGGCGGTCGAAGTCGCTCCGCAGGAAGCCCAGACCCATCAGGGTCTTCTCCACCTCCGACTCGAAGTTGTGGATGCCCGACATCTGCAGGAGCTCCTGTAGGTCCGTCGCCCGCTCAATGATGGCACGGTAGGCCTCCGACTCGTAGTCGGTGCGCTCTGCCATCGCACGGTGCATCTTTTCCAGCTCCGCCTCCATTTTTTGCAGGTGTTCGAAAGCCATCGAGGCCTCCTCCTTCACCGTACGGCTGTCGCTCAGCTTCATCTGCTGCGGCAGGTATCCCACCGACATCTCCCTGGGATAGGAGATGTTGCCCTGTGTGGGTTGTTGCAGGCCGGCCATGATCTTTAGGAGGGTCGATTTTCCTGCCCCGTTCTTGCCCACCAGGGCCACCCGTTCATTTTTATTCAGTACGAACGATATCCGGTCGAGCAGGGTGAATCCCCCGAATTCGACGGTGATATTTTCGATTGAAACCATTTCTTTCTTTTTTGTGCATGCAAAGGAAATGCTTTTTGGGGGACTATGAAAATTTATTGTTATAGGATAATTTGGAAATTTTGATTAACTTTGTCCCCGGTAACATTTTGTGTTGGTTCTGACTCATACAGTTTTCCCCCCACCATTTGTTAAATAAGGCCGTTTTAAGCAAACGAAGGCAGGCGATTGATCGCTGCCGATGCGGGAAAACGGAAATCAACAACCGCTGTCCCTTTACGGTGCAGCATAAATTTATTAGATGACATTTAAGGAATTGACATTGATTGAGCCCATTATCAGGGCACTCGACGAAAAAGGATATACAACACCCACCCCCATACAGGAGCAAGCCATCCTACCAGCTCTGCAGAACCGCGATATACTGGGACTGGCACAAACAGGCACCGGCAAGACTGCCGCCTTCGCACTGCCCATCATTCAACAACTTTATCAAGATAAAAGCCATGGTAAAAGAAGAGAGATCAAAGCACTGATCCTCACGCCCACCCGTGAGCTGGCCATCCAGATCGACGACAGCCTGCGGGAGTATACCCCCTATACCGGCATCCGTCACTGCGTGATTTATGGAGGAGTGAAACAACATGCCCAGGTCAGTGCACTGAAGCAGGGTGTCGATATCCTCGTCGCCACGCCGGGGCGTCTGCTCGACCTCATTAACCAGCGTTACATCAGCCTGCATGCCATCCGCCATTTCGTGCTGGACGAAGCCGACAGGATGCTCGACATGGGCTTCATACACGACATCAAGCGACTGCTGCCGCTGTTGCCGCGAGAGAAGCAAACACTCTTTTTCTCGGCCACCATGCCCACCTCCATTGCCTCTCTCTCGCGCACCATCCTGCGCAATCCGGTACGGGT
>DHTF01000010.1:1686-4019 GCA_002411515.1 Proteiniphilum sp. UBA5267 | reverse complement strand
AAGAACAGCATAAACTTTCGCTTTGGAGCGAAATGGGCAATGGCATCGATTATTATTTTGTGGCGGGCAACAGCATGGACGATGTCATCAGTGGTTACAGGACCCTTACCGGAAAATCGCAGATTATGCCCAAATGGGCTATGGGGTTCTGGCAAAGCCGTGAACGATATAAGACACAAGATGAAATAGTGGAAACACTCGCCGAATTCAGAAAACGAGGTATACCCATCGATAACATCGTACAGGACTGGAGTTATTGGCCGGAGCCGGAATGGGGAAGCCACAAGTTCGACAGGGAAAGATTCCCTGATCCACAAGGGATGGTCGACAAAATACATGAAATGAATGCCCGGATTATGATCTCCGTCTGGCCCAAATTTTATGTCAACACCGATCATTACAAAGCGTTCGATAAAAATGGCTGGATGTATCAACAGGCAGTCAAAGACAGTATACGTGACTGGATTGGACAAGGTTATATCGGCTCCTTTTATGATGCCTATGCCGAAGGAGCACGCAAGCTTTTCTGGAAGCAGCTTGAAGAAAACTTATATTCTCTGGGTGTGGATGCCTGGTGGATGGATGCGTCCGAACCCAATATTCGGGATAATACCGACATGGATTACCGGAAGAAACTGTGCGGCCCCACCGCGCTTGGCCCTTCCACAAAATACTTCAGTGCCTATTCTCTGGTCAATGCCGAAGCGATATATGAGGGACAGCGGGGTGTGAACCCCAATGACCGTGTTTTCCTGCTCACCCGTTCGGGCTTTGCCGGTATACAGCGCTATTCCACCGCAGTGTGGAGTGGCGACATCGGCACCCGTTGGGAAGATATGAAAGCACAGATCTCTGCCGGCCTTAACTTTGCTTTATCTGGTGTACCTTACTGGACAATGGATATAGGAGGTTTTTGTGTGGAAAAGAGGTATGAGCAGGCGCAACGTCACTTTCAGGCGACAGGAATTGAAAATGAGGATCTGAAAGAATGGCGCGAGCTCAACAGTCGCTGGACGCAGTTTGGAGCTTTTGTCCCCTTGTTCCGTTCTCACGGACAATTTCCCTACAGAGAAATCTTTCACATCGCTCCCGAGGGGCATCCTGCATACCAGTCGATGCTCTATTACACCAAACTCCGTTACCGGTTGATGCCCTATATCTATTCGATGGCCGGGATGACCTATTTCAACGACTACACCATCATGCGTGCGCTGGTAATGGATTTCGGCAAAGATACTCAGGTGAACAATATCGGTGACCAGTATATGTTCGGTGATGCCCTGATGGTCTGTCCCGTCTACACCTACCAGGCAACCGATCGGGAGGTCTATTTTCCCGCTACCACCGGCTGGTATGATTTCTATACTGGGGCATTCATTGAGGGAGGGCAAAAGCTGCGAGTGGATGCTCCCTATAGTCGCATACCGCTCTTCATAAGAGAGGGAGCCATTATCCCGTTTGGTCCGGAAATTCAGTATACCGATGAGAAAAAGCCCGAACAGATCACCTTCTATCTCTTTGCCGGTAAAAACGGCACCTTTACACTCTACGAAGACGAAGGGGTGAACTACAACTACGAAAAAGGAGCTTATGCTACCATTGACTTTCGTTACGACGATGCATCCCAGACACTCGAAATTGGTGATAGACAAGGGTCGTTCGATGGCATGTTACAAGTACGTACTTTCCAAATCGTCCGTGTGGATAAAAACAGACCGCAGGGCGTAAACCCCGATGCGAAGGGGATTGAAGTGCGCTATACCGGTCAGGCTCAAAAGATAGCTTTGGGGAAATAAATATTTCTTTGCTGATTGCTCTTTTTCTTTGCTTGATGGCCTGCTCTCGTTCATCGCTGCCGAGAAAAAGGTGAGCGGGAACAGGGTATGGCGTGTAAATCGGATTTCTAGCTTATTCAATGAAAGGAGGCCGTCTCATGTTTTATGATGAGACGGCCTTTCTTGCTACCATACTCCTACTTTGTCCGTACCTTGCTCGGTATCTCTCTGTATTTCCCTTATATATTGCTTATTCATCAATAAGGAGATACCGATCCAGTCCCCGTGCATTACCCTTTTATTATCCGTGCAGGAAGCTATATCTTCCGTATTTCAGGACTTTTTCGCTGCTGATATCCTAGGGTAGCGACTCTTCTGCGGGAAATATTATAAAAAAAAGAGACCCTCTCAAAATAATTATTGAGAGGGCCGCTCTTTCCCTGTTTGTTATTTCACCGTAATGCCGCTTTATTTGGCCACTTTCGGTATCATCACAATTGTTTTCTTGTTTCCCTGATTCAGCAGATTGGCGACGAAATCTTTGACCTCAGCAGGAGT
>DHTF01000010.1:0-1411 GCA_002411515.1 Proteiniphilum sp. UBA5267 | reverse complement strand
TACTCCTTCACCTTCGAAAAGTCGGCTTCACGCGGGCCATTGGCTGCGATTTCCTTCAGCACGTTGTGGATGATTTCGTTGAGGTGTGCCATCTTTTCCGGGTCGGTGTCGAACATAATCTGCAGGACGGATTGCCCCTCCGGATAACGGGAGATACCTCCGGCTGAAGAAACCCCATAGGTGCCACCCTCTTCCTCTCTTATTTTCTCGGTATAAACGATATCCAGTATCTGATCGAACATGCTCATCAGTATCAGGTTCTTCATGTTACGTTCTATTGTGCCCGAGTAGGTATTGAACACCGACGCTTTGGGGTTTTGCATTTCGCGTTGGAAAATGTTGTTCAGTTCGCCAGCCAGGAAATTCATGGGAACCTTGACAAATTCGCCTTTTACGGCCTTTCCGGGCAGAGATGCCAGATATTGTTCCACTACGGGACGTACCTTCTCTTCATCGATGTTGCCGACAAAGGTAAATACAAAACTTCCGGGATTACTAAATTGCTGTTTGTACATTTCCATGATCCGGTTGTAATCGAGCTGCTTTAAGTCGGCTAACTTGATTCTTGCGGTCAGGGGGTTATCACCATACAACGCAGCTGTGATTGAATCACTGAAAGCCACCATGGGCTCGGCTTCCTGATTTTTGAGCTGCGTTTCCATCCGCTGCAGGTAAGATTGAAATGCATCGGCATCTTTTCGTGGTGCAGTAAAGTAGAGATATACCAGCTGCAGCATAGTTTCAAAATCCTTGATCGATGAAGAGCCGTTGAAATTTTGTGTAGTGAGGCTAATGCCGGGACGAGCCGAGGCTGTTTTTCCTGCGAGCACTTTGGGTAAATCTGTGGCGCTGAAACTGCCGACACCTCCCACTCCCATCACTGCACTCATTAGTTTGCTGTTGATCGGATCCTGGACGGCATATTGTGAATATCCGCCTGCGCTGGTTCCTGTCATGAGGATCTGGTCATCTTTGAAGTCCGTATTCTTCAGGATCACTTTCATACCATTCTGCAATGTCCAGACAGTGGCATTCATTTCCTGGTCTTTTTCCTCTTTCGTGATTTTGCCAGGTGTAGGAGGTGTGGTCACGAGCGGTTCGTTGATTACCTGCTCGGCATACGGTTCAATGGTTTCCGCTTGTACGGAAGCCAGCACAGCCAATAGTTCTTCTTCTGTGGGGTAAATCAACCCTTCTTTCTGGGGACCCGTGACAGAGATCACAATGTTCTCGTTGCCAATGAGCTGTTTGATGGTTTGGTTGATGGCCTCCACCGGGATATTGGGTGTAACTGCCTGTAAGAACTGGTATTCAAATTCGATACCGGGAAAAGGCTCGCCATCGACGAATGCATTCACATATTCCTGCGAATAGGAGGAGTTGCGTTGCTTGTCGCGGTTGTTGTACGCAT
>DHTF01000073.1 GCA_002411515.1 Proteiniphilum sp. UBA5267 | reverse complement strand
ACATCCACGCCATGACGGAAAGGTACCAGTCGGCTATCGAATGCCAGTACAACAGGACCTCTCTGGATCGCTGCATCGGGCACACCTGAGGGCGCATCCACCACATAACTTGTCATGTCGAAAGAAATTTCGATCTTGTCCTGATCGGACCACACTCTTTCCAGGGTTGCATAGGTACCCGGAACCGCTTTTTGCTGGTAGCGTCGTCCGTTGATTGTGATGACCGTGTTTCTGCTCCACCCGGGAATGCGTAGGTGAATGGAGAAGCGCTCTTTCCGGGGAATGGACAGGGTAGCCTCCACTTTTCCTGTGACGGGATAACGGGTTGACATATCCAGGGTAAACGATTGATTATCGGGTGACTGTAATTTGCCGTGCATAGGGGCATAGAGGTTGACAGCGATACCATCCGCCGATGTCATAAGCGCCCATGAAGGAGACAAAAGCATTGCCCTGGGTCCGTTGGCCACACAGCAACTCATCACAACATCTGGAAACTGGAGGTGGCTGGGAACCCTTTCTCCCATCAGTCCGGTGTAATAGGACCACCATTCGCCGTTAGGAGTTTGGGAGGCCAGCAATGCATTGTAGAGACTGATCTCAAGTTGATCGGCATACTTGCTTTCACCGGTGAGACGCAACATCTGGTACAGGTACTTCATCCAGGTTACCGTAACGCAGGTTTCCAGGCCCTGGTACATCGGGTCGTTCTGACGCATTTTGCCGTTGCACCATATCTCCGCCAAGGATCCGGAGCCGACCAGCATGATTTCATCCCGGATGATGGATTGGATCAGTTGCTGAGATGCTTTTAAATAGTCGTGGTTTCCGGTGATCCGATACAACTCACACAGTCCCTCAAAGCAGGACATCATTTCATAAGCTTTTGGGGCACCGCTCATCTCCCACAAGGGGGTCTCATTAAGCGCTTCTTCCACGAGTCTGATCCCTTTGGGTGTCAGTTTGTTGGGTTTGTTCCACAGCTGAACAATGTGCTCCGCAAAATCAAGGTACTTTTGTTTGCCGGTTTTTTGGTATAACAGGGCAACCGGTTCCAGGACCGAACTGGATGCGAGTCCCTTCCATCCAATCCATCCTGTTTCAGCCAGATTCACACCGCTTTGGGGACCAGCCTCACGGATCAAGTGATCGGCTACTCTTTCTGCCGCGGCGAGAATCTCCGGGTTCTTCACCTGGTCGTAATAGGCCAATAGTCCTAGCAGTACATATTTTCGTCCCCAGATATCCCAATCTTTCAGGTGATGTTCATCCGGATAAGTACCAATATATCCATCCGCAGTTTGGGTGAGCAGAAGTTCCTTCACTGCTTTGTCGATGATTGTACGATGTGCCTGAGTCGGTTTGTACCCGTATCCAAGCATGGCAGAGGTGAACCATTTTCCCCAGAATTCACTTCGAAACCCCCAGAACTCATCGTTTCTGAGCCGGAAGGGAACAATTAAACGTTCAATATCCTGGGCCATAATCCTGTGATCGATACAGAGATCGATTTTTTCTCCTATAAACCCTCCGATTGAAAGTGATCCATATGGCAGGGCTGTGAATTTATCCTCAACGGATAACCGTTTTGATTCGAGCTGGATTTGTCCAGCTACGGGTAACAATGATGCGGTGCAGAGCAGTATGGATAAGACAGGTGTTAATCTCAGGTGCATGACGTTTCATTTTAAGTGGAATAAAGGCGTGGTATATATGAAGACGCCTTTTAACAATAAAAATCAATATTTTGAGAACTCACTGTTCAACCAGTTCATGTGATTGATGAAGAATTGACGGTCACATTCCACTTCTGCCTCATAGGAACCCATAGGGATACCTCCCACGCTCACGCGTTGATTCATGATATTCCAACGTTTGAAATTCAGTTGCTGCGATAAATCGAGCAGTGCGGAGGTCTCATCAATATAGTTAAGAATCTCATCGGTGACAGTTGTGTTTTGCCACAATTCCCGGATTCGTGTTTTAAATGCCGGATCCTGTAAAAGTTTATCGTAGTAAAATGCGTTTGAGTTCCATACGTAATAATTGGCCGGTCTGGGCCGTGCTCCATCATACCAGCCTATTCCGATTGACCACTCAAAATCCCAGACAGGGTACATCTCCACTTTTGAATCACCCATGTCCGCTTTCACCATGTATACATTGGTATCATGATTGGCCAGGATGTTGTGGAAGACAAACCAATGTACAAAACTAGGCACATCAATGAAACGGGCATATCCATTTAGCGGATCATTGAAGGTGGAAGATTGTAGAATGGATTCAAATTCATCCATATAGTTTTTGATATATTCCCACTGTTGGGTGGTCAGGTCCTCCTCAGGATCAGGATTCTTGAAGGAGAAACCATATTTTCTGGAGGAAGAGACAAAATAATTAGGCTCCTGATTGTAATATCCGTCTCGTTCAAAGAGGTAGCCGTCATCGGGAATATTTACCCGGTTGGTACCCTGTTCAATAGGTTCTACCAATTGGTAATTACCCATGTATTCCCCATTTAGAACCAGTTCCACAAAACGGTCATCAGGGGTCCAGGGAAAATTCATCAGCCTGCTGAGCTTGAATGCAATTCCTGTGCGAAGTAACGTTTTGTCGCAATAGTTTGCCAGCAATACCCAGTCTTTCGCCTCTTCCATTCCGAGGATGGGAGCTTTTTTATCCAGCTTAATTTTGTAGGGTTTCTTGGGATAAGTCCAGGTGGCATTGCCCCGGCCCTTGATACGCATGGTGTTCTCAGAGGCAATTTCCCCTTTTTCCTTGATTACCATACTTCCGTTCACATAGTCATCTTTCGATACCACAGGCGCCTGATCCTGGGTGTCTATATAGACTACGGGCAGACCGGTATCCACGAGGTCCCCTTCAAAAGAGATATCGAAGGTCGTGCTTCTTCCTCTTGCGGAAACGGTTGCCTGAGTCGTTCCATTTTTAAAAATATCGGCCGACCAGTTTATTTTGAAGTTGGTATTCGGTCTTTTACTGCCGTCTGTGAATACTTCCTGAACCTCTATTCCAGTAAAATCAGGGGTTTCCCCAAGCTGAAAAGCTGTTTTGTCGGGTAATTTTGTGATTTCGATATTGAGAAATATTTTCTCTGCAACCACTTCTTTTTCACACGCGCTGAAAACGAATATTATATATAGAGAGAGGATGAATAGGCTTACATGATTAAAGCGCCTTCTTGACTTGTTTTGATAGGTTCTGATGATGTTCATCGTTTTTTTGTTATGGGGTAATTTAATTATTGGGCATCTTCTTGGTATACAAAATTGAATCTGCCAGCGGGAGCTGCGTCTCCTGAAATATAGAAGTCCATGATGTCTCCAGCCTGTTGGATATTGTCCGTCCATTTGAACTCAAAATTCAGTTTTTGATCCTTCAATGAAAGGAGGGCACGCGGAATTTTAATCTCCATCTGTTTGCCAGATATCTTATAAGTCGCTTCTCCGCATTTCTCCCATTTCCAGTCTCCTTTATTGCGTTCAATAGTGATTGTTGTAGAGGAGGGTGAGGTCCGGTTCAGCATATAGTCATACCCTTCCCAGCCGGTATTGCGCTTGCGGTCCGTATTCAGAAAAAGCCACATCCATCCCGGATCGGTATGGGAAGTAATGCTTTCAGCCGTTTGCACGAGAAAATAGAGGTTATCCTTGTCCCGTGCCACGCGTGTGGAAACAAAGTCATTCCGCCCGGTATTATTGGTAAACTGAATACCGCTCCATCCAGGATGATTCCGATGCAGTGTGTTTCCAGGGGGAGTACTGTAAAACGGTTTTACCTGCTCCCACTCCGTAATCTGACCGTCAATTGTCACCGTCTGTTCCTTCGAAGGAGGTTCCGGCCTGCCCATCCCTTTAAATCGGCGGATATTGGCTGCCAACTGGTAGTAGTAGGCATCGCCGTGGCCACCTTTCATGGGTTCAATGTCGCGGCTTTTTTCCTGGCTGAATTCATCGGGAAAGGCGTTATATTGTTGCTGCCACATTTCATAGCGACCGGCAATCCATTCGTTCCATCCGGTGACAAAGACAAACTGGGGATTCAGTTGTAAGGCTCTTTCCCATTGTTCCTCAAAATTATAACCGTAGTTGACTGCATCTTCACCATCATTCTGGCCGGAACGGTGGGTGTAACTTCTTCCGAAAGAGTTGGGGGCATTCATTGCCGTGAGACCTCTGGCGGCCGACCAGTTTTGTGCTACGCCAACCGGTACCTGTTCGTAGCCGGTGCTTCTTTGTGCATACCCGTGCTGCGGATAAATCTCCAGCCATCCCCAGTGATCGTCCCGGGAAGGGCCGCTGTTGTAGGTCGGTTGTCCGGGACGGAAAGTGAAGTAATTTTTGATCTCCTCCGGAAGGTTATCGGGGTAAGC
>DHTF01000032.1:45372-50059 GCA_002411515.1 Proteiniphilum sp. UBA5267 | reverse complement strand
TTTACCATGCTGGCGATGATCAAGTGGCTGGAGAGGGTTGCTAAATAACATGATTAGCTCTACAGTTGTATATGACCGGTGGAATTGTTCCACCGGTTTTTTTGTGGAAAAAATCTCCATTATAAAACTCCTTTTTTTCAATAGATAACATCATCGGTTGATAACTTATGACAATAACACAACCCACCCTGCTCCTATTTTCCGTATATTTGCCTGTGCAGATCCAAAAAATCGTACGCAACCAATATGCATCCATTTGTACATTTACACGTCCACTCCCAGTACTCCCTGCTCGACGGGCAGGCCAGCATACAACGGCTGGTAGACAAAGCTTATGACGACGGCATGCGTGCCATCGCACTCACCGACCATGGTGCCATGTACGGTATCAAAGAGTTCCTCAATTATGTCAACAAGAAAAACGCTCCTGTCACAACTGAAATTGGAAAAATAGAAGATCAGATAAGAAAACTTGAAAGTACGATTGATCAAGATGCCACGGGGGAGCTCCAGGAAAATGAACCGGCGGCCTCAACACAGAATCGCAACACTGTAAATGAACTCCGTCTGCTCAGAGAGAGACTCTCAGAAACAGAAAAAAAACTTTTTAAGCCGATCGTGGGATGCGAATGTTACCTGGCACGGCGCGACCGGTTTCAGCAAAACGATAAAATCGACGGCAGCGGCTGGCACCTGGTGGTGCTGGCCAAGAACCTGACCGGTTACAAGAATCTGATCAAGATCGTCTCCAAGAGCTGGACCGAGGGGTTCTACTACCGCCCCCGTATCGACAAGGAGTTACTGGAGCAACACAGCGAGGGACTGATTGTCTCTTCGGCCTGCCTGGGAGGAGAGATATCGAGAAAGGTGGACAGCGATCAGATAAATGAAGCCGAAGAAGCGGTGCAGTGGTACAAAAAAGTTTTTGGCGACGATTATTATCTGGAGTTGCAGCGCCACAAGACAGACCGCCCCGATGCCGATCAGACCACCTATCCCAAACAGGAGAGGGTGAACAAGGAGCTGATCCGTATCGCAAGGAAGTACGATGTGAAGCTGATTGCCACCAACGATGTGCATTTTGTGAACGAGGAGGATGCCGATGCACACGACCGGTTGATCTGTCTGAGTACCGGCAAGGATTTTGATGACCCCGACAGGATGAGATACTCCAAGCAGGAGTGGCTCAAAACCACGGAAGAGATGAACCGCGTCTTTTCTGACATTCCCGAAGTACTCACCAATACACTTGAGGTGGCCGACAAGGTGGAATTCTACTCGATAGACCACTCGCCACTCATGCCCTTTTATCCCATCGATCCGGCATTCGGCACCGAAGAGTCATACAAGAAGCAATACCCCGAAGAAGTACTCATTGAAGAGTTCGGAAAGGAGACCTTTCATCGTCTGGGCGATTACAACAAGGTGATACGGGTGAAGCTGGAAGCGGACTACCTGACACACCTCACCAAAATTGGCGCCCGAAAACGGTATGGAGACGATCTCAGTGAGGAGATCATTGAACGACTGCAGTTTGAGCTGGACACCATCAAAAACATGGGGTTCCCCGGTTATTTCCTCATCGTGCAGGATTTCATTGCCGCAGCCCGCGGCATGGATGTGGCGGTCGGTCCCGGCCGTGGTTCGGCAGCGGGATCCGCTGTGGCCTACTGCCTGGGTATCACCGATATTGATCCGCTGCAATATGACCTGCTGTTTGAGCGGTTTCTGAACCCGGACCGTATATCGATGCCCGATATCGATATCGACTTCGACGATGAAGGGCGGGGCAAGGTGCTCCGCTGGGTAACCGAGAAGTATGGCAGCGAGAAGGTGGCACACATCATCACATACGGCACCATGGCCACCAAGTCTTCGATCAAGGATGTGGCACGGGTACACAAGCTACCCCTCTCCGAGTCGAACCGACTGGCAAAGCTCGTTCCCGACAGGATTCCAAACGTCAAGAAGATCACCCTGCAAACCGCCATCGACAATGTACCGGAACTGAAAGAGGCGGTGAACAGCAACGATCCCCTGGTGAAAGATACACTCAAATATGCCGTAATGCTGGAAGGGAACGTACGCAACACCGGGGTACATGCCTGCGGGGTAATTATCGGACAGAGCGACATCTCAGACGTGGTCCCCATCAGTACGGCAGAAGATAAAGAGACCAGAGAAAAAATGCTGGTCACACAATACGAGGGTTCGGTAATTGAGGAGACGGGGTTGATCAAAATGGACTTTCTCGGTCTCAAAACCCTCTCCATCATCAAGGATGCACTCACCAACATTGAGTTAACGCACGGCATCAAGGTGGATATTGATGCCATTGACATGAATGATCCGGCCACTTACCGCCTCTATTGCAACGGACAAACCACCGGTACCTTTCAGTTTGAATCGGCAGGCATGCAGAAATATCTGAAGGAACTTCAACCCGGCAAGTTTGAGGATCTGATTGCGATGAATGCACTCTACCGCCCGGGTCCTATGGATTACATTCCTTCGTTTATCGCCCGCAAACAAGGTAAGGAGGAGATCAAATATGATTTGCCCATCATGGAGAAATACCTGAGTGAGACCTACGGCATCACGGTCTATCAGGAACAGGTGATGCTTCTCTCCCGTCTGCTGGCCGACTTCACCCGGGGTCAGTCGGATGAATTGCGCAAGGCAATGGGCAAGAAGATGATCGACAAGATGAACGCCCTGAAGGAGAAGTTCCTGACTGGAGGAAAGAAGAACGGTTACGACGTGAAGATCCTCAACAAGATCTGGGCCGACTGGGAGAAATTTGCCTCTTACGCCTTCAACAAATCGCATGCAACCTGTTACTCCTGGGTGGCTTACCAGACGGCCTGGCTCAAGGCCAACTATCCGTCGGAATACATGGCTGCGGTGCTCTCCAACAACCTGAACAACATCACCGAGATCACCAAGTTCATGGACGAATGCAAGGCGATGGGGATGAATGTGCTCTGTCCCGACATCAACGAATCGTTCCTCAAGTTTTCGGTGAACAAAGCTGGAGACGTACGCTTCGGCCTTGCCGCCATCAAGAGTGTGGGACAGGGTGCCGTTGCCGACATCATTGAGGAACGCACAAAAAACGGACCTTTTGCAGATATCTTCGATTTTGTGGAACGGATAAACCTCTCTTCCTGCAACAAAAAGAATATCGAAGCGCTGGCATTGTCGGGAGCCTTCGATTCCCTGCCGGGTATCCATCGTGAACAATTCCTGGCAACGAACAGCAAAGGGGAAGAATTTCTGGAAACCCTCATCCGGTATGGGAATAAATATCAACAAGATAAACAGGAATCGATGGTCTCCCTCTTTGGGAACGACACCTCGTTCCAGATAGCCCGTCCCGAAATACCGCAGGCACAGCGCTGGTCCGACCTCGAAAGGCTGAACAGGGAACGTGAACTTATCGGCATCTACCTCTCGGCACATCCTCTCGATGATTATGAGTTTATTCTGAAATATGTATGCAATGCCGATACGGTCAAGTTGCAGGATCTGGATGCGCTCAACGGATTGGATATCTCATTTGGCGGAATCATCACGGCAGTGCGTGAGGGACAAACAAAAAGAGGATCCCCATACACTATTTTCAAAATAGAGGACTACGCCGGCAGCTACGAGATTGCACTCTTCAGTGAAGACAGCGTCAATTTCGGCAGGTATGCCCGCATTGGGTTGTCGGTTTACATTCAGGCGAAGGTTCAGCCCAAACGATTCAGACAGGAGGAGCTCGAGGTAAAAATTACCTCCATTGCCCTGCTGTCGGAGATGCGGGAAAAACTTGTTTCCAAGATCACACTGCAGATTCCGCTTACCGAACTGGATGACACCACTGTAATGGAATTATCGGCTCTGGTGAAAAACAATTCCGGAAATTCATTGTTATACTTCCAGATTATCGGCGAAGAGTCCCACATGCACATAGAGCTTTTTTCACGTCCTGCACGGATTCAGGTGAACAGACATTTCATCGATTATCTGAGAGACAATCTACTGATCGATTTCAAAATCAATTAATCAAATAACTTAAAACAGACAAATATGGCGCTTCAAATTACAGATGCAACCATCAATGAGGTGTTGCAGACAGACAAGTTGGTCGTGATCGACTTCTGGGCAGAATGGTGTGGTCCCTGCAAGATGGTGGGGCCGATCATTGAACAGATCAGCGAAGAGTATAAAGAGAAAGTGGTTGTGGGAAAACTGGATGTGGATAACAACGACGATACCACATCGAAATATGGTATCCGCAACATACCTACCGTGCTCTTCATCAAAAATGGAGAGGTGGTAGACAAGGTGGTGGGTGCAGGTGCCAAAAACCTGTTTACCGACAAAATCGACAAGCTGATCTGACTGCCGGCAGGCAGATAAAAAAACAGCATCCCTCTTTTAGGAGTGGGATGCTTTTTTTATGGGATGCTCACACTTAGTATTCGTCTTCGTTGAAGAAGAAATCCTCCTTGCTCGGATAATCGGGCCAGATATCTTCAATCGATTCAAATATTTCACCGTCTTCCTCAATCTCCTGCAGATTTTCTATTACTTCCAACGGTGCGCCCGAACGCTGTGCGTAATCGATTAATTCATCTTTTGTAGCGGGCCAGGGAGCATCCTCCAGCTTCGATGCCAGTTCTAGTGTCCAATACATTGA
>DHTF01000032.1:24221-45196 GCA_002411515.1 Proteiniphilum sp. UBA5267 | reverse complement strand
GAAAAATCCTTTCTTTAGTTGTTCGTTTCAAATTTTCCGCAAATGTATGAAAAGTTTTTATATATCGCCCTGTTCCCAAAATATTTCTTCCGATGTTTTGTTACTCTCCAATCGGGCAAGCACGAAGAAGTAGTCTGAAAGCCTGTTGAGAAAGATTACCACCTTCTCCGATACCGGGAATTCTTCCGCCACGCGATAGACGATACGTTCCGCTCTGCGGGTGATTGTGCGGCAGATATGAGCCCGTGAGGCTGCCTCGTTGCCGCCGGGCAGCACGAAGCGGTTCAGACGGGGTAACAGTGCGTCAATCTGGTCTATCTGTTCTTCGATGCGGGCGATATCGCTGTCGCTGATTATGCTGGCAGCTTTGGGTTTTTTGCTTTCGGTCTCGGTAGCCAGAAAGGAGCCCACCGTGAAGAGTTTGTGCTGGATGAAAAGTAGGAAATCGTGGTGCTCCTTCTCTGTGACTTCACAATTTAACCAGCCGGTAAAGCTGTTCAATTCGTCTATGGTACCATACGCTTCGAGGCGGATATGTGTTTTCCGCACCCGTGTTCCTCCTACGAGTGAGGTAGTACCTTTATCTCCGGTCTTTGTGTATATAATACTTTTTTTCATTGTTGTTAATTTAAAATGGACGTGATTAGCAGTCAGTTTTAGAATGAATTCTACGCATACAACTTTTTATCAGATTATTTAATCTCCCATTATACCCAATAATGCATCTTATAGAAGGAGGGCCGCAAGAAAGCAATGCCAATTTTCCGCCTGTCGAAGGTGTTACTGAATCGTCTATCTTTAACGATGGCCGTCCAAAATTGTTTGCTCTCTGTACTACTTATTGGATAAATTACCCAGAACGTATTCTCATGACTCAGATGTAATAGGCTGTCGATAGAAAACTCTTGTAAGCCTTCGTGTTCTTTCAGGTTGACAAAGATGGCGTCGTAGGGTTCCGAACCGGCAGGTGGCATTGTCGCCACATATTCACATCTGCTTACAACATCTTCCGGCAGCATTTTGGTGATGCCGGTATGCTCCCTGTCTCCACCACTCACCACGCAAGTACAACGAATATCGGATGAGGGTGCCACAAGGTAGCAAGTATTCACTCCCTCGGCAGCGTTGATCTCAAGAATGCGTTTTGCTTTAAAATAATTAATTAAACGGAAAGAGAGCTGGTTGAAACGGGGCTGGGCATAACGAGCCAAGTCAAAAGTTTCAAAATAGCGCGGGAGATCCTGAAAAGCAGAATAGTCGTGTTGGCCAGAAATCACGTTGGTGATCAAATCGAAAGCAAAGGGTGAATGCACCCCATGTCCCCGTGATTGTTTCCATCGAAGCCACCACCTGAAGTGCCCCATTGTGAACTTATCTTTTCTCAATTAAAGCTACCGCATATGCCGTGATTCCCTCCTCGCGTCCCACGAATCCCATTTTCTCGGAGGTGGTTGCTTTGATGGAAATGTCATCACTATCCAAGCCCATCAGTTCAGCCAGCACCTGTTGCATGGCAGGTATGTAAGGATTCAGCTTTGGTTGCTCTGCACAGACCGTGGAATCAATGTTCCCCACCCTGTATCCCTTCTCGTACAATAAAGAAATGCATTTTCTCAAGAGGATTTTGCTGTCGGCATCCTTATAGTCGGGTGAAGTATCCGGAAAGTGATAGCCGATGTCACGTAGGTTGGCAGCACCCAAAAGTGCATCGCAAATGGCGTGGATCAATACATCGGCATCGGAATGACCCGACAATCCCCTAGAATGAGCAAGTTTCACTCCACCAATCCAGAGATCACGGCCTTCCGCAAAACGATGCATATCATATCCGAAACCAACCCGTATCTGCATGGTCACCGTATTATGTTTCTGATGCCCTCAATGTCGAATCCCAACGAGAGTCGCAAGGTCTGATCCAACGGGTTCGACTGGGCGGTGGAAATGAGGTAGGCAGCGTCCACCTGAAAAGATTTCATTCTGAACCCTGCTCCAAAAGTAAAGTAACGCCTGTTACCCTTGTATTCGTTTTCGTGATAATATCCCGTTCGCACGGAGAACTGATTCAGGTAAGTGTATTCCATACCCACCGACCACATGATCTCCTGCAGTTCTTCCTCTAATCCGCGCGGTGCGTCACCCAATGACTTGAAAAGGCCCGAAAAGGAGGAGATAGCCTGATAATCATCGATGCGTTGTTGTGCCTCTTCAGCTGTCTCTCCCTCTACAGCTAATTGCGGAGTGGGAACAAGCAACTTATTGATGTCCACACTAAGTGAAAGGGTATGATCTTTAGCCACAGGGTATCCCAGAGAGGCACCCAGCCTCACATTTGCAGGAAGAAAATAGGAGTTGGTGCCGCCGTCGTATGAGATTTTAGTCCCTATATTGGAGAGGTTGAAGCCTAGACCGAGTAGCACCTCTGAATGTCCCAGCGAGAGATAGGATTCGTTGTAACCGGCTATATCTGCAGCCACGGCATTACCGGGTGTTGTTTCATCACTACCTGTGGAGTAATCGGCACGGATATATCTGAGCGTTACGGCGCCGGCAAAGGTCTCCGACAACCTTCTTGAGTATGCAAGATCGAGTGCAAACTCATGGGGAGATACAGTTTGCCAGAAATCACCATTCATATCGGCAATATCGATGCTGCCCAGGGAGAAGTATCGCAACGAAGCACTCAGTGCATCGAGGTTGTCACCCCCCAGCTTCCAGAATCCGGAAGCATAAAGCAGGTGTATGTCGCTCACCAGTTTGCTCAGCCAGGGTGTATAGGAAAGTGCCACTCCTGCCTGTGAGGAGACAAAAGGGTACTTGGCTGCATTCCAGTGTTGTGAATAAAGATCGGGCATTGTTGCCGCACCCATATCTCCCATGCCTCCGCCTCTTGCATCGGGTGCAAATAGCAAAGAGGGCATGGCCACCGGTATGGGATTATACTCCTGTGCCGGTAACAGACTGCTCCACATCACCAAAAGGCAGCTGCACAAAAAAGCACGTGTCGTTTTGTTCATTTTGAATCGATTGACTATTGATTGCCCTGTGGCCGGGCAAGTTTATTTTATTCTGAAATCCAACAATTTTTTTTCGCCTATGTATCCCTGTAAATGGTCGTTAAGCATCACCGGTCCCACACCAGCAGGGGTACCGGTAAAGATCAAATCGCCCATTTTCAGTGTAAAGAATTGACTAATATACGAAATAATCTTATCCACCGAATAGATCATATCGGCAGTGTTACCCCGCTGCACAAGTTTTCCGTTGATATCGAGATGAAAATCAAGTTTTTCGACACAGCCCGCCTCCTCTTTTGAGATAAAAGATCCTATTGCCGCAGAATTATCGAAGGCCTTGGCGATCTCCCAGGGTAGTCCCCGCTCCTTTTGTTTCCGTTGCAGGTCACGGGCTGTAAAATCTATTCCCACGGTAACCTCTTCGTAGTAACGATCGGCGAAGCGTTCCGCAATGTTTTTCCCCAACCGGCTTATTTTTACCACCAGTTCTGTTTCGTAGTGCATTTCCTCCGAAAAATCAGGCAGAAAAAAAGGCTTACCTCCCTTGAGTAATGCCGTATCGGGTTTCATGAAGAGCACCGGATCCTCGCTTTCAAACGTGCGCTTCATCTCTTTGTTGTGTGATGCGTAATTGAGACCTATCGCAAAAATCTTCATGAGCGTAAACGGTTAAACATGACCGCAAGGTGTGCATAGAGTGATGTATTTTGCAGCACAACTCCTTCCGGTACGCGGATTCTGAAAGGAGTAAAATTCCATATCCCCTTGATGCCCCCGCGGATCATGAAGTCGGATACTTCCTGCGCATAGCCTGGCGGTACGGTCAGGATACCTATTTCAGCTTTTATCTTCTCGTTCCTTTGAAAAAATTCACTGGTATGGTAAACCGGAATATGATGTACTTGCTGATTCACGATGGATGGTTTAACATCGAATCCCGCGATAATCTTGAGGCCGTATTGTTCCAATCCCGAGTCGGACAGCAAAGCAGCCCCCAGGCTACCCACGCCAAACACCACCGCTTTGTGGGTTTGTTTGAAGCCAAGAAAGGTCTCAAGTACTGAGATCAGATCATCGATATCATACCCCACTCTTGTTTTGCCGTTTACATCGACATAGGATAAATCTTTGGCTATCTGTGATGCAGAAACATCAATCTTCTTGGCTATTTGTGTAGACGACACAATGACTTCTCCCTGGCTTTTCAATAATTTTACATACGATAAGTACCAGGGGAGCCTTCTAAGCGCGGGCTCAGGTATTTTAGCAGGATCAGTCTGAACGGGCATACATTCGGTCAATTTACGATAACGTCCACAAAGATACGTTCTTTTAGGCGAAATTCGAGAATTTTCACCCGCTATTTAAAGAGTTATTTCTTTAATTGTCCCCCCATTCTTACATTTCTTCATCCATCAAATCGTCCTGCAAGTTCAACGGAACAACTTTTGTGGTCCTCGATTTTTTAATCAGCGGAGTAAGTTTATTAACAATGATTGTTTTATAATGGCTGCTGCTTTCATGTATCTTATAGGCCTTCTCACTCTCGTAGCTTTCATAAAGAAAAAGTGTGTTGGGAACATCTTTACTGAGCAGCACGTCGTAAACAATGCACCCTTCTTCATTTTCCAACGTAAGCATCTGTGCTTCCAGCAGCAGGTCGATGGCGGTGTCGAGATCCTGCTCATCGAAGGTCAATTCCACAATGATGGCATAAAGATCATTGGTCTCCTGTGCCTGCCCCGGCAACGTACCGGACACAAATAGAAGACTCCACAACAGGAAGGAAAGAATAATTTGTTTCTTCATATCATTAAAATTAAAGGGTTGTTCTAGTGATGGCACAATTTGTCAGTGCCTCATCCCAGAGACATGGCGCATAACGGCCCTCACCGAACCCATTTTCAGACTGGTATCAATGATGACGGGAAGGCGGTTTTCATCATTTGTTATTGATGCTCTGAGTGCTTCCTTGGGGTTGGTAAAAGCATCATCATGGATGGTCATGGATATGTTAATCACGTTGTATGTTTTACCGTCATTTGTTTTTACAGATGACGGTCCCAAATAATTCACATACATGTCCACAGGCTTTTTACCGGAGATAAAACGGATATAATGTCTATTGCCTACCTTCATATCGGTGTAATCGAGGTTTCGCACATATGAGATTACCGAAAGATAGTCGTAGGTACACTGATCGGTTGTGACCACCTCGTCGAAACGCTCCACATTATTTCGGGAACGGAGTGCTCGTATGCTTATCTTACCTTCTTTATAGGTAAAAGACTGTCTTTCTACCGAGTAATCTTTCCCCTCGAAAGCTTCTTTCGTGAACAACAAAGGCCTGATATCATGATCGATATAGGAAGTGAGGGTATCATTCACCGTGTAGAGGTTACCCGCCAGACCGGAGGTGTTGAGCATCATCACTGTCTTGTACGCGTTCTCACCCCTGTAATTGGCATCCATTATCTGCATCGATCCTCTGCCCGCGCGTGCTTTCAGTAAGCCAAAATCGAAATAAAGATCGTATTGTATATTTTCTCCGCTCTTGAAAGCCGTATTCGTGAGCTTACATTGCGCCTTTGCAGGTGCTAAAGGCAGGAAAAAAAACAATATGGCTGATAGAATAAGATACTTTTTACTCATTGTCATTTTTTTCGTGAAACATTCGCGGCAGCTACCTTCTTCCTCCAGTTTGCTGCATACCTGTCATGCCACCCGATCCACGTCCCCCGCCGGATCCAAAAGGTGAGCTCTGCTGGTTTTGTTGTTGATTATCCCGGTCTCTGTTGGGATCTCTCTTTTTTTTCTCTTCCGGTTTATTTTTCGTTATTTCGAGTGGCTTCTGCCTGATCGCCGGAACCGCATCAATTTGCCACTCCTCCAAATGATCGGAGTAAGCCCTTATGACCCACTTACCTGGGTAATAATACACCATTTCGGGTTGTCGTTTAGCCTCGTAATTGCCAGTTGTCCACACGCCATCTCCGTTGTCGTCGATCACCATGCGTGCGTAAATATCACCAGGCAGCAGATCTTGAAACCTCACCTGGTTTCCTTTGACGAAGCTTTTCCGAAAAGGTTTATCCGATTTGTCGAGCAGCTCCACGAAAGCCTTCTTACCCTCGGGCAATCCACTAATGTTCACTTCAAGGTTACCGTACTGATCGAGAGCCTTCACTGTAAAAGATTGTTCATACTTGTTGTTCCAGATTCCATAGTGACTGATCAGGGTGGCCGAGTCAACCGTGATTTTATACTTTCCTCCCGGTTCCCAACGGGGTCGGATGGTAAACTTACGGGGGTTCAGCGTATCGGATTCCATCTGGAAATGCACTTTTTCAAACAGCGTGTCCACAGCCATCTCGAGTCGCACGAGAGATGAATCGAACATAAATACTGGCTGTTCAAACTCAAACCGGATGGGATTGAATAATTCAAAAGAGGACTGCACATTGCTATTGATATTCAGAAAACGGATCTGTTTTTCTTCCACCTCCTCATTTTTCTTCTCCTTCTCCTTCTCCTTGTTTTCCGCTCGCCTGTCGCGTGCCGATTTACGAATATTAAAGCTGAGGGTATCGGTATCGATAAAATTTTTGTTGAGTGTGTCGGTGCGGGTATAATTGATTTCCATCCTTATGGTATCCTGCTGATAAATCAATGAGTCGGTGATCCAGAGCATCAATGTATCGTTGCCAGCACTTCGCTCCATCACATACCAGTCGTTACCGGAGACCTTTGGCTCCAGGAGACTGAAGTCAGGCATTGCAGTGGGAGCAGCAAAAAAAAGTGTCAATTTATGAGGTTCGGTACGTTCGTGCTTCTGCAAATATTGTCGCTGGAATTCCGACTGAAAGGAACGAAGTGCCAGATCATCGGGCAAAAAACGAGTATAATGAACCGTCCGGATACTATCAATGGTGATGCTGTCTACAAACACGGTATCCTGGCGGACAGCCGGCATGGTGGAGGGGATGACGATGGAATCGAGAAAGGCGATGGCTTCCTGCGGGTTATCGTACTTATAATCTCTATTCAAGTCATTCAGTGCAAATACCTTATACTTCCCGGGTGCCATACCGCGCACGGTAAAGTTACCCCTCGAGTCGGTTCGCGAAATGCGCTCGAAAGGTACGCGGGTAAAAATGGTGTCATCGAAATTTGAATGTATGCCCACATAGGTACCTGTCACCGGTTCAAGATTTTCTGCGGTCATCACTTTCCCGGAAATTGCGAGGGTGTCTAGTTGATCGCCGGTAGAAAAGGAAAACACAAAATTTTCCAGTGGATTCTCCTCGTTGTTATCGGCAATAGCATCGGTAAAGTCGATGGTGTAAGTTGTGTTGGGCAGCAATTCATCTTTTAACTCTACCACGGCCTTTTTCCCCATGGAGCGAATTACAGGCAATATCTGTTGTGGAGGTGTAATGATCACCTTTTCTGTAGGTGACTTGATCTTGATGTTTTCATCGAATTCAATTTCTATTCTGGACGGAGTCGCTTGGAGTGAGTTGAAGTCGGGTGTTGCAGTCCTCACTTTAGGAGGATCCACATCATAAGCTCCTCCCGTGGGTGATGCCATGTTGGCGCATGCGTGAAGTAACATGACACCCAACACCACCAGAAAGAGAAAAGAAAAAATTGATAGAATTTTTTGCCACATGTGATCGATTTTGAATGGACTTTGCCTCTTTTACTCTGCAAAAATACAACTATTTTCGATATGCAAAGGACAGAAGGCAAGTTTACTTGCATTCTGTCATTGCGAGAAAAGATCTAGCTTTGACAAACGATTTCGTGAAGTAACGAGCAGAAGGTGAATTTATTTGTTGCCATGGGCTGATGTAAGCAGCTTATGGCCTATTCTACAATAGAGGCATTTTCGGGTATCACAATATTCTTTCCTCAACTGGATGAGTGCCTGCGTATCAAATGCATGCCTCGGTATGACACCCGCCTGAGCAAATTCTCTGACGATGCTGTTTCTTTCAGGCTTCAACGCCTCCATCAGGCGGATAGCCCTGTCGCAGCACTTCTCTGAGTTTGTTTTTCTGCCATACGCAAACAGCATGGGTACCACCGTATTGATCAGCAGTATATCGAGTGACGCCTCTCCGGGTTGTTTGTCCATTTTCGGTGAAGTGCTACCGAAGCTATAGTGAGTCTCCCAATATTCGGATGGAGCAGTATGAAACAGCGAACGCAGCTCTCCGATCTCCTCTTCCTCCAGGATATGGGAGAAGAGGCGTCCAGAACGCTGCAAGAGGGATGCCAGTTGTGCAATGCGTAACTGTGGAAATGAACGGGGACGTATTCTCATACTTTTAAAAAAAAGATCCTCCCTGCACTTCAATCCATATTTTGCTTTCAGAAAAGTATATTCTTTTTTTAAGCTACAATAGTAGGTGTCACGCAGACCTTCCTCATTCAACATCCCCGCCTGTCCGAACATAAGCGCTTCAATCTGAAGAAGATTATCACTGTGCCGCAATATGTAATTAAACGGTAATGAGAGAGCAAGGCTCTGAAATTCTTCCGTATTCAGCCCAAAGCCAAAATTACGTGTCAGCAACAGATAAAACGTTTCATCCCACGAATGATTGAAGCGCTCCAGATGCGCATAGATTTCGTTTGTTTTACGCTCCAGCCTTTCAACAGAAAGTGCATTTAACCAGGAATAGAGCATGGAGATGGGTAGAATGTTCAGAAACTGTTTACAGGGTATGCGATTCAGGCTGAAGAGGAGATAATCGGCATTTGCACGGATATCGTCCGGCACAGTCAAGACACACTGGGGTATCTGCTGTCCTCTTTGATTCATCACCAAAGCGTTTACGTTTTCGGCCAGATGAAGGATGACCGAGTTATAAGCTTTATCATGCGGATGTCCATGTTTTACCCATTCGTCTGACGAGCAGTGAATCTCTACGTTCCCAGCCCATACTTTATCTCCTATTTTTATCTTCGCGTTAAAGAAATCGGGGCCGGCATCGCGGTTATGCATCCCAGGATCGATCACCTCCACATCCTGTCCATCAACTGTTTTAAGGGAGGCAGAAGGAAAGAGCCTGAACATCCACACGTAGTGAAGAAGTTGTTCATTGGTGTTCATCATCTGCAGGTTTAAAATCCAAAAATAAAATTAATTATTTGAAAGTCAAAACTTACTGTCTTAAAACTCCTCTTCTGCTCATTTGTCGTACCAAAAAAGTTCATTAACTTTGCAGTGTCGATTGTTTTCGGAGGTGAGACATCAGCGGTATTCCAAACGCTTAGCCGTTACAAACCGGAAATAAAACAATAGAACAGGTTATTACATCCATTTTGCAGACAAACAAAGAAATTGATTTTCAAACAAAAAAAATAAGCACCCTTGTCTGGGATTATGCGCTACCGGGCATTGTAGGGACGGTTGTTTCTGCTCTTTATAACGTGATCGGGCGTATTTTCATTGGGCAGGGTGTAGGTGCTCTGGCCATTTCCGGTCTGGCCATCACTTTCCCGGTCATGAATCTCACCGCTTCATTGGGCATGCTTGTGGGCTCTGGAGCAGCTGCCCGCATCTCCATCAGCCTGGGAAAAAGAGACAAGGAAACATCCGAAAAGATACTTGGTAACTCCCTGCTTCTCACGGTGATCCTGAATGCAATCTTTATCACCCTCTTCATTATCTTTCTCGATCCCATTTTACGAGCATTTGGGGCCAGCGACCTCACACTTCCCTATGCGCGTGATTATCTAAAAATAGTCTTACTGGGAAATGTGTTCGTGAGTCTTTGTTATAATTTCAACGCGATGATGCGTTCCTCAGGATATCCCAGGAAAGCGATGATCACCATGCTCATAGGTGCTGCATTCAGTGTGGTCCTCACGCCCATTTTCCTGTATGGTTTCGACCTGGGCATCGAAGGTGTAGCTTGGGCTACCGTCATCTCCATGTTCATCGGAATGCTTTTCGTAATGCACCACTTTGTGCAGGAGAGCAGCCTGATTCGGTTGCGTTGGCATAATATTCGTCTGGACAGGAAGATTATTGGCTCCATTGTCTCTATTGGGATGTCTCCCTTCAGCATGCAAGTAGCTGCTTCTGGTGTCGCCGTGTTGATGAACACTTCTCTCCTTCGCTTCGGAGGAGATCTGGCAGTAGGTGCTTACGGCATCATCAACACCGTGCTGATGCTCTTTCTGATGGTGATCATGGGGCTCAATCAGGGCACACAACCCATCATGGGTTATAACTACGGAGCAGGGAATCTGAAGCGAGTACGGGAAACACTTTATTACTCGTTCAAGGTTGCATCTCTCATCACCCTGGTCGGTTTTTTGGTCAGCATATTCTTTCCGGGGCTCTTTGCCACTGCCTTTACGTCGGACCAGGAACTGCTCTATATCACAAAAAGAGGTCTACGCATCGCCGTATCAGCCCTCCCGCTGGTAGGATTTCAGATTGTCTCCTCCAGCTTTTTCCAAAGCATCGGGTTCGCTGCCAAGTCCATCATTCAGAGTGTAAGCCGGCAGTTGATCTTTCTGGTGCCGGGCATCTTGCTTTTTCCCCGTCTGTGGGGACTCGACGGGTTATGGATCGCCATGCCCGTCTCCGACACCCTGGCGGCCCTGTTGTCCCTTTATCTGCTGATGATTCAACTCCGTCACCTCAAGCAAATGGAAGCCGGTGAACTCATCAGAAAAAAGGAAGGGTGATGGCCCCAATCTGACCTATTTTATGTATATTTGTATGGACCGATGTGCAAAGAAGAAAATATGCAGTATTTACCAATATAATAAAATGATCGTATGAAGAAAGTAGTTTTAATTCGCCATGGCGAGAGTGCCTGGAACAAAGAGAACCGCTTTACCGGCTGGACCGATGTAGACCTCACCGAGAAAGGTGTGGAAGAAGCCCACAAAGCAGGCAAATACCTGAAGAAAGAGGGCTTTCAATTTGAAAAGGCCTATACCTCCTTCCTGAAAAGAGCAGTAAAAACATTGAACGTGGTGCTTGATGAGATGGATCTCGACTGGATCCCGGTAGAGAAAACCTGGCGTTTGAACGAAAAGCATTATGGCATGCTGCAGGGTCTGAACAAGGCTGAAACTGCAGCTAAGTATGGCGATGAGCAGGTGCTTGTGTGGCGTCGCAGCTACGATGTGCCACCGTTGCCACTGGAGAAGGAAGATGACCGTTCTCCGTTTCAGGATCCACGCTACAAGGGAGTAGATGCTAATGACCTGCCACTCACCGAAGCGCTGAAAGATACGGTGGAACGCATTCTGCCCTACTGGAACGACACCATTGTGCCGGAGATGAAGACCAAATACAACGAAACCATTGTGGCAGCACACGGCAACAGCCTGCGGGGCATCATCAAACACCTCAAGAACATTTCCGATGAGGAGATCGTGAGCCTGAATCTCCCCACCGCCATACCATACGTGTTTGAGTTTGATGACGACATGAACCTGCAAAAAGATTACTTCCTGGGGGATCCCGAAGAGATCAAAAAGCTGATGGAGGCCGTCGCCAATCAGGGAAAATCGAAGTAGCGCGCTCAGGGTCAGAATTCAAATCTGATTCATACATCACACAAAAAAAAGTTGAACCGCCTAAGTAGATGGTTCAACTTTTTTTTGTGCCCCTTCTCGTCTGCAAATTCAAAAAAGCAGGGTCACGGCGTGTTCATTAATCTTCCTCTTTCTCAGCCTTCGTGCGAGGCAAGATCAGATTCAGGATGACACCTATCAAAGCCGAAAGACCGATTCCGGTCATGCTGATGTTCCCTATTTGCAGTACAGCCCCTCCAATACCGGTGGTGAGAATGAGTGACACGATAATCAGGTTGCGGGTATTACCCATATCTGTTTTGTTTTGTATCATGTTGTTTACACCGGTGGCGGCGATCATTCCGAACAACAACAGCATGATTCCTCCGAGCACCGCTCCGGGTATCGACTTGAGAAATGCACTGATCTTTCCTATCAGGGAGAAAAGTATCCCTGTGATGGCAGCGATGCGAAGCACCACGGGATCGGTTACTTTTGTCAGCACCATGGCACCGGTCACTTCCGAATAGGTTGTCACTGGAGGACCTCCAATGAAGCCTGCCACAACACATGCAATTCCATCGCCCAACATGGTGCGGTGAAGTCCGGGGTTTCTCACATAATCTTTTCCCGCCACCTGACTCACGGCGTACACATCACCCACATGCTCAATCACCGGGGCAATGGCAACCGGAATCATAAACAAGATTGCTCCCCACGAGAACTCAGGTTTGACAAATTGCGGTAGACTGAACCAGGAGGCTTCGGCAATAACGCTAAAATCGACTTTCCCCATGAAAACAGCAGCAAGATAACCCACGATGATCCCGGCAAATATGGGAATCAGCTTCAAGAGACCTTTGGCGAACATACTCACCAGGATTGCGGTAACGAGTGAAATGATCGCCAGGAGCCAGTCTTCCTTGGCCATGTTAACGCCTGTACCAGCCAGCGAGAGACCGATGAGCATGATCACCGGACCAATCACCACAGGTGGAAAAAGCCGTCTGATGAGTCTCACTCCCTGCCATTTCACCAGGGCGCTCATTAAAAAATAAACCAGCCCTACGGCAACCAGCCCTGACAATGTTCCTGCCATGCCATACAATTCGGTTGCCTTCACAATGGGGGCAATAAATGCGAAACTACTCCCCAAAAAAATAGGGACCATGCCTTTCGTCACCAGATGAAAGATCAAGGTACCTACCCCTGCGGTAAAAAGTGCAGTGGAAGGATCGAGACCGACTAACAAAGGGACCAATACGGTTGCACCGAAAGCAACAAAGAGAAATTGTACCCCCACAATGGTTTTTTGTACCGGGGCAAGTTGTTTGTTTTCCATCAAATTGTTTAACTGAGTTTTGGCCGCAAAGTTAAATTATTTTTTTGAGATGAAAACAAAAACGCCAAGAGTAAATACAAAAAGAACGGGCATCGCATTGCCGATGTCCGTTCTTTATTCTTTTTCTAACTCAAAGGAGGCTGCGTAAATCATCCGGCGTCATGTTCATCGCTCTGATTACGCCCTCTTCATCAATCAAGTAACTTCTGAACCCCCGATTGAGTTTAAAATCTCTATAGAGCGCCGAGGCGCTTCCTTTTATTTCACAGAACTGCGAAATTGTGTCGAGGTTATCCATTGCCAATGTTCTCTCTGCTACGTGGATGTTTTCATCGAGTGAGATGGAAACAAACGTTGCATCGCTGTTATTCATTTTCAAATAGTTGTGCAAACTCACATTGGAAACTCTGGATTGGGCATCATAAGAAGCCCAGAAGTTAACCACGACTTTTCTGCCTTTGTAATCGCTCAGGTGCACACGATCTCCGTTCAAACCAGTCAAAACAATATCAGGTATCATTTCTCCCGGATAATAACCTATAGAAGGAGCTGTTTGCTTCACGGAACCCGATGTCAACACAAGTGTCAATATCGCTACAAGACAAAAGTTCACGTACTTCATAAAAAAATATTATGTTACTACTCAGATTTGGCGGTTGCTTCACGCAGATGCCAAACCCCTTAACTTTAGGGACTTTTCACTAAAAGTCTCTCTATACAGTGTGCAAAAGTACGTCTACTTTTTTGAATCGGTCCTATTTCTGAACAAAAACTTTCCTTCCAAATGTTAAAATTAACATTTGGAAGGAAAGCATATAGCTATATATCAGTGTACTACGGAAAAGAAAGACTCTATTGCTTCGATCGAAGTGTCTTTCAAAATTACTTTTTTCTCTTTGTCCAACAGGTAAAGAGTGGGAATCGCTTTGATATCATAGAGTTTCTTTCGCGTAATTTCCATCTCTTTATCATATGCATTAATCCATCTCGCCGGCATCTGTGGGAGATAGGAGAACCAGGCTGTTATATCCTCATCGGGATAGAGATTCAATATGGCAAGCATTGTCCGGGACGTAGTATTCATTGCCAACGCATCGTTCAGCGGTTTCGAACTGTTTAGTTGTGCCATCACGGCTTCACAGGTAGGGCATCCAGGGTTGGAGAACATGAGCAACGTATATTCACTCTGCAATTCATACAAGGAAAAGGTTAAGCCCGACTCAAGCGTATAATGAAAATCGTTGCTCTTTTGTCCGATACGATTCTTCAATGCCATGTCGAGTTGAAACGCATACCGCGAAACAACTTCTTCTTGCAAAAGAGGCGACTGTACAAACTGTTGCAGAAGGGGCAGGTAATATTCTTCGTTGCGAAAGGGAGAGTTGGGGTCATAAAAGTATTTCTCGAACAATGTGGCAAAATGTCTGTAAAACATGGTATCACTTGCTGCTTTTCCCAAGGTATACATCAGTGACCGATCGCCCTCTTCCCGGGATACAGAAGGTAAAATATTGATGTAATCCACAAAAGCCTGTTCGGTTATTTCGGGGCGTTGAATCAGTTCTCTGTCACTGAAATCAAAACGATCCCAAAAATGCGAAAGCAGATAGGCGGCCCGTTCACCGGGATCGGTAAGGACTTCCGGAATCAATGGCAACACGAAGGTGTCGGGCACGATTGTCTGCGGAGCTAAGGCAACATCGGAGCGTGTGTCTGCCTGAGTCTTCTTACTTGAGGAGCAAGAAATCAAGGCCAGTATGGCGATGGCGATGATGGCAAGAATGAGCGTAAAATCCTTCATAGTGGTCTCTTTGTCTCAATTTGATGTAAAGGTAGTAAAAAACCGATATTTTTCGTACTTTTGTAATTTACGATTTGTTCGTTTCAGTCATGGATACTTACATTGTCTCTGCAAGAAAATACAGGCCCTCCACCTTCCGATCAGTCATCGGTCAGGAAGCGCTCACGACCACACTGAAAAATGCCATTGCAGGCAGTAAGCTGGCACATGCCTATTTGTTCAGTGGTCCGCGTGGTGTGGGGAAAACTACCTGCGCACGCATCTTTGCCAAAACTATCAACTGTTTGAATCCGACTGCCGACAACGAAGCATGCAACGCATGTGAGTCGTGTGTCGCCTTCAATGAACAACGGTCATATAACATTCACGAGTTGGATGCCGCCTCCAACAACAGTGTAGATGACATCCGCAGCCTGATAGACCAGGTGCGTGTACCGCCACAGATTGGCAAATACAAGGTGTACATCATCGATGAGGTGCACATGCTCTCACAAGCTGCATTCAATTCATTCCTGAAAACGCTGGAAGAGCCTCCGGCTCACGCAATCTTCATTCTGGCTACCACGGAGAAACACAAAATCATCCCGACTATTCTGTCACGCTGCCAGGTGTACGATTTCAACCGCATCCACATTGGCGACATCGTGTCACATCTGGAGTATGTGGCACAAGAGGAGGGGGTAAAGACCGAGGTAGAGGCGCTCAACATCATCGCGCAAAAAGCCGACGGAGGTATGCGTGATGCACTTTCCATCTTCGACCAAACGGTAAGCTACACAGGGGGAGAGATTACCTATCAGGCAGTAATCGAGAACCTGAACGTGTTGGATTATGAATACTACTTCAGGCTTTCCGAAGCCATCCTCAAGGGAGATGTAGTGAATAGCCTGCTTATTTTAAACGATATTCTCAACAGAGGATTTGAAGGACAGTATATCGTCAGCGGCATCTCTTCACACTTTCGCGACCTGCTGGTTTGTAAAGATCCGGCCACGGCAGAGCTTTTTCAGGTAGGTGCTTCTATCCGGGAAAAATATATTGCCATGGCGCAGCAATGCAGCAATAGTTTCCTATATCGCGCCATAGAACTGTCAAACGAGTGTGATCTCAACTACCGACTGAGCAAAAACAAACGCTTGTTGCTGGAGCTGACACTGATCAAGTTGTGTCAACTCACGGCCGTTCCCGACATGGGAAATGAAGAAAAAAAAAAAACTATTGAGCCGATAGTACCCCATAAGAACGGCCCACAAACTGAACCAGCAGCACCTCCATCCCGTAAACCCGCTGAGGAAACAGCAAAACACCAGCGTGAGAACAACACGGAGCAGCCAGAAGAGGAAGAACCTCCTCACACGGAGTCTCAACCCGCGAAAGAGCTGGAAAAGCGAGCCACTCTTAAACGGAGAAATGTGTCCATGGCTGGTATGGGGGTTTCGCTTGCCTCTATAAGCATGCAAAAAGAAGAAACTGTCCTCGCCAAAGAAGAAGTTCAGCAAAATGGAACCAACCTCTTCACCGAGAATGAGCTGATTACCGCCTGGAAATCTTATGCTGCCACACTAAAGGAGGAGGTACTGCTCAAAAACACCATGTCGCTCTACCTGCCACGAATGCTGAGCGATGTGTTATTTGAAGTGGAAGTGAACACAGAACTCAACAAGCAGTATCTCACCGACAACAGCCTCGTAATTCTATCCTTTCTCAGAGATACGTTGCAGAACGGGGAGATTACCATGACCATCCGGATCGCAGAAGACAACGCCATCAAAAAACCACTCACCTCGCATGAGATATTCGAGGAAATGGTGCAACAGAACCCGGCATTGCAAAAGTTGTCAGATGAATTCGGGCTGGAACTGAGTTGATCAAACAAACTCCTACTTCACGGCTCTCTATCTCGCCCAACTTTCTCTGTCGAGGTTTCGGTAGTTGATGGCCTCAGCCAGATGAGCCGGTTTAATCTGTTCGCTGCCCTCCAGGTCGGCCACGGTGCGCGATACCTTGAGAATTCGATCATATGCCCTTGCCGAAAGACAGAGTCGCTCCATGGCACTCTTCAGCAAACTCAGTCCGGCATTATCGGGGGAGACATATTTATGCAACATCTTGCTGGTCATCTGGGCATTGCAATAGATACCCTTTATGTCCCGGAAACGATGCATCTGTATCTCTCTTGCCTTCATCACACGACGACGAATAGCGTCGCTATGTTCAACCTGAGACTGGTCGGCAATTTTATCAAAAGGCACAGGTGTGATCTCAATTTGCATGTCGATCCGATCCAGCAAAGGCCCTGAGATTTTGTTGAGGTAGCGCTGCACCGCCCCGGGGGGACAGACACATGTCTTATCGGGATGATTGTGAAAGCCACAGGGACAAGGGTTCATGGCAGCTACGAGCATGAAGCTGGCCGGGTAATCTACACTGAAGCGTGACCGGGAGATGGTGATTCTCCGGTCCTCCAGTGGTTGACGCATAACCTCCAACACATTCCGGTTGAACTCGGGCAGTTCATCAAGAAAGAGCACCCCGTTATGTGCCAGGCTAATCTCTCCCGGCTGCGGGTAAGAGCCGCCCCCTACCATGGCCACATCTGAGATGGTGTGGTGCGGTGAGCGGAACGGTCTTTGGGTCATCAGCGATCTGTTCAGAGCGATCTGACCGGCCACGCTGTGAATGCGGGTAGTCTCTAGCGCCTCATCGAGTGAAAAAGGCGGAAGTATAGACGGCATGCGTTTGGCCAACATCGACTTGCCGGATCCGGGTGGTCCCACCATGATGAGGTTATGCCCGCCGGCAGCAGCAACCTCCAGTGCCCGCTTCACATTTTCCTGTCCCTTTACATCGGAGAAGTCGAAATCGAATACGTTGCGTCCTTGCTGAAACTCATGCTCCACATCCACCTCAATGCGTTGAAGCAACTGTTGTCCATTGCACATGCCGACAACCTCGCTGATATTGTTCACCCCAAATACAGCCAGTCCCTCCACTACAGCAGCCTCCTTCGCATTGGCCAGGGGTACGATCAGGCCTTTGAAACCATTCTCTTTTGCCATGATAGCAATCGGCAAAGCTCCTCTGAGGGGGAGGATGCTGCCATCGAGCGACAACTCACCCATCATCACGTAATCGTTCAGCAAGTCGGGGCTCACCGCGCCCGACGCAGCCAGGATACCAATAGCCAATGGCAGGTCGTATGCCGATCCCTCCTTGCGGATGTCGGCAGGAGACATGTTGATGACAATCTGTTGACGAGGAAATTTCAGGCCGTTGACTTCGATTGCAGAGACAATTCTTTCGTGGCTTTCTTTGACGGATGTATCCGGCAGACCCACAAGCATAAAACGGATACCTCTCGAGCAGTTTACTTCAATGGTTATGAGCGTGGCGTTGATACCCTGTACAGCCGCTCCAAATAGCTTGACCAGCATGTAACATAGATTGCGTGATACTTAGTTATCGCCCCTGTTTCCAATCATATCCACAACTCCCTGGGCGGCCAGATTGCGCACTTTGATGATGCCGTCGGGGGTAATTAACATGTTAAACGGAATGAATTGGACGTTGAGAGATTCTACGATATCTGATCCCCAGCTTTTTTTCTCGGGAACAACGACCCAGGGGATAGAATCGTTTACGGCATAGTTAATGGGGTACATGTCAGAATCGATATAGACAGTGACAAATGCCACACTGTCTTTATTTACTTTGGCGTATGCATTTTTCAGCAATGACACCGTCTCGCGCGACTCAACACCTGCGGTAGAAACGAACGACAGAAGCAGGTATTTTCCTTGAAAATCGTGCGAATAAACATCTTTCTCATCCTTGTCTTTGAGCATGAAGTAAGGCATGGGCGCACCTTCTGCAGAAAGATTTATTTTCTTTGAATAGGAACGCAGTCTCTGTGCAAATTGCGTTTCCACTACCTCACCCTGCATATAATCCAACACCCTTTCCAGTGCCTGCGGATTGTCGCTGTTCGTAAAAAAGTTGTTGATCAGAATCAGACTCGATAATTGTGTTGGATGTTCTTTGATGAATTCCTCCGCTTTCAGCGTCAGTTCGTGATTCAGCAGATTCAGCTGAACAAGCTCATCCTGAATCGTGAGCGAGTTTCCGGTGACGGTATCCGATTCTTTTTCTTTACCCAGGTGAATAAGCAATTGTCCACGTTGGGTCAGCAAATCGACATTGCTGGTTTTAAAAGAGGTTATGTCGTCGTTTATTTCGTTCCCGGTTACCTTGATGAGATCGGGTAGCTTTGCATCGCCGTCTACCTGGATCTTCTCGCCCTTATTGGCGAAAACAACCGCGGTACTCTCGTAGTTGTTCAGATAAAGCGAAAAGGTGGTCAGTGTATCAATATGACTCCTGTAGCTGAAACGTCCTTTGTTATCGGTGGTAATGGTATCGATGGTAAGCGTGTCGGCCGACAAATAAGATGCAAGTATAAAAGGAGACTGCAGATTGGTGATTCTCCCTTTGATAAATGTCCCATCTTCATGCCGACAAGAAATAGCGCTACATAAAATGAAACTATAGATTAATATTTTATACCACGTAACCATAATACCACCCGATTTTATCGATCCTATTCTTCTTGGTTTCATACCTTTCTGTTCGATATAAGTGCCAATAATAATAGAGGAACAAAGGTAAGTTGTTTTTTTAAATATTCAAACATTTTAACTGTTTTTTTAACTGTTTTTTATTCCTTGTTCCCATTCCTCTTTCAACACTTTCGCCGGAATTCGAAATAAAATTGCTAGTTTTGCACCGACTTAAAAAAGCGCACCATGTCATTCTCCATCATCATCCCACTCTATAACCGTCCCGAAGAAGTGAACGAACTGCTTTTAAGCCTGTGCGAGCAGACCATGAAGGAGTTTGAAGTGATCATCGTGGAAGATGGTTCTACCCGCAAAAGCGAGGATGTTGTGGAAAAATATCACGACCGACTCGACATCACCTATTTTCTGAAGGACAATTCCGGACCCGGACTCTCCAGAAATGCGGGAGCTGCCAGGGCAAAAAATAGCTATTTGATTTTTTTTGATTCCGACTGCATCATTCCACCGCACTACATGGAAACTGTCTCCCGTTCATTAAGTACGAACTACGTAGATGCGTTTGGTGGACCCGATGCGGCTTTACCCTCTTTTACGACGATACAGAAAGCGATAAACTACTCCATGACCTCTTTCTTTACGACCGGCGGTATCAGGGGAAAAAAGCAATCGATGGACAAGTTTCATCCCCGCAGTTTTAACCTGGGAGTTTCACGGGAAGCATTCAATGTCATAGGTGGCTATGGCACCATGCGGTTTGGTGAAGATATCGATTTCAGCCTTCGTCTGCTGAAAGCCGGATTCAGTACAGCACTCATACCCGAAGCCTTTGTGTATCATAAAAGGAGATCGACCTTCAAACAGTTTTTTAAACAGGTACACAACTCGGGCATTGCGCGCATCAACCTTCATCTGGCACATCCAGGTTCGCTGAAAATGGTGCATGCTCTTCCCGCAATGTTTGTCACCGGCATGGCGATGATCTTCCTGCTTTCACTGCGCTATCCGATCTTCCTGATCATACCCTTCCTATACAGCCTCGCTATTTTTGCAGATGCCATGCGACTACACCGATCTGCGAAAGTAGCAGCCTATAGCATTGTGGCTGCCTGGGTACAAACTACAGGCTACGGAACCGGTTTCCTCTCTGCGGCTTGGCGTCGTCTCGTCAGGAAGCAGAATGAGTTCCGTGCTTTTGATAAAAAATTCTACGATTAGCTTTTTTGACCGTATGCCAGGTCACCCGCATCACCTATTCCGGGGACAATGTAAGCCGATTCGTTCAACTCCGGATCAATGGCTGCAGCCCAGATCGTGGTCTTATCTGCGGGAAAGTTTGCCTTGCAATAGTCGATGGCCTGTCTGCTGGCAATGATGGTGGCAATATGGATGTGCGCTGGAGTTCCCTTTGTGAGCAGCGCCCTGTAAGTGAGTTCCATGCTGCTGCCGGTGGCAAGCATCGGGTCAGCGAGAATCAGCGTTTTTCCCTCAATGGAAGGAGAAGCAATGTATTCGATGTGGATGTCGAAAGATTGATGTCCAGTCTCCCTGTACTTTCTGTATGCCGAAACAAAAGCGTTTTCTGCACCGTCGAAATAGTTGAGCATTCCGTGATGGAAAGGAAGACCTGCACGCAGGATGGTACCGATGACAATATCTTCCGCAGGGACACTCACCTCGGTCACAGCAAGCGG
>DHTF01000032.1:18138-23989 GCA_002411515.1 Proteiniphilum sp. UBA5267 | reverse complement strand
TCTCCAATACGCTCGATATTTCTGCGAAAACGAAGCCTGTCACCCTGGATGTTGATGTCTCTTATTTCACGGACGAAAGAGTTAAGCAACGAATTATTTTCCGAAAAATTATATACCTTCATGTTTCTGTATCTGTCTATACTGCTTTTTGTTTTCGGAAAACAAAGGTACTGTTTTTCTCACTTTTACTGAACTTTTCCGCTTTTTTTTTGTTGGAAGGTGGTTTTTTTGGGGAAAAGAGCCATAATTAAAGAAAAATTTCTCTAATTGCTTTTCAGATTGATTGGAATTTTATATCTTTGTAGAGGTGTTTTAGGACTTCACAGGAAAAGTTTTATATAATCACAAATAATAAACCCAAAATTTTTCAAAAATGGTAAATTTAGATTTAAGCAAGTATGGTATTGTGGGCGATTTTGAGATCGTACACAATCCTTCCTACGAAACGCTGTATCAGGATGAAATGAATCCTGCCAACGAAGGTTTCGAAAAAGCCAAGTTAACCAAAACAGGAGCTACTGCCGTTTACACCGGTAAATTTACCGGCCGTTCACCCAAAGACAAATACTTTGTAAAAGACGACGTGACCAAAGATACTCTTTGGTGGGACGGAACCATCAATCGTCCCTGCTCGAAAGATGCTTTCAATTATTGCAAAGGACGTGTTACCGAGCAACTCTCAAAAGCACAAAAATTATATGTAGTGGATACTTACTGCGGTACCAACGAAGATACCCGCATGAAAGTTCGCTTCATCATGGAAGTAGCATGGCAGGCTCATTTCGTGACCAACATGTTCATCCGTCCTTCTCATTATGAACTGGAACATTACGGCGAGCCTGATTTTGTATGCTTAAACGGGTCCAAAACTACCAACGACAAATGGAAAGAATTCGGGTTGAACTCCGAAAACTTCACCCTGTTCGATCTGACCGAGAAAATGCAGGTAATTGGCGGCACCTGGTATGGTGGCGAAATGAAAAAAGGTATCTTCTCTTTGATGAACTATTATCTGCCGTTGCGCGGTATTGCTTCCATGCACTGCTCTGCCAACGTAGGCAAAGAGGGTGATGTGGCTATTTTCTTCGGCTTATCCGGCACAGGAAAGACAACCCTCTCTGCCGATCCGAAACGTTTCCTGATCGGTGATGACGAACACGGCTGGGATCACAACGGTGTGTTCAACTACGAAGGAGGCTGTTATGCCAAGGTGATCAACCTGAGCGAAGAAAATGAACCGGACATCTGGAGAGCAATCCGTCGCGATGCATTGCTGGAAAACGTAACGGTGGATGATGAAGGCAACATTGATTACGCCGACGGTTCCACCACTGAGAATACCCGTGTATCTTACCCGATTCACCACATCAGCAAGATTGTACTTCCTTCACGTGCAGGACATGCCAAAAAAATCATCTATCTCTCTGCTGATGCCTTCGGCGTATTGCCTCCGGTATCTATACTTGACGAGAATCAGGCACAGTACCACTTCCTTTGCGGATTCACCTCCAAGCTGGCAGGGACAGAGCGTGGCATCACAGAACCGCAGCCTTCTTTCTCACCCGCTTTTGGTGAGGCTTTCCTCACAGTTCATCCAACCATCTATGCACAGCGTCTGGTTGAAAAGATGCACGAGCACAATGCAAAGGCTTATCTGGTGAACACAGGCTGGAACGGTACCGGAAAACGTATCTCACTGAAAGATACCCGTGCCATCATCGACGCCATCATCGACGGATCGATCGAAAAAGCTGAAACGATCCATGTACCCATCATGAACCTCACTGCTCCGGCAAAACTGAACGGCGTATCCGATATCCTCGATCCGCGAAACAGCTATGCTGACAAGAGCGAGTGGGAAGTCAAAGCCAAAAAACTGGCCGGCATGTACATCGAGAACTTCAAACAATACTGTGACACCGAAGCTGCCATTGCCCTGATCCCATCAGGACCGCAACTGGGTTAATCAGTTAGTTATATTCAAAATAGGCCATCTCAAAAATATTTTTGAGATGGCTTTTTTTTATTTTAATCAAAAAAAATACCCAGACTGTGGAGCCCTCCTTCGGCAACCCGAAATACAGAAGGAATAACTTCCTGCACGGGTAATGGACTGGTAATGGGTCGTTATCTCCTTATTGATGAATGAGGTTGTTATAAGGGATATATAAGGGAAACAGGGAGAGATACCGAACAAGGTAGGAGCAAGGTAGGAATATGGTAGGAACAAAGTAGCAAGATAAACCGTCTCCTGTTAAAACAGGAGACGGTTTATCGGTAAAAAGGGAACTGTTAATGTTCTACCAGTTTTTGATGTTTCCCAATCCGGTCTCAGATGCGATTTTTTGAATTAAGATCTGGATATTTTCTTCAATTGTTGATGCTGGAATTGACTTACTCCTCTTTCATAAATTACAAAATGTAGTATCTTTGTTGTAATGAAACCAGGAGAACGATTGGTTAATTTCTTAAAGTTGGAACGTTTCTGTATATGATATATAGTCACATTATCCTTAAAGTTGTTAGTTCGCTTTTGCATATACTGGGGAATGGACTCCTTAATAAACAGATGAATGTATCATTCCTGAGTTTTGTGTTTATTCTCCTGTTGGCTACATCATTTGTCATATTATTGGTCGCAAGATGGTGCCACTCCAGGAACAAGTACTATACTAAAAAGGAACAGGAAATTTCGCTGATTCAGCGTCAGCTTGAAGAATCCGCAAAAAAGATAGTAGCGAAAGAAATGTACCTCAAACAGATGGAGCAAAAGCTGAACAAAAGCTCCACCGAAATTATTGAACTGGCAAGAAAAAACGATCCCTCATTTCTAAACAGGTTTCAGGAACTCTACCCCGAAGCCACACGACGCATGCTACAAAAGCACAACAATCTATCCCGGTCGGAGTTGATACTTTGTGCAATAATCTTTTTGAATTTTACCACAAAGGAGATCGCCGCCAACACTTTTGTGGAACGACGTACAGTTGAAACAAAGAAATACCGGCTCAAAAAGAAATTGGATTTACCCGACAATGTAAGCCTGGATTATTATATCTCGACTTTTTATTAGCCAACCAACCAACGGCTTCATTTTATAGAAAAAAAGGATCTCTATTCAAGAATCTTCAGCTCTACCTTTCTGAAATCAATCGGATGTCCTTCACTTTGCAGGGAGATGGTACCCTTGCTTAACATCTTATCGCCCCCGTTTATCTCTATCAACTTGGCGTAGGTTGCGTCACGCTCATCTAGTTGAGGTTTTTGATACTGCATGACTGTATCTCCATTGAGGATATGATATATCACCTCGTTGCCTCTTACTTCCACCTCGGCAGTCACCCAATCTTCTCCGTAAAAGAAGGCCGAGGATGAATTGATGCAATGATCGAGGATCAATTCTCCGTTGATCATCACATTGGTGCCGGGGGTACAGACATTCATATTGGTGCGCTGTACCAGAGAATCGCTGCCGAGCAACTGCACTTCGATAGAAGTGGGAAAATCCTGATTCAATGACATCGACTCGGGTGACTGTCCATGGAGCATTATACCCGAATTCTTATAAGCCCAACCAGGCGCTCCGGGGCACTGCTCGCCAACGATACGATATTCCACCCGCAGTTTGTAATTCGATAACTCATCTTCATAGAAAAGATGGCCAAAGCGATCCCTGAGTGAATCGTAGCCGTCGTAACGCACCTTGATCATCCCATCCTCCACACGAAAAGTGTTTGCAAAATTATCGCCAGCTTCATAACCAACAATCTTGGGTGTCCAGCCAGTAAGATCTTTGCCGTTGAACAACTGAATCCATGTCCCATCCTTTGGACGGTCGCAGGAACTAAAAAGAAGAGAAAAGACAAGTACAGCCAACATAAAAAAAACTGAAACCTTCATGAGCATAGATATTAATAATGTCGTGGAATCTCTCCCGTCGGCGTAGTCAACCGCCATCAAGGAGATCTAAACAACAAAAATAATGTTCGGATTACACAAATCCAAATCTTATTTACAAAAGGGAACCGTGTCTGTGAAAAATATTGAAGTATTGCTGTATGTCCTACCAGAATGAGTAAATATGAAGGGTTGCAACCCCAAATGATGTATTTTTGTAGTATGCCCATATTGCGGTTTTCAGAGTACATAAACAATTTTTGTTTACATTTGCAATGTTAAAAATTTTGCAGTTCGCCAGCAAAACTGTTCTTTGTCTGTTGGTTTTTTATACAAGATTCAATGAACCCCCTCGTAGAGCTGAATGCCGATTATAAAGCATCTCCAAAAGCCAAAAGCTTTATCCAAAAAGACTGAAAAATGACAGCGAGGAGCGGACAGCCAAAATATGAGCATTTTTTTTTATTAACAGATTTAATGTCCTTTATAATTTTATCTTTCAGATTGCACCGGAAACACTGCTTGACAAGTAGGGCAATAAAAACAAACCGCATTGCAGTTGAAAAAAGTGCGATGTCATTACACTCTTCGTTGCATCACTTAAATATCATGACCTTATGATGAAGCACAAAACATCTGTTTTAATCGTCAATTCAAAAGATAAAAACACCAAAGTACTCCAGGTACCTACTCACATTATTGTAAATTGGAGAAAGTATGCCTATTACTTTTTCTTCATTACACTCACATTCTTTCTTGTTTCCGGCTATCTTGTATTTCAAAATACAAGTCGTGCCTATAAAGATCGACTTGCACGGGCAAATTACATCCAAAGTCAAATAGACCTCAAAAAGGCCCTGACTACATTCGCCTCGATAGATTCAGGAATATTCCGTATCAATTCTTTCCTGCAGGAAAGGGGACTGGAACACCTGAAAGTGGAGAATGTAGGTGGTGTGGCGGAAGGATTTGATATCATACACATCAACGAGCTCACTGGCTTTTATGACAATCAACTGTTTGAAATGGAAGAGACTTTGTTCGGGTTACCATTGGGGAAACCGTTTGAGGGAGAAATCAACTCCATCTATGGGTATCGCAGAAACCCGTTTACCAGCAAAGGAATTGAGTTTCATTCGGGCGTTGACTTCAAAGGTCGGCAAGGAGACAGCATCAGAGCCACAGGCAATGGCGTTGTTTCGTTTGCGGGGTACAATGGTGGATATGGGAGATGCATTGTCATCAATCACAACGAATCGTTACAAACACTCTACGCACACCTCAAACAAATCGACGTGAAAGAGGGTCAAACCATACAAAGCGGGGATCATATTGGACTTATGGGAAGTACAGGAAGAAGTACAGGTCCCCATCTGCATTATGAAGTTATTTTCGACGATAAAAAAATAAACCCATTAAAATATATTAGTTTTGATCTGGAATAATGTCTCTAACGTAAAAGAAAATAAAATAATAGAAATGGACAACTCGAGTAAAAAAAGAGATGCAGGCGTATCTAAATTAGATTCAATGCCTATAAACACAATTCTGGGCAGTGATATTGACTTTATAGGCGATATCTCTGGCGATAGCATCATCAGGATTGAAGGAAAAGTGTGCGGAAATATTAATTTGAAAAAGGGGATTATACTCGGCGAGAACGCTTATATAGAAGGCAACATGGAGAGTGATTACATCATCCTCTTCGGACACATCAAAGGCAATATAAAGAGTAAAGAAATCATTTTAAAGTCCACCGGAACTGTACAAGGTGATATCGAGACGGATGCACTGGAAATAGAAATGGGATGCAGATACAGTGGACAGCTAAAAATCAGCAATATAGAAGAAGTGAAGAAGTTCGAGAGTAAAACTACCCTGGAAAGCTTTACTATACCCAGCGATTCTCCGTTTGGAGCTGATTGAGAGGGAGTAGCACGGCCGGGAATCGAAC
>DHTF01000032.1:12351-17947 GCA_002411515.1 Proteiniphilum sp. UBA5267 | reverse complement strand
TCCATTGAACTACCGCGCCGAATGGAACACAAAAGTAGCACTTTTTTGGTTATTGCCAAAAGAAAATTTGTTCGTTTGTGATCAAAGCAAACATTTCAGAGGCTGAAATGTTTACTCATTAAATCAATATGGAGATCAATAAAAAATGAACAAAATAGCTATCCTGTACGGTTCATCGGGAGGTAATGCTGCATCGATTGCCAGACAGGTGCAGGACCTTTTCGACGGAAAGGCAGACATATTCAATGTGCTCGAGGTTACGCTCGAGGAAATAAAGGATTATACTTACTACGTCATCGGTACGTCTACAACCGGTATAGGGGATTTGCAGGACGACTGGGAAGGTTTCCTCCCCTCTTTTACAAGAATGGATTTCACAGGGAAAAAAGCGGCCATCTTCGCGTTGGGCGACAGTGCTTCCTATTCGACCAGTTTTGCTGAATCGATGAAAGTGGTCTATGATGAAATCCACAACAAAGTGGATGTGGTAGGACAGGTACCCGACGAAGGATATACGTATGACGATTCCACGGCTGTGGTAGATGGCATATGGGTAGGCCTTCCCATTGACGAGGACAATGAGTATGATCTCACACAAGAGCGTTTGGAAAAGTGGGTGGAGACCCTAAAAAATGAGTTCGTGTAAAGAAAAAGAAAGCGCTACAATAAAAAACCGCCGGTTAATGCCGGCGGTTTTTGTTTGATGTATTGTCTTTTTATAATTCCTTTACTTTGATATTCTGGAACCATACTTCGTTGCCGTGGTCCTGCAACAGAAGCAATCCTTCTTCAGCATTGCCGAAATTGGGCCAGTCTTTGTATTTGCTGGTCTGCACCAACTCGTTCCATGCATCGTTGTTGCGGTCGTATTCCACAATTTTGACACCGTTGAGCCAATGTTCCACATGGTTTCCTTCCACCACTACCATTGCGGTATTGAAGAATCCGTTGCGGAATGGTTTATCTTCGGGAGCCGCAATCAAGTCGTAGAGCGAACCCAGCGTACGATTGCCGTCTTTTCCCAATTTAGCATCGGGGTGCCTCTTGTCATCCAGAATCTGGAACTCACAGCCAATGGCAGAACCTTCGCCTTTGTTGAGGTTGGTGTCCACAAAATACTTGATGCCGCTATTGGCTCCTTCGGTGATCTTGAAATCGACCTTGAGCATAAAGTTCTTGTAGGGACGGGTCGTTACAATGTCTCCTCCGTTGGTGGACTCGCCGCCATCGCTACTGAGTACTTTCAGTATACCATTGTCGATCGACCAACCCTGATCGGGAAAATCGTCTCTTTTGGCACCGCGCCATCCTTCCGTGGTCTTGCCGTCCCATAGCAATTTCCAGCCCTCGGCTGCTTCCTGTTCGGAGATCGTGTTGGCAATCTGGTTTATTTGTACAATACTCTCATCCTCGACTGTTTTGTATTGATCGAGTTCTTCTGTTAGAATGCGGATATTACGCCATGCCACGGTTTTCCCTTCCTGTTCGGCATTTTTAATAGCATGCACTTGCAAAGCAATGAATCCAGAGGGAGTGGTTTCATCCAGAATATTGGCACAAGGAATACCGTTCACCCAAGTACGAAGGGAATTGCCAATCGCTTCGATGCGGGCACTGTTCCACTCTCCATGCTTAAATGCCTTCATTCCTTCGGGGTTGTAATTCATTGGATAAAGCCATCCGCGCCGTGCTTCGTCATAAATACCTCCTGTCCAAGCACGGTCGGAAGGATCAATTTCGAACTGATAACCGTGTACACGGCCATCTTTATAATCTGCCAGGCTGTTGCTTCTGAATTGCACGCCGGAGTTTAATCCGTCGTCCACCTTGAACTCAAACTCCAGGATAAAATCACCATACTGCTCTGTTGTAGCCAGAAAAGTATTGGGTGTATTCAGTTGAGAGATACCGACTATGGCGCCATCTTCAATCTTGTATTCTGCCGTTCCGTTCAACTTTTCCCATCCATTCAGATCCTTACCGTTGAACAATTCCTGCCACTTCGGACCTTGTGGGGTGCAGGAGGCAAGTAATATGACCATTACAAAAAGTAATAAATTATTCTTCTTCATTGTGCTGTTGTGTATGTTAATTGATTAAATTTTATAAAAATCTTCCCATCCTTTTCGGGGCGGTTCTCCCGTGAGGAAGGCATCGGCAAAAGCATCGTTGGTGACACGCTTTGTCTCCCTGTCGAAGACAATCTTGCGGTTCAAACGCTGTGCCGCCACACCCAGACAGAATACCTGGCTCAACGGAGCGGATATTTCGAATGGCGAGCGGGTCTTTTCCTTGCCCTGGCAGGCCAGCAGGAAGTTGGCAAAGTGATTGGAAGGACTCTTCGGCACTTCGGGTAGTTTCTTCTCCATTTCTTTCGCTTTCTCACTGGGAATGATACTCAAGGTGCTGCCGTGTGAACCTCCCTTAAAAGTCAGCTCTTTGCTGTAGATCTCTTTGCCGGGGTTCAGTTTGGTGGGCTGTATCTTTCCGCCTGCAACAGTCGGTATATTGGGGTCGATCTCCGATACACCGTAACCTTCCGGTACTGCGGGAATATTATCCAACCCATCGTACCAGGTAATCACCACAGGTGGCATGTTGCCCCGCTTCGGGAATTTGAATTCAATGGTGCTCGACATCGGGTAGAAATAATCGTTGTGGCCGCTCAGCCGAATTGGATTGATCTCTTCCGGCAATCCGAGTTCCAGGAACTCATGCGCCGTGTCAAGAATGTGGGCACCCCAGTCTCCCAGTGCTCCCATACCGAAATCGTACCAGCAACGCCATTGGCCGTAGTGGAAATCTTTGTTGTAATCATGATGATCGCGTGCCATCAACCAGGTATTCCAGTCCAGTGTTTCGGGTATCGGTTCTGCTGCGGGGAATTTTTTGATATTCGGATCCCAGCCGTGCCAGCGGCGCGAGTTGTTCATGTGTGCCGTGATAGCAGTGACATCCTTGATGATGCCTGCTTCCTTCCACGCTTTGAACTGAAAGTAGTTGGCTTCGGAGTGACCCTGGTTTCCCATCTGGGTCACTACTTTGGGGTATTTCCGGGCTGCCTGCATCATCAGTTCCGACTCCAGAAACGTACGGCTCAGCGGCTTCTCCACATACACATGCTTACCCTCGGCCATCGACATCATCACTGCAGGGAAATGGGCAAAGTCGGGTATGGCAATAGTCACCGCTTCTATCTCGTTGCCCATCTTGTCGAACATCTCCCGGAAATCCTTGAAAAGTTTCGCGTTGGGGAATTTGGCCAGCGCCTTTTTGGTATGTTCTGCTCCCAGATCCACATCGCACAGGGCAACCACATTGGCCATGCCTGTCTTGTCGAAATCATTGATGATCTCCCATCCCCTGTTTCCGATTCCAATATGTGCCAGGTTCACTTTTTTGTTGGCACCCACTACCCTGTTGTAACTTGCCGCACTCATTTTGGTTGATATACCGCCCATAGCCAGTCCTGCTGATGCTAAAGTTGCATTCCTGATAAACTCTCTTCTTGTTGTCATGATAATTATATTAATTATTTTCTTTCAGTTCAACACTGGAAGCTACTCAAACCGGTCTTTATAGGCCCATAAGCCCAAAGCCGGGCTGGAGATATAATAGATTTCATCCCCGTCGGGAAGTGTGTTAAATCCCTCCTTGAGATTCGAAATGTCATATTTCTGCATTGTTTCATCGATGTCACCCCATTGGAAACCGACACTTTCGATTTCTTCGCGCGTTAGGTTTTCCAGTCCTTTTCCAGGACAGTAGGTAATAGAAAATCTTCCTTCCGACGATCCGTGGATCAGGTGTGCTGCTGCACCCAGGTTATCTCGCAACTCTGGGTCTTCAGAGACAGCCTTCAGGGTGTGGGGTGTACCAAAATAGCCGTACTTGCGGATCAACCGGTCAATGGTTTTATCCTCTCCAAATTCTTTTAGAGCGGGAGCCAGCACAATTAACTCACCGGCATCGGCAATAGCCATGCGGGTACGGTAAACCGATTTGTTTCCCAGCCAGGTACTCTTAAACTCAGTGGGATCCAACCAGACGACGACCTTTTTTAGGGGACGCTCCACCATCACAAAATTGACCTCCAGTGACAATTTTGCAGCACGGTTGAATACGTCGAAATCATCCCCCACAAACAGTCCGTAAGTCTGTTGCTCTCCCAGTTTGTTCACACCAACTACTGTTTGTACATAAACAATAGGCAAATCTTTCAGAAACTTTTCAGTAGCATAGTTAAACACGCGTCGCACCGGCGTATCAGCACGACCCATCATCCGCTCCATGCCGTACACGGCACCGATATAGTGGCTCTTGTTGATTCCTTCGCTGCCTCCGGTACCCACCAGGATGTTTTTGTTATAGTTTGCCATGCCCACTACTTCGTGTGGCACCACTTGACCAATGGAGAGAATCAGATCGAAACCGCCTTCTACCAGAAGTCTGTTGACTTGTGCCGGCCAGTCAAAGTCGACTTTTCCCTCTGATACCTCACGGATGTATTCTGCTGGCACTTCACCCAATGTAACCACGTCGTTGCGCCAATCATGATTGCGAATGAGGGATTGCGGCGTTTTCCCAAACATGTGACTGATCTGTTGCTCTGTCATGGGAGAGTGTGTACCCAGGGCAGGAAGAATATCGGTCAGTTTTTCACCATAGTACTTCCAGGTCATCTCCGTGAGCTCTCCTGCTCTGCTGGGCAGACGGGTATAATCGGGCGGAACGGCCAGAATTTTCTGCCGTTCCCCCAATTTATCCAATGCTTCGTAGAGACCTTTCTTCAAATCATCATGCGACAAGGCTGTGTCTGAAGAACCTTTCTCGTAATAAATCATCTTATTTGGTATTTGAGAAGAGAGATGTGAAATATTCAAATCACATCATTGAATCATCACATCCTCTCATCCACATTAAACATCATAGGTGGTGGAAGCCGTGCTTCCTCCACGTCCCGTCCAGTCAGTATGGAAGAACTTGCCCCGTGGGCTGTCGAGCCGTTCATACTGATGGGCGCCGAAATAGTCTCGTTGTGCCTGTAGCAGGTTAGCTGGGAGACGTTCGCTGCGGAAACCATCGTAATATCCCAATGCAGATGTGATGGCCGGCACGGGAATGCCGTTCAGCAATGCGGTGGAACATACCCTACGCCAGCTCTCTTCAGCCGACTCAACTGCATTCTTGAAGAAAGGATCAAGCAGCAGGTTTTCCAGTGCAGGATTGTTGTCGAATGCTTTTTTGATGTCTCCCAGGAAGCGGGAACGAATGATGCATCCACCGCGCCACATCAGTGCGATTCCACCATAATTTAGATTCCAGCCATACTCTTTAGCGGCCTCCATCATCAGGTCGTAACCTTGTGCATAGGAGATAATCTTGGCTCCGTAGATGGCATTCTCCAGGTCATCGATAAACTGTTGTTTGTCGCCTTTAAAATCCGGGGTCTTGCCTACCAACGTTTGAGATGCCTTCACTCGCAGATCTTTTTGAGCTGAGAGACAACGTGAGAAGACCGATTCACCAATCAGAGTGAGAGGTATACCCATGTCGAGGGCCGTGACAGCTGTCCATTTTCCGGTACCTTTCTGGC
>DHTF01000032.1:12001-12183 GCA_002411515.1 Proteiniphilum sp. UBA5267 | reverse complement strand
CCTTTCTGGCCGGCAGTATCGAGTATTTTCTCTACCAATGGCGAACCGTCTTCATCTTTGAAGGCCAGAATGTCGGTGGTAATCTCAATCAAATAAGAATCCAACACCCCTTTATTCCATTTTTTGAATACTTCGTGCTGCTCAAAAGCATCCATACCTAGCAAATCTTTCATCAGGTGATA
>DHTF01000032.1:0-11794 GCA_002411515.1 Proteiniphilum sp. UBA5267 | reverse complement strand
TGCACCATCTTCACGAAGTGCCCTGCACCATTCTCCCCTACCCAGTCGCAGCAGGGGACACCACCGTCAACCTTGGCTGCTACAGCCTGAAAGATCTCTTTCACGTGGGGCCATGCCTCGGGTGAACCACCAGGCATCATGGAGGGGCCTTTCAATGCACCTTCTTCACCACCGGAAACACCAGTCCCGACATACAACAGGCCTTTGCTTTCCACGTACTTTGTCCTGCGTATACTGTCGGGGAAGTGGCTGTTACCTCCGTCAATAATGATATCACCCGGCTCGAGCAGCGGAATGAGCAGCTCAATAAAATCATCTACCGGCTTACCTGCTTTCACCAGCATCATCACCTTGCGGGGGCGCTCGATGGATGCCACAAACTCTTCAAGCGAATGAGCTCCAATGAAATTCTTCCCTTTTCCACGCCCAGCTAAAAAATCGTCCACTTTGGCCACGGTCCGGTTAAAAACAGCCACAGTATAGCCTTTACTTTCCATATTTAAGACCAGATTCTCACCCATCACGGCCAATCCGATCAATCCAATATCTGCTTTTTCTTTCATTAATTTATATTTATTTGTTGTCAAGACACAAGAACCTAAATCAAATTGGCACAATGTCACATTGTCTCATTGAATGATCATCTCTTTACCCTGGCGTTGCCTTTCCAGATACTCCAGATTACATCCTCATCGGCTGGTTGTGCATAGTCGGTCAGGAATGTCGTGGCCAGAGCGCCGCTTGCCCAGGCAAACTGAATCCATTTCTCGGATGACATCTCTCTGAGGATGCTGTAGAGCAGACCCCCTACAAAGCCATCGCCTCCACCAATGCGATCCATCACATTGATGGTGCGCAAAGGAGCTTCGTGCCATGTGCCATTTTCGTAAACAATGGCCCCCCAGAGATGTTCATTGGCACTGATCACTTCACGGAGAGTATTTGCGAAGACCGATACATTCGGAAATGCCTGCTGTGCATTCAGGATCATCCCCTTGAAGGCATCCATGGTGTCTCCGATATTTTCACCCCCTGCTTTGGGACCTTCAATGCCAAGGCACAACTGAAAATCTTCTTCATTTCCAATGAGAATATCAGCAAGAGAGGCTATTTCGGTAAAGGCCTCGCGCAGTTCTCCCTCCCGTCCTTTCCAAAAAGTAGCTCTGTAATTGAGATCAAAAGAGATCAATGTGCCATGTTTTTTTGCATAGCGGGCGATCTCCAGACAGAAGTTACTGGTGTCGGGCGAAAGTGCGGCGATGAGTCCGGAGAGATGCACAATTTGTACACCCTCCACGCCGAAGATCCGTTCGAGATCGAAATCTTTTACATTCAATGTCCTGCCTACTTCACCGGCACGGTCATTCTGCACGCGGGGACCCCGTAGTCCGAAGCCACTGTCGGCGATATTGAACTGATGACGGAATCCCCAGGGACCACCCTGCGGCACTTCGGGACCTTCATAGTCCATGTGACGCGCCCGCAAATCAGCTTTAATAAAAGCTGCAATAGGGCTCTCCTTCACAAAGGTGGTCAGCACCTTTACTGGTAGCCCGAGGTAAGAGGAAATACTGGCCACATTGGTTTCGGCACTGGTAGCCTGCATCTGAAACAGGTTCGTACTCTGTACCGGCTGCGCGTTCACCGGTGTGATGCGTACCCCCATGCTGGTGGGGACGACCAGCGCATATTTGAAATCTTTCTTTAATTTTAATGACATACGAATGATGTGTTGATTTGATGATGTAATAGACGACAGCTAAATACTGAACGCATCAAAACCGCCATCGACGATGGCAACTGTACCAGTCACAAATTTGGACGCATCGCTCACCAGATAGTGCAACGTACCGAGCAGATCTTCCGGAATACCAAAGCGGCGGAAGGGTGTGTGCGCGATGATCGTGTTCCCGCGATCGGAATAGGATCCGTCGGGGTTGGTAAGCAATGTCCTATTTTGTTCAGTGATGAAGAAGCCGGGGCACAAAGCATTTACCCGAAAATTCTCACCAAACTTGGTAGCCAACTCTCCGGCCATGTATTTGGTAAAGTTTGTTACGGCTGCTTTAGCAGCTCCATAGCCGGCCACTCGTGTGAGGGGACGCAGGGCGGAGGCAGAAGAAATGTTCACAATATTCCCTTTTTTCGCTTTTACCATATATTCAGCAAAAACGACTGTGGGCATCACCGTACCCATCAGGTTCAAATCGACCACCTTGCGGAAATCATCTATCTTCAGGTCGAAAATGTTGCTGTTCGGTCCAATTGTTGCTCCCGGCATATTACCTCCGGCGCCATTGATCAACACATCAATGGTGCCATATTTCTCCGCAATCTCTTTGGCATTTTGTTTCAACACGGTCTCATTGGTTACATCTGTTTGAAGGAAAATCGCCTCTCCCCCATCTGCTTTCACCTGCTCTATGAGCTCATCTCCTTTTTGTTTGTTTCTTGCCAGCACAGCCACTTTGGCTCCATGCGCAGCCAGGTATTTCACCATCGACGTGCCCAGTACACCGGTCCCTCCCGTGATGGCAATTACTTTTCCTTTGATATCAAAAAAATCGTACATAATATATTTTTTTTAATGTTTGACGTGGACAAATATAAGTCGATTATCCGGTCGACTGGGAATAAATCACGTGAAACTCCTTTCATAAAACGAGAAATTGTCACAGATATCTGCGTGCCCATTCTATGATTTAAATCGCAAATAATCTTTTCAGATGTCTGTCGTAAATGTTCTCTTCCACACAGGATCCCACCACATCGGCATATTTCACCAGCAGGTCAGTATACTCCTTTCCCATTTCTGCAGCTACTTTGTAAGCCACATGAATCAACTGGCGGAAATTGGAATTGTAATCAGCATGGCCCGGAATATGACGGAGCGTATTGGCATACTTTTCACTCGACCAGCCTTTCACTTCCTCCACGGTGGGAAGTTTTGTGCCATCGATATCAATTACATCGGCGTAAGGAGCACACAACTCTTCCTGACGATTGTAGGAATTTTCATAAATTTTCTTTGCCAGATCAAGTCCTTCACCACCGGCAACAGCGAGGCCTATCACCTCCTCGAGCCAGGTAGTACCGGCCGTTTTCAAGTGCAGTCCCTTGTCATATTTGGCAATCACCTCTGCCATGATCGGGTAAATGGAAAATTTATCGCTCCCCGAGTGAACGCTCAGCTTAAGTTCTTCTGGCAGGCCGAATTCTTTCACCGCAAAATCAAGCACCAGTACATCCTCTTCGAATTCCTTGGCAAACTGTGCCAGGTCGCCCACGTAGTCTACTCCCTTGTTAAAACGCCCGGTAAACTTGGGAGCAATGGTTTGTGCAGGCACACCTTTGTTGGCAAGCATCTTCAGAATAAAGAGCATTTCCACCGGAGTCTGCGGGGTCTCCACCTCATCCATCGACACCTCGGTGATGAAATTACCTTCTCCTTTCTCTTTTTTCAGGTAAGCATAAATCTCAGAGGCATGTTGTGTGGCTGCCAGAAATTTACCGGCAGTCTTAGTCAACAACTCTTTGGTGATGTGCAAGGGTTCCTCCATACCAGGGATATGCAGTTCTCCGAGATATTTTTCACAGGAAGCCACAAAAGCATCCACCTCCTCTTTGCTGCTCTCCTTACCAATAAAGGAAGCCACATCAAGCGTAAAGAAATCAGACACCTCCACATATTTCGATACGGTAGTCAGGTTAATATGATCGGCATCCACAAAGTAAGCTCCGGTATGATTCAGTGCTTTAACCGCCTCATCAGCCTCCTTGCGGGTATCTACAGGAACAGTCCCCACATAAATATGTTCTCTGTTCGACTTGTTCCATACCGGTGTAATATTCAATCCTGTCTCATTGGCTTTCATGATTGCACGCAATTGCGCTTTTCCCTGATACGTAAAACGATCGCCCACACCGATGCTATACTTTCCTAGTTTCATTCTATTTGATTTTTAGAAATTAAAAAAATTGTTCGCATTGTGGTAGGATATATTTTCTACCATTTTGCCGAGGAAGTCCATCTCTGAGGAAGGCAATATGCCATGCTCTACATCATTGCCGATGAGGTTACAGAGAATGCGGCGGAAGTATTCATGCCGCGGATAGGAGAGGAAACTGCGCGAATCGGTGAGCATACCCACAAACCGGCTTAACAGCCCCAAGTTAGAGAGTGAGTTCATCTGGGCCTCCATTCCTGTTTTTTGATCAAGGAACCACCAGCCGGAGCCAAACTGAATTTTCCCAGCGACCGAGCCATCCTGAAAGTTCCCAATCATGGTTGCAATTAGTTCATTGTCTCGGGGGTTCAGATTATAGATGATGGTCTTGGCCAGCTTGTTATCTTTGTCAAGCTGATCGAAGAAACGGCTCATTGCTTTGGCGATGGTAAAATCGCCAATCGAATCGAATCCGGTATCCGGCCCCAGTTTGTTAAACAACCGCGTATTGTTGTTGCGAATGGCTCCATAATGGAATTGCTGTGCCCAGCCTTTTTCCCAATCCATGAGGGCTCCCTCATAGAGCATGGCCGATTTGAATTTCAGAATCTCCTCTTTGGTCAGCTCATACCCCCCATACACCTTATTGAAAATCTGTTCAATCTCAGTCAGCGTATAGGATTCGGCATAAAACTCCTCTATTCCATGATCTGAAAGCTTACAGCCTACTGAGGCAAAGAAATCGTGTCGTTTGCGCAATGCCTCTATCAAGTCGCTGAACTGACTGATGGTCTGACCCGAAACTTCCGACAACTTCTCCACGTAACCACGGTATGACTTGGGGTTCTCTACCGCCATCGCCTTATCGGGTCTCCACGTGGGCAGTACTTTCACTTCAAAGCGCTCTTTTTTTAATGTAAGATGATGCTCCAAACTATCCACCGGATCATCCGTAGTACATACCACCTTTACGTTGAACATTTTCATCAATCCACGTGCGCTATATTCCGGAGTACGAAGCTTCGCGGTACAGACATCGTAAATCTCCTTTGCACTCTCCGGATTGAGCAGTTTGTCCACTCCAAAAGCCCTTTTCAGCTCCAGATGTGTCCAGTGATACAAGGGGTTCCGCATTGTGTAGGGTACTGTTTCGGCCCACTTCATATATTTTTCCAGGTCGTTGGCATTCTTTCCTGTACAGTATTCCTCGTCGATGCCGTTGGTGCGCATAGCTCTCCACTTGTAATGATCACCCTCGAGCCATATCTCCCCCAGGTTGTCAAAGGTATGATCTTTCGCGATATATTCCGGATTGAGATGACAGTGATAATCGATGATCGGTTGATTTTTTGCATGGCCATGATACAACTCTTTTGCTGCATCTGTTTGGAGCAAAAAGTCATCGTGAATAAAACTTTTCATAGAATATGTATTTTTAAATTATGATCTATTCTTCATTATACTGTTCTCGAGCACACTGTGAGGCACACGACCTTTTGAATTTCAAAGTTAATCATTTTATTTTAATACTTCCAAACCCTGGGAAGCTAATTTATCATCCATCGTGGTCGAGCACAGTACACCCGACAAAAGGAGGTGACAGGAACAAACTAAGTCTGCATGCCTACCTCATTTGAGCATTTCATCTCGCAAAAATGTTTTTTTATATTCTGTAGGTGTCATATTGAATTTCTTTTTGAAACAGCGAGTAAAATATTTGGCATCGCTCATGCCCACCATATAGGAAATCTCCTTGATAGCATGGTCACCCTGCTCGAGAAGTTCTGCTGCATGCTGCATCAGCACATCCCGTACATATTCTATGGGAGCGAGCCCCGTGAGTCCTTTCAGCTTTTTAAAGAATACCGTACGGCTCATTCCCATCTCCACAGCCATATCTTCAATTACAAAATCACTGTTGCCAAGATGTGATTCAATAAATTCGTTTATAGCCCTTACAAAAGCGAGGTCTTTTTCGTTGAAAGGAGCGTCTGTTATTTCTTTTGCCCTGGATAAGGCTACCGGAGAAGAGTTCGTTCTGTTTCGGTAATAACGCTGTAATTCACTCCTGCGTTGCAACAGATTTTTGACCCGTGCCTTGAAGTAGGAGACGCTGAAAGGTTTGGTAATGTACTCATCTGCTCCCTGTCCAAAGCCCTCCAATTTGCTGTCTAATGTAGTTTTTGCCGTGAGCAACAGAAAGAGAATATGGCTGGTATGGATATTGCTGCGCACCTTCTCAAGTAACTCAATGCCATCTACTTCCGGCATCATAATATCACTGACAATAAAATCGGGAATAAGCTCTAACGCCTTTTCGAGCCCCTCTTTTCCATTCGATGCTTCATGTACCTCATATTCATCTTCAAGTATAGAAAGAATAAACTGACGCAGATCTTCATCATCCTCCACCACCAATACCGATGGTTGGTCGTTGACCTCCTCTGACACAATGAGTGGAAGCTGATTCTCCTCTCCTCCCTCTTCGAGTTCGCGTACTGCCAACGGACTGAGGGAGTCATCAATGGTGACGTCGTTCCCAAAATGAGAAGTTCCTGTCCGGAAATAGACTGTAAATTTACTGCCCACCTGCTCTTCACTATCCACTTCGATCCTGGCGCGGTGCTTGTCGGCCATCTCTTTCACAATGGAGAGTCCGATACCGGTACTGGGTTTGCTGGCATCTTCGTTAAAAGACTCGAAACGACGGAACAAACGGCTCATTCTTTCTTTGTTGATGCCAATACCGGTATCTTTTACCTGCAGCGCCACCTCATCATTATTATGGGGAAACACCGAGACATGAACCGATTTCCCCGGGGGAGTATATTTGAATGCATTGGAAAGCAGGTTCACTACAATCTTCTCCACTGCTTCGGCATCGACCCATATAAGCTGATCTCCGACTTTGTTTTCAAAGCTGTACAAAATACTTTTCAGTGTTGCATTGTGTGTATAATTCTCATATAAATTTTCCACAAAAGGTCCTATGGCAATTTTACTCACGGTGAGTGGCGACTGTTCCATCTTCTGAAAATCGAGAATCTGATTCACCATGTTCAACAAGCGTTTGGTATTCTTTGAAACAAGCAAGAGCTGTTTTTTCACCGGTTCTGGAGTCGATGTACTTTGTATCAGGTTCTCAATGGGAGAAACGATCATCGTGAGCGGCGTGCGGATTTCATGAGAAATGTTGGTAAAGAACCGGGTTTTGATCTCTGACTCCTGTTTTTCCAACACGATTTTGTTTCTCATTTTGTAGAAAGCATACAATATCCTGAAGATAAAATACAATATCACTACAGCCAGGAGTGCATAGATGAGATATGCCCAGCCAGTGGCCCAGAAGGGGGGGAGTACCTCAATGGCAAGGGTGCGTTCGTTGTTGGTCCATACGCCGTCGCTATTGGTCGACTTCACCCGGAAAAGATATTTACCCCGCGACAAGTTGGTGTAATTGGCAATGCGCTGGTTACCAGAATAGATCCATTCCTTGTCAAACCCATCCAGTTTATAGGCATAAAGAATATTTTCAGTATCGGTATAGTCTAGTGCAGCAAACTCAATACTAAAAAAATTCTGATTGTGTTTAAGTTGAAGACGTTCAATCAAATCGATACTTTTATATAACGGCCCTTGGTCGGAGATCTGCAGGCTACGATTGAATAAACGGAACTGTACCAGTGCGAGATAAGGGTTGAAAGTATTATTCTTTACGTTCTCCGGGTCAAATACAAACATTCCGTGTGAATAACCGAACAACATGCTTCCATCACGCAAACAACAGCTTGAGTTTTCGGAGAAATTATGTCTTTTCATCATTCGCTTTATCTCGCTGAAGTTTTCAAAAGTTTCAGCTTGCCGGTTAAATTTGGTGAGGCCACCTTCACTACTTATCCAAAGATCACCTCTTTTATCTTCTTCAATGGAAAGAATGATATTTGAAGGTATACCCTGTGCTGCATTGTATGTTTCAAAACTGACCGGAAAACCACTTTCATCTGTTTCTTTGATTTTGCTTATTCCTCCTCCAAATGTTCCAATATATGTATCACCCGATCGCGTGGTACAGATGTCAATGATATCATTTGCCCCTATAGAATTATTATCAGTGTTGCTCCGTGTGAAAATTTTAAAATCTATTTCTTCGGGCGACTTGAAATCAGCATCAAACATCATGAAACCCAGTGTAGTGCCCACACAAATATGACCTTGCTTGTCGCTCGTGATGACTCTGACCTGATCTGCCTGGTTAAAAGGGTAATGGGTTAAATCGTTGAGATGATTCACAATTCTGCTATCCTCATCTCCAGAAGTAACCAGGTTTAATCCCCCTCCGAAAGTTCCGATCCAGATATTCTTGTTTTTGTCTTCAAAAATTGAATACACATTATTGTCACTCAGCGAATATTTATCATCTGGGTTATGTTTATAGCGGTATACCTGAAAACCATTCCCTTGTACTTTTCTTGTAAGCTTAACAGCCCCTTCTCCTTTTGTACCTATCCAGATATTTTGCTCAGAATCTTCTGTAATACAATATGCGATACCCTCAAGGGGGGCACCACTTCCTATCTCTCCGCGATGATTCACAATGCCCAGTTCTTTCATCTGTGCATCATAAACATAGACCCTTCCATCTTTTGTTGCTACCCATGTACGATGCTGCGAATCCTCGAAAATAGGACGTACTTCGTTACTGATCGTTGAGTTAACATTGACATGAAGTGGGATCGATTTAAATTTAGATTCATCATAAAAAATCACCTTCTCCAATCCGTTGGAACGTGTGCACATCCATAAATTACCCTGCCTGTCGGAATAGGCGGAATGCATCATATTGGAAAAAAGCCAATGTTGAGAGAAAGGTTCATTATAGAAGGGCAGGAGTTGATCACTCTCTTTGTCGTAAATTGAAAATCCACCCCCTCGGGGATGTACCCACAGCCGATCACTGCTGTCTTCGAAAATAAAAAAATTGGGAGGAAATACACTGGTTACCGTACTTTCAACAAAGGGCATAAAGTGCCTGTATTGACCGCTATAAGGATTAAACTTCACAACACCCAGCTGATCAGTTTCCATCCATATGTTCTTAGAACGATCCACATAACCCGTCATGATTTGACGGAATTTCATTTCAGGATTTGTCTCCGAATTATGCACCTCCATGCTCCCGTCGTGTGTATTATAAATAACAAAACCATTTAACTTGGAGAGGATAAGTATCTTTTCAGAAGAAAGTTCAATGATTGAAATAATATCTGAAGAGGTCCCCGTAGGGAGCTCTGAAAAGGTATCCTCTTTCAGATCATACTTCCAGATGATCCCCCTGTTTGAACCGAACCATATTGTGTTTTCCAACTCAAGAGCAGTAAAAAAAGGCACGGCCTCTGTATATCGGGCTGCTGAAAGGGGATGAAAATAAAAAACTGAAGCAGAGGTCCCCGCCGGCACAAGGGTAAGACCATTGTTCGTAAGAATCCAGGAATTTTGAGATTTGTCTTCGTAAATAGCATGCACACAATCATCCGTTAAATTATGATTGCGGGTACTGTACACATTGGTACTAAATAACGAGTCTGTTATGGAAATACATCCATGTTTCTCAGATAAAAGCCAGACTACACCGCTCTCCTTGGGTACTATCTGTGACACGGAAAAAGCATTCTCCCTGCAAGCTTCAATGGAATTTGGGCCCAAAAATGATGCGGTTTCTATGTTGAAACGATAAGCCTGATTGTCATACGTTAAAGCCCAAATATTATTGTATTTATCCTCATAGAGATTGTCAATGCGACTGCTTCTCGACTCAACCGTATTGCCCGAAGGCAGATGATAGGTGGTGAATGTATAACCGTCAAACTTACTCAACCCGTCCCAGGTGCTAAACCACATAAAACCTTTTTCATCCTGCAGAATATCCGTAACGGTATGCTGCGGTAGACCATTTTCGGTACCATAATGTTTGAAATAGGCCTCAGGTTGTCCAAACAATTGCAGTAACCCACAAAAATGATAAAAAATGAATATGTAAAATCTTATTTTCACCCAATTATCACTCCCTTTAACACTATTTTATTTGAAACAAATGTATATTTTTTTTTTCATTCTTTTCTCATTTTTTTCGATGTATAACAATTCAACACCCAATAAAAACCAATTTATCCCCTTTATTCTCATGAATATGGAGTATTATTGTAAAAGGTCGCCTTGAAGTTTTTTTAAATCTTCGATACAATTATTTTTAACTTAAATAACATGAATAAAATGGATGAATTTAACATGAAAAAGAAAGTAACCATCGGTATGCTACTTTTCCTCTTTTTTTCTTTGTGCTTAACGGCTCAAGAGAAAACGATCCGCGGATCAGTAAAAGATACCTACGGTGAACCAGTCATTGGTGCAAACGTCATGGTGAAGGGAACCACCATTGGCGCAGCGACAGATATCGACGGAAATTACACACTTTCGGCACCAACATCAGCCACCACGCTCCACGTCTCTTATATTGGTATGAAAGAGATGGAGGTTGTTATTACAGGGAATGTAATGAATATTATCATGGTAGAAGATGTGTCAAGCCTCGATGAAGTCGTCGTCGTGGGATATGGCACCCAACGACGAAGAGACCTCACTGGATCGGTCACATCTGTGAATGCGGAAACGATTGCTGCAGTGCCAGTTGCTTCGGCAGTGGAGGCGATCACCGGAAAAATGGCAGGGGTACAGGTCCTCACCACAGAAGGATCACCTGACGCAGAGATGCGGATTCGTGTTCGCGGAGGCGGCTCTATCACACAGAGTAACGATCCTCTCTTTATCGTAGATGGTTTCCCTGTGAGCACCATCTCCGACATCCCTCCCACAGATATTGAATCGATCGACGTGTTGAAAGATGCTTCTTCCACTGCCATTTATGGATCCCGTGGCGCCAATGGCGTAGTCATCGTAACCACCAAATCGGGAAAAGCAGGCAAACTGCGACTCAGTTATAATGCCTATTTCGGCGTAAAAAAAATCGCCAAAACACTCGATGTGCTCTCTCCATACGATTATGCAACCTGGCAATATGAGCTGGCAGCACTGCAGGGAGACGATGCGCTCAGAAATTACAACTCCTTCTTCGGGAACTTTCAGGATTTGGATCTCTATCGCAATGTGCCCTATAACGACTGGCAAGATCTTACCTTTGGCCGCACCGGTACCTCCATGAACCACAGCTTGAGTCTGAACGGAGGGAGTGACAAGATGACCTATGCTTTCAACTTCTCTCATCTTTCCGACAAAGCGATTATGGAAGGATCTAACTACAAGAGAAACAGCATGAGCCTGAAATTAAATAACAAGCCCACTGATAAGATCTCACTCGATTTCTCAGCCCGATATACCGACACGCAGATAAACGGAGGCGGCGCAAATGATGCCGGAAGTACACTCGACACCGACAAAAGGTTGAAATATTCCGTCATTTATACGCCCATCCCGCTAAGAAATCTGGATGCTACTGCAGGTAGTGATGACGATGATCTGGGAAATCTTTACAATCCGTTAATCTCTATCTCCGACAATGCACGGGAGAAAACACAGAAGAGACTCAATCTGGCAGGGAGTGCCTCATGGGAGATCATTGACAATCTTCGCCTGCGATCAGAGGCGGGGTTGGATCACCAGGATGATGGGGATCAACGATATTGGGGATTGACCACCTATTATATCAAGAATTATCCCTCGGTCGACAATCAAGGTAAGCCTGCAATCCGTTTGGTAAATGGGGAAAGACAAACATTGCGAAATACCAATACGCTGAATTACGATTTTAAGAAAATCCTCGGTGAAGATCACAG
>DHTF01000012.1 GCA_002411515.1 Proteiniphilum sp. UBA5267 | reverse complement strand
CAATTATTCATCGTATCTTTGTATCTTTGAAGAAATAAGGATTTAAAGATGCAATTTACCGAACTTACACTTTGCGAACCTCTCCAGGAAGGCCTGGAAGCGATGAACTTTACTGAAATGACTCCCGTGCAGGAGCTGGCTATACCGGTGATCCTGGCAAAGAAGGATGTGATTGCCTGTGCCCAGACCGGCACGGGGAAGACTGCCGCCTTTCTGCTGCCACTGTTGAACAACCTGCATTCGGAGCCACACGAGGAAAACAAAGTGAATGCCATCATCATGGCTCCTACGCGTGAGTTGGCACAACAGATTGACCAGCAAATGGAAGGCTTTTCCTACTTCACCCCCTTCTCCTCGGTAGCCGTATATGGCGGCAACGACGGTGAAGCGTGGGACGTGCAAAAAAGAGGCCTGATGAGCGGTGCCGATGTGGTGATTGCCACACCGGGCAGGCTGCTCTCACACATCAACCTATATAACATTGATTTTTCGGGAGTAAAATATTTCATTCTGGATGAGGCAGACAGGATGCTCGACATGGGCTTTTTCGATGACATCATGAAGATTGCCAACTTGCTGCCAAAAGAGCGACAGACAGTGATGTTCTCGGCTACCATGCCGCCCAAGATACAACAGCTGGCAAAAACCATCCTGCGCAATCCGGAAGAGATTACCATTGCCATTTCTCGTCCCCCGGAGACCATCCTGCAGTCGGCTTACATCTGCTACGACGCCCAGAAGTTGGGTATCCTGAAGCAGCTGTTCAAGGAGAAGAAACCCAACAAGGTGATTCTTTTCTCCGGCTCAAAACAAAAAGTTAAGGATATCGCCCGCACGTTACACAAAATGGGGCTCTCGGCTGGAGAGATGCACTCCGACCTGGATCAGGCGCAACGCAATCACGTGATGCATGAGTTCAAAAACGAAAGGGTAGACATCCTGGTGGCGACAGATATCGTAGCACGGGGAATCGACATCGACGACATCACCCTGGTGATCAACTACGATGTGCCCTACGATGCCGAAGATTATGTACACCGCATCGGGCGTACCGCAAGGGCGGGCGACACCGGCATGGCCATCACTTTTGTCTCTCCCGAGGAACAATACCGCTTCTCTCTGATCGAGAAATTTCTGCAGAAGGAGATCTACCGCATTCCGGTGCCGGCAGAGATGGGAGAGGCACCTGCCTACAATCCCACGCGGGAGAGTGCACAGCGCGGCAGAGGCGGTCGCACGTCAAAATCGGGCAAAGGGGGAAAACGGTCCGGAGGATCCGACAAATCACCAAGAGCGGAGAGTGCAGAGAGACCACCCAAACAGGAACGACAGGGAAGAAAAGAGAGACCGGCCCGACAGGAGAAAAAAAAGGAAGAGATCGGCGCAGAACAGATAGAAGAAGTAGCGTTGCGTGCGGATGAGAGTGGAAAGCCACGTTCTGAGGAAAAGGCAAAGACTGGAAACCGTCGAAAAAAGGGCACTCGCACACAGGAAGAAAGCGGGGCACAAACCCAAAACAGAGAGGCCCGCGAACAGCACACACCACAAAGAGAGGGCGACGAAAGGCCCAAAAAGAAAGTAATCAAGAAATCTGAGAGGCTGCAGCAGGATGCGGAAAAACAAGCTTCAGATGCTGCTGCACCTCAGGAGATGACTTCCCGGGCGCGGAGCAATCATTCCCGCGCAAAAGGAGATAAACCGGCTGGTGAAGAAACAAAAAGAGACAAACGGACCAGCAATCGATCAGGAAATAGGCAGAGTAACAAACCCGAGCAGGAGGCTGGAAAAACGGTCCGATCGCAGTCGGCGAAAAGTCCAGCACCTCAGTCGGTAAAGGCAGAGAAAACCCAAACCAAATCAGCTGAACCGGAAAAGAAAAAAAGATGGAGCTGGTGGCCTTTTGGTAAGAAATAAAGCAGTTTCAGGAATATTTATTCAGCCTGTTGCTCCTGTTCCACAAGCTCCATGCCTCGCAAAATAGCCGCTTCGTTCATGGGAAGAAGTTTGTGGTGCCGTTCGGGCAGCGACTTCTTCAGGCCTTTCATCACATTCTCCAGTTCTACCATGGGGGATATTTTGAGCAGTCCACCCAATATGATCATGTTGAAAACCCGGGTGTTGTCCATCTTCATGGATTCATCCATGGCGTTGACCCGGTATACATTGATGTCTTTCCGTTCCACCTTCTTGTGGATGCCGTACCCATCGTAGATAAGTGCTCCGCCGGGCTTTACACGCCCCTCAAATTTCTCGAGTGAGGGTTGATTGAGTACAATGGCCACATCGAACTGATTCAAGACGGGTGAACTGATGGGTTCATCGGAGATGATGACCGTCACATTGGCCGTACCGCCACGCTGTTCGGGTCCGTATGCCGGGAACCACGACACTTCCTTTTCTTCCATCATACCCGAATATGCGAGGATCTTCCCCATTGAGAGCACACCTTGTCCGCCAAAGCCCGATATCACTATTTCCTGTAACATGCTTTCTACTTCTTGTTTAAATATTTTTTAAATCACCAATGGGATATACCGGAAACATATTTTCCACCATCCAATCGTTGGCCGCAGCGGGTGTCATTTTCCACCCGGAGTTGCAGGTCGACACCACCTCCACGATGGATGTTCCTTTTCCGGCAAGTGAGTTCTCAAAAGCGAGCCTGATCATCCGCTTGGTTTTCTTTACAGCTGCAGCAGTGTGCACGCTGACCCGTGTGGCCAGACAAACACCGTCGAGAAGCGCCAGCATATCGAGAATCTTCAAGGGGTTGCCCATGGTCTGTGTATTGCGTCCTTCAGGGCTGGTGGAGGTCTTCATATCTTTCAATGTGGTGGGTGCCATCTGACCGCCAGTCATTCCGTAGATACCGTTGTTGATGAAGATGATGGCGATGTTTTCACCGCGATTGGCAGCATGAATGGTCTCAGCCGTGCCAATGGCAGCCAGATCGCCGTCGCCCTGGTAAGTGAACACCATCTTGTCGGGCAACAGACGCTTGGCAGCAGTAGCCAGCGCAGGAGCACGTCCATGGGCAGCCTCCATCCAGTCGATATCGATGTAATTGTAGGCAAACACGGCACATCCCACCGGGGCGATACCGATTGTTTTCTCCTGCAGTTCCATTTCCTGAATGACTTCGGCTATCAGCTTGTGCACCACTCCATGCGAACAACCGGGGCAGTAGTGCATGTGGTTGTTGTTCATGAGCTCCGGTTTGGCATATACCAGGTTTTCCGGACTTATTATTTGATCTTTGTTCATAAGAATATGTTTTTTTCCAAATGTAAGCAACCTGCATCAAAATGATGACACTCATCCTTCATAGTGGATTGCTCCAATTCCTTTTCGATGCATGTTACCTATGTCATGAGCGGCTGCTCTTTTCCATCCTTATTTTTTGGTAAAGCGGTAGACAAGATAAAACAAGATTGCCGCACCACCGAAATACCAGGTAAGCTCCATGTTCTGTGCAGAGGAGAAATAGACGATGATGGTTCCAACGAATGCCAACAGGAAGAGGAGCAAAAAAATGTTTCTGATTTTTGGATCCATGACAGTTGATTTTTTAGTGAACTATTTTCTCTTTCAATGCCGCCAGCACCCCATCGGGTGTGGGAACGATACCTCCCAGGCGACCGTAGTGGGCGACGGGTATTTGTCCGTTCACCGCCAGCCGTACATCCTCGACCATTTGTCCGGCGTTCAACTCTACCGTAAGTATGCCTTTCACTCTGCTGCCGTAGGCATGCAATATTTCCGATGGGAATGGCCATAGCGTGATGGGACGCAGCAGTCCCACTTTAATGCCTTCCTGCCGTGCCAGATCGATGCTTTTCAAACAGATGCGTGCAGCGGAACCGAAAGCTACCAATAGATAGTCGGCATCGTCGCATTTCACCTCTTCATACCGTACCTCTGTAGCTTCCACCTCTCGGTACTTGGCCTGAAAGCGTTCGTTGTTCTTCTCCATGGCTGCCGAGTCGAGTTCGAGCGAGGTGATGATATTGGGTTTTCTGTCGGCTGTCTTTCCCAGGGTAGCCCAAGGACATTGTTCTCGGATTTCCTGTTCGGTTCTGCGTCGGCGCCAAGCGGGGAGCTTCACCTTTTCCATCATTTGTCCGATGACCCCGTCGGAGAGTATCATGGCCGGATTACGGTATTTAAAGGCCAAGTCGAAAGCCAGTCCCACGAAGTCGGCCATTTCTTGCACCGAGCTGGGTGCCAGCGTTATCAACTTGTAGTCGCCATGTCCGCCTCCTTTCACCGTCTGGAAGTAATCGGCCTGCGACGGCTGGATGGTACCCAATCCCGGCCCGCCACGCTGTACGTTCACAATGAGTGCGGGCAGCTCTGCGCCTGCCATGTAGGAGATGCCCTCCTGCTTGAGGCTGATGCCGGGGCTCGAAGAGGAGGTCATGGCATACTTGCCGCAGGCGGCGCCGCCGTAGACCATGTTGATGGCAGCCACTTCGCTCTCGGCCTGCAGCACCACCATGCCCGTGGTCTTCCAGGGGGCTTCTTCCATGAGGGTTTCGATGATCTCGGACTGGGGTGTGATGGGATAACCAAAGTAGCCGTCCACGCCGTAGCGGATGGCTGCATGGGCGATGGCCTCGTTACCCTTCATCAATGCTATTTCTTCAGACATACTATTCTTTTTTATCCTACCTTTACCTTGTAGACTGTCAGACATCCGTCGGGACATACATAGCCACAGTTGGCGCAGCCGATGCAGTCGTCTTCATTTTTCATGTAGACATAATGATAGCCGCGGTCGTTTACCTCACGCGGCTCCAGTTCGAGGACGTCGGTGGGACAAGCCACCACGCACAGATCGCAACCTTTGCAACGGTCTGTGTTTACCTCTACATAACCTTTAAATTTTGCCATTATCAGGAGTGGTTTTTATATGATGCAAATATAACTTAAGTTTATGAGGCATTCAATTTTTCAATGTTAATTTTTAGGTTTCCCCATTGTCGGGCGAGTCTACAACCCTTTCTCCACCTCATTTTCAGTTTCAGATTCAGCGACCGCCGGCATGTTTGTGAATGCTTTTGCTGAGGAGCTTGTAGATCTCTTCCATCTCCGCGTCGTTGAGCAGGGCGAGGTGTTTTGCCATGACGCCCTCGTCGTACCGCACAGCCGGTCCAGTTTGTGCTGCACTGGGCGTCATCGTGGTGACCTTGGCAGCAGTCTCGACAATGAGGGGCAGCAGCAGGTCGAAAGAAATTTCCTCTTTGTGGGTGATCTCCGCTGCCAGCGTGTACATGTGATTCACGAAGTTGCAGGCATAAACGGCTGCAAGGTGCAGAAAACGCCGTTTTTCACCAGAGAGGCGCTGCACGTTGCTTGAAAGGGTGCAGGCAAATTCCTCCAGCAGGCGTGTGGTGGCGTCACTGCTTCCCTCCACAAAAACGGGGATCGTGTCAAAATCAATCTTCCGGTGCTTGCTGAATGTCTGCAGGGGGTAGAGCACTCCGTGTTCCGCATGGAGTGCAGCAAAGAGATGCATGGGAAGGCTTCCGGCGGTGTGCGCCCAGACACCTCCTGTTTGGGGCATCTGCTTAATGACAGCAGCCAGGGCATCATCCTTCACGGAAAAGAGATAGAGGTGTGCTGCAGGGTTGACCTGCGACAGATCATTTATCGCATCTGCGCCTGTTTTTGCAGCCAGCGTAGCAGCATTCTCCATTGTTCTGCTGTATACCTGCAGAATTTCGTGACCCACCGTTTTGCATGCTTCGGCAAGATGTGTCGCCAGGTTTCCGGCTCCGATAAAAACAATCCTCATCGCTTCTTCTTTCTCTTTTTTAGCTCCCACCTCTTTCACGTTTATCACTCATCTCCACTTTTAAGCCTATCTTCTCGATACCCGGCAGCGGATTGGCATCCATTATCTGGCGCAGCTGAATCACATAACCAGAAGTGGTATCGAGGGGTATCGACAAATGGAGAGGTAATGAGAGCTGGTAGAGTCCTCCCACGCCGTCGCCCAGCCAGTGGCCGTAATCGTCGGCCACACGAAAATGCAACGCTTCGCTCTGAGGGATTGTATCGACCAGATTATGGGTCACCTGCATCCAGATATCCCGGTAGGGATAGCGTCCGTTCGTGGAGATCTCAATGGAGAGGTCGTATGGCATTCCCTGCGTCAGTGCAGCAGCATCGATCTGGAATTGGATGACGCTGTCGCTATACCATCTTCCTTTGTCGATGTGGCGGTAGTGGTAATAAACTTCCGCTTTATTGCAGGAGAGCAGAAAAACAAAGAGCAGGAGCAACGAAATATAGCAGGTATTATTCCTGACTTTCTCCCTCCTTACCGGAAGGGCGCTGATTGCGTCTGTTTCTATTGCCAGATGGTTGATCGGGGCGTCTCCTGCGAGGTTTCCTTTTCTTATTGATTTGATTTTTGCTGTCGTCATCGAAACGGGTGATGCTTTGATCCTCCAATATATCTCCTCCGGCAAACGTACTTTCGTTCCGGTTTCCATCTTCCTTGTCGGGGGTTAATTTGAGCGGTTTTTGTCCTTTTTTGTTCAACGCGATGATCTCGAAGACACGTTCTTTGGAAATCGTCACCAGGTTGCTGGCATTGTATTTATCGGTTGAATAGGTAATCTGACCGGAGAAGATGTCGGTCTTGAAATGGTAGAAATCGGAATCCTTGGTTTCCAGCACGATCTCCCGTGAGGGTAACCCGCGCTGCGCCTCCACATAGGCATCCACCTCGTAGTTGAGGCAACACTTCAGCTTGCCGCATTGTCCGGCAAGCTTTTGCGGGTTGATGGATATATCCTGGTAGCGTGCTGCTGTGGTGGAGACGGAAACGAAGCTCGGCATCCAACTGCTGCAGCACATTTCACGTCCACAGGGTCCAATACCGCCTATGCGGCCGGCCTCCTGTCGCGCACCGATCTGTTTCATTTCTATCTTCACCCTGAACTCACTCGCGAGCACCTTGATGAGTTCACGAAAGTCGACTCGCTCATCTGCGATATAGTAAAAAATAGCTTTGTTACCGTCGCCCTGGTACTCCACGTCGCCTATTTTCATTTGCAGACCCAGTTCTTCGGCGATCTGGCGGGAGCGGATCATGGTAGGCTGCTCCCGTGCTTTCGCCTGCTCATATTTCTCCAGGTCGGCAGGACGAGCAATGCGATAAACTCGTTTAAGGCCACCATTGGCCTCTTCGCGGAAATTGTACTTCTTCATCTGCAGCTCCACAAGCTTGCCGGTGAGGGTCACCTTGCCAATGTCGTGTCCTGGGATGGACTCCACCGCGACCAGGTCGCCCAGTTGCAGCTCCAGATTGTTGCTGTTGATGAAATAGCCCTTGCGGGTATTTTTAAACTGTACCTCCACCATCTTCGAGAGATCCTGGAACTCCGGAAAGTCGTGCAGCCAGTCGTAGATGTGGAGTTTGTTGTTATGGGGTGTGCAGCCTTTGCAGCTTTTTGTATTTCTTACGGTCACCGTCTTCAGGGGGACGATATCCGCCATTTTATCCGATAAGATTTCTTTGTCCATATATATATTTATTCGCTTTCGATGATCGATCAGCGAGACTTTTTGATGTTTAAGAATAATAGAACCTGCAATTTACAAAATTATTTTCTGAATAACACGGTAACTTTTAAACAAAGATCGAGGAAAATGATCCTAGCATTGCCGTTTTGTTCTATTTGCCTGTGTGCTAGCGCAAACTCCGCTGCAAAAGCTTCGATGTTGCGCTCATTGATGTAGGGAGAAAAGCGTTCTCCAAACTGTAGCTCCGCATCATTGAGGTAGACAAGAGCCGACTCACGGAGGTTGCTCACGAAGTATTCACGAAACATGCGCAGAGCATAGAGCAGGAAGCTCTTCTGCATCTCGCGGCCTATGCCTGCCAGCTCTGTAGCGGTTTCCTTGATTGATTTGATGTTGCCCGATACCGACGTACGCATCATCTTCACAAAAAGGTCGAAGAAATAACGGGTCTCCTCGGAGGAGTTGATCAGTTCGATGGCTTTGGTGAAGCTGCCACGGGCAATGTGGGCGCAGGTTGCGGCATCAGTCTGTGTCAGGCTATATTGCTGCTGCAGAGCGGAGACCATCTCATGGTTCTCAATGGCACGGATGTGAAGGGGCTGGCAGCGTGACCAAATGGTCTGCAACACATTCTCGGAATCTTCCGACACAAGCAGGAATACCGTATGCTCAGGGGGTTCCTCAATCATCTTGAGTAGCTTGTTGGCACAGGCATCGTGCATTTTCTCAGGCAGCCAGACGATCATGATCTTGTAAGGGGCTTCATATACCTTGAGATTCAGCTTGCGAATGATCTCGTCGCTCTCTTTGGCGTAAATGATTCCCTGGGCATTTTCTGCCTTGATGAAGCTGAGCCACTGGTTGAGGTTGAAGTAGTGGCTTTGCGATAGGAACTCGCGCCACTGTGGCAGGTATTCGTCACTCACCTTCGATTTCACAACAGGAAACACAAAATGCAGGTCGGGATGCGCCAGCTTATCGAACTTGTGGCAGGAGGGACATTCACCACAGGCATCTTCGGCACCAGGGTGTGCACAGTTGAGGTAGCGCGCGTAGGCGATGGCCAAGGGGAGCTTCCCCACCCCTTCGGGTCCGTAAAAGATGCGGGCGTGCGGAACAAGCCCCTGCTGCACGGAGTGGATAAGATGTTTTTTTACATCGTGGAGTCCTATGACATCGCTGAAATACATCAATAAATGGCACTTGCTACCTTGTGTATACTCTCTGTTGCCATCAACGCATAAAAATGAATGCCGGGGACGTGGTGTTCCATCAGCTCCTTGCACTGTGCGGTGCACCAGGCCACGCCCACCTCTTTGGCCTCGTCGTCGTCCTTGCAGCGTCGCAGCTCCTTTTCCAGGTCGGCCGGAATATCGGAACGAAACACCTTTGGCAAGACGGTGAGCTGGTTCTTCAGGTGGATCGGTTTGATGCCGGGGATGATGGGAACCGTGATGCCCGCTGCACGGCATCGATCGACAAAGGCAAAGTACTTGCTGTTGTCGAAAAACATCTGTGTGACCAGATAGTCGGCACCCTGATCGACTTTCATTTTGGTGTAGAAGAGCTCAGCCTCCATATTGGGCGACTCCTCGTGCTTCTCCGGATAGCAGGCCATGCCGTAAGAGAAGGGTACCTCAGGCGGGGTGAAGGTGGATCCGTCGAAAGCAATGCCTTGATTGAAGTTGTTCACCTGCTCCTGCAGGCCAGTAGCGTAAAGGTGAGAATCCATTTTCAGCTGATCGGCATCGAGCTTCCGGGTATCTCCCCGCAGCAGTAGCAGGTCGGTCACACCCAGGAAAGAGAGGTCGATCAGGGCATATTCGGTCTCCTCCTTCGAGAATCCTCTTGAGATGATGTGTGGCACGGCCCGAATGCCATATCGGTTCTGAATGGCAGCAGCAATAGCCACCGACCCGGGGCGTTTGCGTATGTTTATCTTACGGTAGACACCCTGTTCATCTTCCCTGTATTCGCTCTCGCTGTGGTGCGTGGTGATGTTGATGAATCTCGGGTCGAACTCTTTCAATCGGTCTATCGTATTAAATATCTGTTGAATACTATTTCCCTTCAATGGAGGGAGCAGCTCAAATGAGAAAGCTGTTTTTCCCGTTTTGTTGAAAAATTCCAAAACCTTCATCTATCTGTCATCTTCAATTTAAGAATTCGTTTGTTCCTGCATGAGTGATATTCCGACAAGGCGTTGAGGAGGGTTTGAAACCGTTCCGGCACCGTTGCAGAGACAAATATACAGGAATATATTGTGAACTAAGTCACTTGCTTAATTAAATATCGCCCGGATTACATCCATGCCATTGGCGTATAACACGAGGCCCAGCAGGAGGACCATGCCAGCTACCTGCGCATACTCCATGAACTTTTCATTGGGTTTACGCCGAACAATCACCTCATAGATGAGGAACATGACATGGCCCCCATCGAGTGCCGGGATGGGGAGGATGTTCATGAAAGCAAGAATCACCGAGAGGAAGGCGGTCATCATCCAGAAGGCCTGCCAGTTCCACTGTGCAGGGAACAGATTTCCAATGGCGCCAAAGCCACCAAGTGAGGAGGCTCCCTCCTTGGTGAATACATATTTAAACTGGGCTACATAATCTTTCAGTGTCTGAATACCCATCCGGGTACCGGCGGGAAACGATTCAAAGAAGCCATAGGTGCGTGTAACAGTCCGATAGACCTGGGCGGGACCCATGGCATAGAAACCCAATGTCCCGGCAGAGTCGACCCTTATGGTGGAGGTATGCAAGGTGCCGCTACGATAGTAATCGAGAGAGACCTCGCCATTGCGGTAGTTGTCGAGTATCGTGCGCAGATCAGCAAACAGGGGCGTTGGGGTACCGTTTATACCGACGATACTATCACCCTTCACCAGTCCCACCTCACGGGCAGCGCTCCCCTCCATGGTTTCATATACTACGGCCGGCACACGATAGTTGGCGAAACCCTCCTTGTCGGTCAGCAGGTTATGCATCAACGTCTCGGGAATAGCGAGGGCTACTTCCTGCCCGTTACGCAACACGGTGACTGTATTGGCGTCGGCCACATCGAGCAGCGTACGCACGCCGAAGCGTTCCAGCTCCTTGTCGTCGGCCCGTAACAGGATGTCGCCATCCTGAAAACCGGCATCTTGGGCAGCCTGACTAAACTCCATTCCCTGGGTCACATTTTTGAGAGGGAGGTAGGTATCGTTCCAGGTGAAGAGCACCATGGCGTAGATGAAAAAAGCCAGCAGCAAGTTAAAGAGTACGCCGGCGACCATCACCAACAGTCGTTGCCAGGCGGGCTTCGATCGGAACTCCCAAGGTTGTGCCGGCAGAGCCATCTGCTCTTTGTCCATTGACTCATCGATCATGCCGGCGATCTTCACGTATCCGCCCAGGGGGAGCCAGCCGATACCGTATTCAGTGTGGCTGTTTTTGGGTTTGTACCTGAAAAGCGCGAACCAGGGATCAAAAAAAAGATAAAATTTCTCTACCCTGATCTTGAATATCTGCGAGAAAATATAATGGCCGAATTCATGTACAACGACCAGTATGGATAAGCTCAAAATAAGCTGAAGTGCCTTAATTAAAAATGTCTCCATTATGTGTTCCTACTTGTTTACGTATCTTGTTCTAAAACTCTTTATTTTTATCTTTTAACTTACAAACCCATTAACCTACAAACCCACAAACATATAAACCTACAGCAAGATCTGTTTGCTGACAGCTACTTACCCATCATCTCCCTTACTTCCCTGTCGCTCTGCAGGTAATCCTCGAGGGTAGGCTCCTGCACGAAGGTGGCCTGCCGCAATGCCTGTTCAATGAGGCGGCTCATCTGTATGAATCCGATTCGTTCCTGCAGGAACATGGATACCACCACTTCGTTGGCTGCATTAAGGATGCAGGGCATGTTGCCACCTGTGTGTATCGCTTCGTAAGCAAAGCCCAGGTTGGGAAACCGGTCTGTGTCGGGCTTCTCGAAGGTGAGTTCTGCCAGCTCGACGAAATTAAGCGGCGTAATCCCCATGGCTAGCCGTTGAGGGTAGGAGAAAGCATACTGTATGGGGATGCGCATGTCGGGCTGTCCCAGTTGTGCCATGATGGAGCCATCCAGAAACTGCACCATGGAGTGAATGACAGACTGGGGGTGTATCAGCACTTCAATCTGTTCGGGGTCCACACCAAAGAGCCACTTGGCCTCGATCATTTCGAAACCTTTGTTCATGAGTGTGGAGGAATCAATGGTCACCTTTGCGCCCATGCTCCAGTTGGGATGTGCCAATGCCTGTGCTTTGGTTACTTTTTCCAACGCCTCTTTTCCATATTTTCTGAAGGGTCCGCCGGAGGCTGTAAGCAAGATCTTGTCGATTTCGTTGTCGCCCTCTCCATTGAGGCACTGAAAGATGGCGGAATGTTCCGAGTCGACCGGCAGGATGGCAGCCCGGTGCTTCAGCGCCAGTTCGGTAATCAGTTCGCCGGCGACGACCAGTGTCTCCTTGTTGGCCAAGGCGATTGCTTTTCCTGCCCTGATAGCGCTGATTGTGGGTTTCAAACCACAGAAGCCCACCATGGCGGTGAGCACCATGTCGATTGCGTCATCCTTCACCACCTCCTCAATGGCGCTACTGCCCTGCCACACCTTGATGGGCAGGTCACTCAGGGCCTCTTTCAGTTGTGCGTAGTGTGATTCGTTTGCGATGACCACTACTTCAGGGAGAAAGGTGCGTGCCTGCCGGATGAGCAGATCCACCTGGTTGTTGGCAACAAGCACATACGCAGCAAACCTGTCGGGATGCCGTGCAATGATGTCGAGGGCCTGTGTTCCGATTGAACCGGTTGAGCCCAGTATCGCGATGTTTCTTTTTCTTACTTCCATGCCGAAAGCGGATTGACCCATAAAGCGTGCAAAGATAATAAAAATAAGGGTTTATTGGGGGGTTGCCTATTCCTGAATTGTTATTTATTCATGAAAGCATGAATCTGCTGTAATGCCTCCCCGATGCTGTAGGTGATCACACTCCCACCCTCGTGGGAGACGACCCAACGGCGCTCCGCTTCATCTACAAATAGTTCGACGGATGCCTCGGGAATGATTCTGAAGCCTCTCCGTGTAAGCGCCTTGGTGGTCCAGCGGGCCATGAGGCTGGCGGGATGCTGCACCCGTGTGGCAATCGATTTATCGAGCATCTTCTGCACGACAAAGCTGCCGTATTCTTTATCAAACTCATAGGAAGGATGATGAAAGACTCTGTCGAAGATGCCTTTGAGCACCAGGTCTTCGGGCACTCCCACGGTGACCCCTTTCTCTTTCTCCATGAGCCACAGCTTGTCGGCGACCTGCATGGCCGTCTCCAACTCATGGGTAGAAAGAAATATGGTCTTACCTGTTTCCCTTGCGAGCTTTTGCAGCAGCAGCAGGATGTTGATGCGGTTGGGAAGATCGAGGTGCGAGGTGGGCTCATCGAGCAGTATCACCCGTGTATCCTGTGCCAGTGCGCGGGCAATGAAGACCCGTTGGCGCTCTCCGTCGGAGAGCTCATGGATGTTACGCTGTGCAAACCCTTCGAGATAGGTCATCTCCATCGCCTCTTTGATGATGCGGTCGTCCTCCCTGGTGAGACTGCCCAGCCATCCGGTATAAGGATCCCGTCCGATGGCGATGAGCTCCTGCACGGTGAACGATGCCACCGGCTGTTGTTCTGTGAGCACCACCGAAAGCAGCCTGGCTCTCCTTTTGGGGGAAATCTCCCTCAAGTTCTCCCCGTTGAGCTGCATGCTTCCCTGCAAGAGAGGCTGCAGACAGGCGATGGATCGCAGCAAGGTGGACTTGCCACAGCCATTTTTTCCGATCAGCGCAATCAGCTCCCCCTCGCCGGCTGTGAGAGTGAGATCCGACTGTACGATCTTTGTTCCCCCGCTGGTAGGATAACCGATGCTGACATGTGAAAGCTGAAGAAAGGGCATTGTGTTTCTAATTCAGGAGCCGTAGCGTTTGTCTTACTCAGCTGTCAATCCTTCGGGAAGGTGCATCTCGATGCACTTTTTCTCCACATCGACCGCTACGATAAAATCTTCCGTGGCGGGTATCAGCAGTTCATTTGCATCTTGTTCCACCACAAAAAGCACATTAATGGTGCTGTTGTCCACCTCCCGGATGATGCCAATGGTCTCGCCATGCTGATCCACAATGGTGTATCCTACAAAGAACTCCCAATCGTCGTTCTTCTCCCCGGGTCCCACACCCACAGCCTCGCGGGAGAGGAAGACATCCGCGTTGGTGTAACGCGAAGCTTTCTTTTCGTCGTTTACATCTTCGAACTTCACCCGTGCCGTGACATCGGTGGTGAACGTAAACTCCTCCACGAAAAAAGGCACCGGGATTCCTTCAATTTCCAGAAAATAAAAGTCGGCATCAATTTCGGCGTAAGCTGCCTTCTGAAAGAGAACCATTATCTCTCCCCTGATGCCGTACGGTTTCTGAGTACGTCCTATCAACAGGATGTCGTCCCGGGAGATCATCTGCGTTATTTTTTTCGTTGATACTTAATATTCTTGAGCTTGTCGCGGTTGTTGTTATTCAACTTCACTTCAGGAATGGAGTGTGTGTCGACGCTCATTTTTATTTTACCATCTGAGAGCTCATACAGGTCATAGAATATTTTCTCATCATCTGCCTCTTTGTTCCACTGCGAGTAGGAACGTTTCATCTGGCTCAGCAGCATTTTCAGCAGATGCTCTTTCTTGTGATCCTCCTCCATCGAGGCGGCTATTTTAATCATCCGCTCCAGTATCTTCCCATAATGGCGATAGCGCATGGTGGCCCTGCTGTAATCGAGATGGCCGGGGGCGTTGAAGAGTTCTTCCCGCGTGATCACCTCATAGGGATACTCTATCTCCAGTTTGAAATCGGACATGATGGCCAGATGATCCCAGAGTATATGCTTGAAGTTGTTCACATCACGCAGATGTGGAAACATGTTTCCCATGATGTCGATGACGGTGTAGGCGCATTTCCTGCGTTCCTCCGCATCTTCAATTGAGACACAGTGATCTACCATGTTCTGGATATTGCGTCCATATTCCGGCAGAAACAGTTTTTCTTTTTGGGTGTTGTATTGCATTTGTATAATGTTTGGTTGTCATTTTTTTTGAGTGACCATATCTTACCTTAATTTCAGCAGATCGCCCTCTTCGGGAACATACTCATAACTTTTTTTGTTCAGTCGGTAAAGATTTCTCAGCCTGATGCCGTATTTCTGTGAGATGCTGTACATCGATTCACCAACCTGTACCGTATGATATGTATACGGTTTGTCAGCACGTGACTTTTTCTTCTGAAAATAGACGATATCTCCTTCGCTAAGGGGGAAATCCTGGGGCACCTCGTTGAACGTAAGCAGATCTTTTTCGTTGAAGCCAAACTCCTTTGCAATGCTGGCGAAGGAGTCGCCGTTTAAGGCGATCACGTAAACCAAGTTGTGGGTGATGTAAGGCTGGTGTGTCCATGTCACCTGGGTTGCTTCCTGGTTTCGTTGCGTCTGCCGCTCACTGCGGCTTACACCTCTGCGGTATTTTCGGTCATCGAAACGATAGAGCTCATAGTCCTCGATGAGTTTGATCAGCTTGTTGGCATACGCCCTGTCAGTGGCATAACCCATCTTTTGGAGACCCCGGGCCCATCCTTTGTAATCGGTGATGGAAAGTTCGAACAGTGCACGGTAGCGACCTCCGTTAAGCAGAAATTCGGAATGATCCTGATACGAATCTTCCACCTTTTCATATTGGCGAAAGCAGTCATTGGGCAGGTCATCTGCAGCATACACAGCGGGACCGTTCCAGGCTCGGTGGCACTTTATTCCGAAATGGTTGTTGGAGCGGCGTGCCAGGTCGCTCAATCCTGCCCCCGACTCCAGTATACCCTGGGCAAGTGTGATGGATGCCGGTATTTTGTAACGTTCCATGTGGGCAATGGCCAAGTCGCCATACCGGTCGATATAGTCTTCGTAGGTTTTCACTCGCTGTTGTGCAGAGAGCTCTCCTGCGACAAAGAAAAAAGTGAGAACGACAAAGAACGATAAATTATGGTTATATTTGCGCAACAAAATATGCATGAGGCTATGAGAGAAATCAATTTAACCACAAAGATAGCTGTTTATCTGTTAGAGGAATGCTCCGAAATGGAAAAAAAACTCATTGATGCAGCAAAAAGTGCCACAACAAAAGCTTACGCACCCTATTCCGGGTTCCGGGTGGGTGCAGCCATCTTGCTGGAGAACGGAGAAATTGTCGTGGGGAACAACCAGGAAAACGCAGCTTATCCTTCTGGCTTGTGTGCAGAACGCACGGCGCTTTTCTTCGCCAATGCCACCCATCCCGATCAAAAAGTGGAAGCTGTGGCAGTAGCTGCCTGGCACAACGGTACGTTTACCCATGATGTCATTACCCCATGCGGAGCCTGCCGCCAGGTGTTGTTGGAAGCTGAGAACCGTTTTCAATCGCCCGTGAAGGTGCTGATGTATAGCGAGGATGGCATTTATGTGGTGACTGCCATCAAAGATTTGTTGCCCCTCAGCTTTGGCGACGAGATGCTAAAGTAATCAGCGCTTCACTTAGAAGGAAGCTTCGTACAAAGTAACCAGGTACCACTTGTTGTTGATCAGCGAAAAGTAGTAATCGGCATAGATACCGTTGTCGATCCCCCTTATTTCCACCACCGCCGTATCATTTTCAAACCGCACAACCTGGTAATACTGGTCGTAAGGACGAGTCAGGTACGTGCTATCATAAGTAAGATCGAGTATTTCCCAATCATATTTCCCGATGTATTCATGCATGGGAGCCATTCCCTCGTGGCCAGTGTCGGGAATGATGACACTGATGGGGAATTTAATCCTTTCAAACTGAAAAGATTCTTCTGTGCTGAATTTTTGAATGAACTGATCAAACTTCTCCGTGTCGGAGAGGGCCACTTCTTCTGGGTTGCTGCTGAGAGCCTCCCTTTCCTGTGTTTCCCTTACTTGTTCCGCGTTTTTGTTGGCTGAACCCTGGGAACAGGAGATGAAAAGGAAAATAAACAAACAGGAAAAGATAAGACCTTTTGGTTTCATTTTTATATTTAATTATGCGCAATGGATGCCTTTGGTCGGATCGGTTTTGGACTGCCCTTTCGGACCTCTCGCAGGCAAATAACCTATTCAGATGCAAAGGTATAAAAAAAGTTGATACACAAACAGTAAAGCGATTATTTTCGATAAAAGAAAATATCGCTACCTTTGTTACATTAAAGCATCAACAGATGAACCTTTCAGATGAGATAGATCACTTATTCTCCCGGCAGCAGGAGCAATGGCCGCAGCTGAAGCAAGCCATAAGCCAGCGAAATCAGATCCGGGAGCGTGTGTTTACCTGGGGCAACGACTTCGAGGTGATTGTTCAATATAATCCTGCCAGGATCGTTTCCACGGGGGCCGGCATCGACCGGCAAACAATTGAGAGACGGCCCTGTTTTCTCTGTGAGGAAAACAGGCCTTCCCCACAGGAAGGCATTCCCTTTATGGGAAAGTACCTCATCCTCTGTAACCCCTATCCCATTGTAGAAAAACACCTCACCATTCCACTCCATTCGCATGTGCCGCAACGTCTTCGCAGGAAGGTGGGCGACATGCTTTCGCTGGCAGCTCAGCTGCCCGATTATGTAGTTTTTTACAACGGTCCCCGCAGTGGTGCTTCCGCACCCGATCATTATCACCTGCAAGCGGGGCGTAAATCACCGGTATTGCTCCAGGGAGATCACGAACTGCGTCCCTGCATGATGATAGAGAGCAGCAATAAGGAAGAGGTGGA
>DHTF01000099.1 GCA_002411515.1 Proteiniphilum sp. UBA5267 | reverse complement strand
GGATTTATTGAAGCGTTCGCCAATATTTACCGCAACTTTACCCTCACCGTGAAGGCGTTGCAACAGGGTGAAACACCCACAGAAAATATGCTCGACTTCCCCAATGTACATGACGGGGTAAGAGGCATGCAGTTCATCGAGACCGTTGTCAAGTCCGGATATAGCGACAGCCCGAAATGGGTGAAATGGGTGAACTCCTGATCAGAATCGTTTCTGACCGTTTACCGTGATATTTTTCAACTCCAGGTTGCGGATAAAACCCTGGGGTATATCCTCTTTTTTGGCAGTGATACGAAGGTTCTCCAGCGTGAAATCGGAAAGGACATACTGGTCCGATTCAGTCACATCAAAAAAGTTGTTGCACTCCAGGGTGATGTTGCGCAGGGTGACATGGCTGCCATAGGAAAGCGGCATCACGGTCTGTCCCTGCAAATCGAAAAACTGCGTCCAGGGCTTTATGTAGAGAAAGCTATTGGCATTGCCAGTGATATCTTCCACCAGAATGTATTCGTAGTTCTGGGGCGTATCGGGACGCATCTTCAGCCAGAGAAGGCGGACAGCCTGATCGACCTGTAAACGTCGCACGACAATGTTTCGGTTGTGGATCGACTCACTGCCGCAGGTGAGTACGCCGTGACAAAATCCAAAATTACAATCTTCGATGATCACATTGCTGTTGCCTCCATTGTTGTCATCCTTGTCGGCCAGCGGCCCTTTCCCCCCTTTCAGGGCAATGGCATCGTCATTGACCGAGATGTTGCAACGGGTAATATGCACGTTCTTGCACACATCTATATCCACAGCATCGGAGCTGGGTGCTTTCACTGGCTCCCGGGGGGCAAAAATAGTCAGGTTAGAGAGTCTCACATTCTCACACTTGTAGAGATGGGTGGTCCAGAAAGGTGAATTGATCAGGCTCACGCCGGTGAGATGTACATTCTTGCTGTTCGAAATAAAAACCAGTCGCGGACGCATCTCATCCAGGTTGGTACACTTAGGATTCACTCGGCGACGCAACCAGAATGATTTCCAGTAACGCAGTCCGTTTCCGTTGATTGTTCCCTCACCCGAGATGGTAAAACCATCAAGCCCATCTGCATTGATGAAGGCCGAGAAGTAGTCGATGCTCTGTCCCTCAATCCGGGTGGTCAGAACAGGATAGTTGCTGATATCGTCGCTCCCCTTCAGCACTGCATTCTTCTCCAGGTGAAGATGGGTATTTTGTTTGAAGAAGAGAGCACCGCTCAGATAGACCCCTTGCGGCACAGATATCACTCCCCCACCGTTTGCCTGGGCCCGGTCGATCACTGCCTGGATCTGCTCGGTCTGAAGGAGGGTACTGTCGCTCACCACGCCGTAATCGGTGATTTTGTACAGCTTCCCCAACTTATTGATATCTACCTTCTCGTATGTTCTGAACCAGTCGGGTATGGGTGTTCCGTCCGGAAAAAGCTCTTTGCCGAAAAATGGGAAGGTGAGCAGCGTGGCGATCACCAACAGAATTATTTTTTTATTTGTCTTCATTGTATGGTAAGTTTTTCTTGAAAGATAAAGAAAGGAAGTCCTGAAACTCTGTACATTTTTGTTCATTCATGATCGCACCAATGTAACCGACATCAACCCAATGATGACTTCGTTGGCAATGGTTTTCACCCGTAGACTCTCCAGCTCCTTTAGCGGATCGAGCGGGAGATCGAGTATCACGCCGGCGCCACCCTCGATCGATCTGCCATATACTTCGTCGGTGGGTATATCTTCATTGAAATTGCAGCTTGCCTTTCCGCTCTTCAACGCTACCCGATAGGGACGAGGAAGATCCGACCGGAATGCCGCCCCATCGAAGTAGAAATCCTGTTCTATGGGTACCCAATTTTCGGGATTCACCAGCGTCAGTAGCGATTCGCTTCCATCTGTGTAGCGAACAACCACCTCACCATTGGGCACATGTGCCTGCATGTGGTTGGTGGTACCTGCCATCAGCAGATAGGCATGAGACGATTTACCGCTCAGTGGTATAACCACCTCCTCCGGGTAGTTATCCCACAGGCTCGTGAAGGCGATGTTTTGTTGTAGATCGGAAGGAGTGCGGAAGGGTATCCCAAAGGGTGTTTGAAAAATATTGTCTTTGCTCGATCTTCTAAGACCCGTATCATCGATCTCCGCTGTAAGAGCGGGATGACACCATTCGCCGATACCCTGTTTTGGTATCTGCAAGGTGGTATAGGGAGAGCGAGGCGAGAGATATTCCTGTGTGAAGATCTGGTTGACAGCGGCATTCAGATATTGATCCATGCAGATGGGTTCGTACGTTGCCTGGTGATTGCGGATATTCCAGTTGATGATATTCCGGGAAAAGAGGGTGGTCCCGTTGCTACTCATTTCCAACATGTTGTTACCCATGCGGGCATATTGCTCAGGCAGTGTGAAGGAGGCTGACTTCCCTTTTGCAGGGATCATCACTGCAGGGTGGAGCATGTAACCGTTTACTTTCAACTCTATTCGGGCGGGTTGATTCGTATGGTTGATGATAGTGAAGTTGAGCCGTTCCTCTTCAGGGTTGTATATCACGTCGAACGGTTCGGTGACTTCCACTGCCACGGCTTTCCACCACGAAAGGTCGCCCTGGGCGGTTTTCAGAAAGATCGTCCTATGCCCCAAAGCACCTTTCACTGTTCCGGTAACTATGCTTGTAACTGTTCCTTCTGTAAGAACTGCATCTTGCAATAGCTGTTGTGGATCATACAACTCCATCACAGGCCCATTGCTTTGGATAGTCAGACTGTCACCACGGGCAACTACATACTCCGACTGCCCCTTGTCGATCTTTTCACCTCCCCATTCAATGGTAATCCGGTACTCGGCGGCAGGATCGCATGTGATCTGAATCATTACGTCTCCCACCGTTTCAATAAGTTGCCAGTCGGCTTTTTCACCATTCACCAGAATATATTTGATCCGGTCGTATGGTGCTTTTAGCTGGAGCGTAAGAGCCATCTTTCTTTCAAAAGAAGGAATTACGGTGTAATAATCGGTCTGCAGTTCTCTCCTGAAATTAAAATCTACGGTGGCAGTTTTCAGGGAGGCATACTCCCAATCAGCAGGGAATCCCGGACGGATAACCAGCTTGTCATTCATCGCATCAGGTAGAATCCCATAGAGGCCCTGAATAAGTGCCCGGGAGTATACTCCAATGGGATCGCCGAAGTCGCGGTAACACTCTCCCCTTGCAGCATCGTAGAAACTGATCTGACCGATATTACCGGGACTCGACCCCAGGTACATTCCATCGAGGATGTTGCTTTTGAAGAGGTTGAATGCTTCCTCGTTTCTGCCGGCCTGCCAGTAGGCAAGACTGGTATGGGCCACCTCCGCGAAGGCTACGTTGTTCACCGACCAGGAGTAGGGCAACCAGTTGGTGGTGGCGATGGTTTGATAACGCTCATCTTCCAGTCCTTTGGCTCTCACCGGAATATGGGGTATCTCTTCGTCGATATAACGTGTGGCCTGATAAGCCTGGAAAGGGGTATGGATATCGGAATCGATGGCATGATAAACACTCCAGACACCGGCCTGGGGGTGTATCATCTGGTTGCCCATGAAATCTCTGTACTCTGCCCACCACCCCTTCTCGGGTAACCAGAGAATATTATTGATCGCCTGCAAAATCTTGTCGGCTTCATTGTAGTAGGGTCTCGGATCTTCGTCTATCTTCTCCGCGATCTCTGCAGCCATCCGGTTTGCCCGGTAGTTGTAGGCAGAGGAATAGGTGACTCCCCCGCTGTTGTACTGCAGTGCATCGCTGGCCCAGATGCAGGCATAGGCGTCATAGAGACCGTCGTTATCGGGATCGAAGTTTCTTTTCTCCCAGGCGAGGTGTCGTTTCAACACAGGCCACATTACTTTCAGATAGTCCATATCGCCCGTCCATTTAAAATGCCAGAGCAGTTCATCGATATAGACCAGGTTCATGTCGTAATGATGCATCTGGTTGCTGTTACGCGGGTTGCGGGAGATGTAACCGTTGCTGTACATCTGTGTACCCCATCGCTTTTCCGCACGGGTGAGATTCAGCGTGCTGTCCTGTGCCGGATGTGGAATCAGTGGCTCCACAGTGGTCACCTGCGATGCGGCATATCCGTTGAAATGTTTTCTGGCTCTCTCATGCCAGCCAATGGCATCATCGGTATAGGCAGCTCTCCATCCGTTGAGGGGCATACGCCAGCCAATGGCGCCATGCTGCCACACCTGGGTTTCATCGTCCCAGATTCCATCGGCTGCAATGCTCAACACACCTCCCAGCGTATTCAGAAAGGGATCGGGTGTGTACATCACCAACGAGGAGGCAACGGTTGCTCTTCTTTCTTCGGCTTTGTTAAAAAGAGGAGCAAGCATTGTCGGCGAGAGCGTTAGATTGTCTTCCGCTTTGATGGCGAAATAAACAAGATTGCCTGTCAGCGGGGTTTGAGCCACCAGGATTGGTTTGCTGCCGGTTGCTTCCGACTGTAGCAGGGTGCAAACCGACTCCATGCAGTAGGGTGAACCACTCTTCAGTGTAGTTCCTTGAGAAAAGGCTCCCACCGTGTTGCTGGGACCGCCGCGTGTGCCAGCACCATAAGTTAGACGGAACGACTCATCATGATAGGTGAAAACATTTCCTTCACAGGCTTCAGGTTTCAGGGAAAAAGCCTCGGGATCATCCACACCCAGATCCCCGTTTCTGGAAAAACGACTGTTGCTGGCTCCACCGAAGGTGGTAATCAACATGCTTCCGGCAGGAAGGTTTTTGGATTCGATCTGTACGATGATTCCCTCGGCATCGGCCATGGCCAGTGTGATGATGGTAATCTGTCCATTGTCCAGCAAGGGATCCTTAATCTCGTAGATTCTGCTGCCGGCTCTGTATCGCGATTTGATATGCCGGGCATCGTTCAGCCAGAGGCTTTTATCTCCAGAGAGAAGGCCTAGTTGTATGTTTCCGCCCATGTGCGGCATAAAGAGTCCAAACTCAGGCACATCACCTGTCTCAACCCGGAAAGCTGTGTTGGTGCCATAGAGTGCCCTGTTGAAGCGTTTGTCACCGTTCACAATCACGAAATCATCCCCTTCAGGGGTATATCGCAGTTCCCGGGACACCTCGTGCCTGTAACCAGCTGGTTGTGCTCGCAAAATAGGAACAATACACAGCAGCAGTATAAAAGTAAAAAGGTACCTCATAGAAAAAAAATATTAAGCAGGAATCCCATCATGCCATCCTAACTATCCTATTCAGGGCATGGGTTTAAGGCCCTCCCATTTTACCTTCCACGTACCATCTTTGGGGAAGCCAGGATTCATCTCCTGGTTTCCATCCCAACCGGCACACATCATGGCCACTGCGGTAAGCAGCCCCCCATTACCGGGCAGGTAAACCCGCAGCCTTTCATCCTGGTAGTTGTGCCCATTTAGCAGATAGGTGTTGGTGCGTTTATCCATCAGCAGGGCACCTACTGCTTTCTCCGGATCACCCAATCGGGCAGCGCTCATGGCGGTCATCGGGTAGTCCCATCCCCAGGTCTTATCCCAGTTCCAATTCTCCCAGATCCAGTTGAGTGTATTTTGCATGTAATCGGTTCTCACCAGTTTATTCTGAGGCATCATTCCCAGCGCACCTAGCACGGCGGGGTGATCGGAGGTGAAGCGGATATCCTTATAAGTGTCCACCGCATCTTCCGAAGCCAGATAAAGCCCGTCGTCATTGTAGGCGAGTGGTGAGAGCTTGTCGATGAGTTCATCCCACTTGGGATCGCGCTGTTGGCCCTTGCGCTCTCTCCAGCGTTGTGCCATGGTCATTCCATGGAGCCAGTAAGACAATTCAAACGGCGGGTTGATTGTTTCGGAAGCGCGCAGGGTCTCCTGTGCCGGGATAATCCCTTTAAGCAGGTAACGCCCCTCCAGCTCATCGTAGGTAGCAAAAGAGGCCATAAACTTCGCGGTTTCCGCCACCAGGAAGCCATATCGATCAAGCACCTCCTGTGACGGATTGTTGCGGTAAATCAGTTCTGCCAGATAAATGAAGTGGGGTTGCTGCCAGATCAGGAACGAACCCACCTTCGAAGGTGCTTCGATAGCCGAAGGGTCGGTCATCTTCATCCAACGGGCGCCCTCAAAACCTTGTCTTTCGGCAATTGCCTTGGCATTGGGGTATGCATCAGCGTACCAGTCCATGCTTCTCTCCAGTAGTTCTGCTCTGTTCCAGAGTGCAAAATGAACGGCATGCCACCAGTGCATCTCGAGGTGAAACTTACCATACCAGCTGTTGTAAGTAAGCCCAGTCTCCTGGGGAGGATAGACCCCAGCCGACTGGATAGCCATCAGATATTGTGAAAGTACCACGCGACGCTCCAGTTCTCGAGCACGCTTATCGGTACAATCGGAAAAATCTACCGCAGCACCATCCTGCCAGAATGAGATCCAGTAGCGTGAGGAAGCATTCATCACTGCCTGGCAATTGTTATCGGCCTGCTGTGGCAGGTCCTCCAAAAATTCGCAGGTGAACGCGAAAGGGTCAGCCCGGGGCTTCAACACAAAATAGTGTGGTTCTTTCTCTGTTAAGGTAGCTTCTCCTTCGTGGGTCACCCTAACGTAATAAGTGGTTTCATCGAGCGTTCTTTTCAGGATAAAGGTATGTGCATCCTGAGATAGGATCTCGGTACGGTGCTTTTCCGGTACAGTCCAGTCGGTGGCATCATCGGAATGGGCACCGGTAGGATACGGAAACCGGAAATGCACCTTCATCCTCCCTTTGCCTATCAGAGAGGAGTTTAGTTTTGCTGCCAGCAGGTCTTTTTCGGGATGTTCGGCAGTAGTGACGGAAGCAGAATCATTGTCCACCATAAAACGGCTGTGAAGGATACCTTCCCATAGATTAAGTTTCTGACTGATACCGCTTATCTGTACAGGTGCCATTGGCTCCCCGTTATCATCGGTGAGCTCCAGTCCCACATACCTCAAATGGAGACGGTGTGGATTGACCCGGTAGTAATTGGCTGCCTCCTGTGCTCTTCCCGGTTCGTTGAACTGCACTGCATAGGGTTCCTCGCGACCTCTGAAATTGTAATTCTTTAGAGCTTCTTCAGGTTTGTAGTTCTCCCTGTTGGGGAAGCTGTGCCATCCCCATTGCGATTGTGTTCCCAAAGGCACGCCATTCGCATAGATCTCGGGGAATGACTGTAGTCCGGTGGCATCGGTAGTAAAGGCGAAGTTCCCATTCCCCAGGGAGAGAGAAGCGTGTTTGTCGAATGCGGTTACTTTGGGACTGTTTCGCGCTACCAGCGCCTGTCGGTCGATCTTCTCCGTTTGATTGACTCCGCAAGATAACAACAACCCTGTCAAAAGCACACAAATTGCATTTCTCATTCTTGCTTTTTTATTCATTGTCCGACAATATTTGAAAAAAAATCCAGAGGCTGTTCCATTTTACCTCCCTGCATAGGGCACTCTACAAATAAGCAGGGAAAGCCAGAGGCTATACATTGGTCGTTCCCCAAAAAAACAGTATCGTGAACAGATAAATGATCAATCGTTTCATTGTCATGCCTTAAAGATACGCAGCTTTTTTATCAATTTATATCTTTTACCCATAAATCTGTAGCTACTTCCACGAAGAGCAACGTATAAGTATTACAGAAATGGGGAGATCAAATAAGTTCGATTACATCGTTAAAAGATAATTTATTTGTGTATAAAAAAATAAATTGTACCTTTGTGCACGAGCACAAGCTTGTGATAGGTAAACCTTTGA
>DHTF01000104.1:1574-7633 GCA_002411515.1 Proteiniphilum sp. UBA5267 | reverse complement strand
TTTCAGTCCCCTCCGGGGTCACTTCATTTTCAGGCACTTATCGATTCGGTTCGGTGAGTGCTTTTTTATTAAGTCGAGCTCTGGTCGAGCAAATCTATCAATGCATCCTATAAAGAACAAATCATAAGAGTCCGATGAATCGATTAAAATTTTGTACTACATTGCTGTTTCTTTCTATGTGTGTATTTTCAACAAACGCTCAGCGAAATATTGATTATGTGAATCCGATGGTGGGGACCAAAAGCATGGGACATACATTCCCGGGTGCATGTGCCCCTTTTGGTTTGGTCCAGTTGAGTCCCGATACAGAAATGGTTCCTCATAACATAGATGGGATTTATCAACCGGACGCATATCGCTATTGCGCCGGATATCAGTACGACGACTCGACGATTGTCGGTTTCAGCCATACACACTTCAATGGTACGGGACATTCCGATCTGGGTGATATTCTTATTATGCCCATGATCGGTGAGGTGAAACTGGATAAAGGAACAGCACAGGATCCCGATAGTGGATACCGCTCACGCTTCAGCCACGAGAATGAGAGAGCCGAGGCAGGATACTATTCGGTGATGCTGGAAGATTACGGTATCCTGGCTGAATTAACAGCTTCCGATAGAGTAGGGGTACATCGGTATACTTTTCCGGAAGGTACAGATACGGGACATGTTGTGCTCGATCTTGACTACGGCATTTATTATTATGATGGTAAAACGCTGATGGCCAACTTGCGGGTCGAGGATCCTTATACGCTCACAGGTTATCGTATCACCCGAGGGTGGTCGCGCATGAACTATACTCATTTTGCCGTGAAGTTCTCCAAGCCGATCATCCATTATGGTTGCCGCAACAAGGAGAAGGTGAAATACAACGGATTCTGGCGTAAGTTTGATATGACAGAGAATTTTCCCGAGATGTTTGGAACTCGCCTGACAGCATTCTTTGATTTTGATTTCTCTGATGGCCAGCCTCTTGAAATACAGATTGCGCTCTCTCCCGTAGATTGTCTAGGCGCAATAAAGAATTTACAGACTGAGGCTGGAATAAGATCATTCGATGAAATACGGAAGCAGACCCAACAAAAATGGGAGCAAGAGTTGAGCTGCATAAAGATGGATGCGGACGAGGACACCAAATCAGTTTTTTATACGGCATTGTATCACACCATGATCAATCCGTCTGTTTATCAGGATGTGGATGGCCGGTACAGGGGCGTCGATCACAATATTCATCAGGCTGAAGAGGGAGCGGTCAATTATACGGTCTTTTCTGTTTGGGATACATTCCGTGCGCAACATCCCCTGATGAACCTGATTAAGCCGGCCCGCGGCGAACAGTTTGTCAATTCCATGCTCCGTCATTACCAACAAAGTGCACACCGGGCCTTACCAGTTTGGTCGCATATGGGGAATGAGAACTGGTGCATGATTGGTTATCATTCTGTTTCGGTGGTATCAGACGCCATAGCCAAAGGATTGAATATTGACAAAGAACTGGCATTAGAAGCGTGTCTGAATAGTTCCAATGTCGATTATTATGACGGAATTGGAGAATACAAGAAAATGGGTTATGTCCCTCTGGAACGAAGTAGTTCATCTGCTTCTATCACATTAGAATATGCATACGACGACTGGACGATCTTCAATTTGGGCCGGCAGTTGGACGACAGAAAGATAACCGATGAATATGCAGGTCGTGCACTGAACTACCGGAATGTATTTGATCCATCGCTCGGCTTTGCCCGTCCGAAGTTACAGAACGGAACGTTTAAAAAAGATTTTGATCTGTTGGATACGCACGGACAGGGATTTATTGAGGGAAACACCTGGAATTATTCTTTCTTTGTGCCTCACGACATAAATGGATTAATAAAGGAGATGGGTGGAGAAAAGCAGTTCGTCCGTCGGCTTGATTCATTGTTTACCATGGAGCTTCCTGCGAAGTATTTCGAAAATACCGAAGACATCAATGAAGAAGGGTTAATGGGAAATTATGTGCATGGAAATGAGCCGAGCCATCATGTGTCCTATCTCTACAGGTGGACCAATGAACCATGGAAAGCAGAATCCCGTTTACACTCCATCATGAAGCAGATGTACAAAAATAAAATTGATGGGTTGTCGGGGAACGATGATTGTGGTCAGATGTCAGCCTGGTATATATTTTCTTCAATGGGGTTTTATCCTGTTTGTCCTGGTTCCGATCAATATGTCATCGGATCACCATTGGTAAAGGAGGCTGAGATAAAACTTGAAAATGGCAAAACATTTACCGTGAAAGCGGAAAACTATGCCGATAAGAATATGTATATAAGGTCGATAAAACTAAACGGAGCCCCTTACCATAAAAGCTATATCACTCATTCCGATATCGTAAACGGTGGAGAACTGGTATTTGAAATGAGCAATAAGCCAAATAAAAAATCATCTTCTTATGAGAAACCCTATTCATTTACAAAATGATATCGTCTTACTTTGCAGAAAAAATAATAGAATGAAAATAAAAAATGTATTACCGGTTTTATTCCTATTGCTTTATTCTTGTGGTTCATCAGGCCTGATCTCTCATGAAGAACCAGCTACTTGGGCCCGATTTACGTACCCCGAGATAAATTTTGTAAATCATGCAGAAGGAACCAAAGGATGGGAAATTTACAACCGCATCATTCCTGATCCTGAAAAGTATATCAATACAACAATTCTCGAAGTCGTCAAAACACTCTACTGGAACGAAGAAGATTCTATTCCCGATGTACGAAAGATCAATTATGAATTAAGGGATATAGAAGGTATTTCGGCCAAAGGAGGCAATCCACCTGAAATCACAATCTTCTACAGTACCCGCTGGGTGGAGAAATCCGAAAAAGATGCGGGCGACGAGAAAGTATTGTTTGAAACACGTGGTGTTTTACTTCATGAACTGACCCACGGTTTTCAACTTGAGCCGCAGGGGATCGGTACATATGGCGACGGCGGCGAGTTCTGGATTTTTATCGAGGGCATGGCCGATGCAGTGCGGATCCACAACGGTGGTTTCCCTCAGGGCAACCGAAAACCTGGTGGAAGCTGGAAAGATGGGTATCAACGTACTGGTTACTTTCTGGATTGGCTCACCACTAAAGATCCCGATTTTCTCCGCAAATTCAACAAATCTACTCTTGAAGTCATTCCCTGGAGCTTCGACAAGGCAATTAAACATGTTTTGGGAGAGCATCATGGTGTAGACGCACTGTGGAATGAGTATCAGAACTATCTGGCTAAGCCATAAGATACCATTTCCGGCAAATTCCGTGTGTTTCAATAGATATTCACAGCATGAGTTGTGGCTCGTTCAAGTATATTATAAAAAGCCTGGATAGCCTTTACAGTTTTCTACGCGTGTTTTATTTCAACAGATTCAGTCCATCTTTTGCCGACTTGTCAACAGGTGAGATAATCAGCACGATATTGAAAAGCCGTTTCGAATCATTTTTCTTATCCAGAAAATATTTGGTCCATGCGCACATCAGTGTGGAATAATAATCGAAGGGATACATTTGTTGCACTTTGTCGAAGTAGATCTCTGCCTGCTTGAAATCCTTCCGGTAGTAGTATATGTTTCCCAGAGCATAATTGATTTTAGAGTTGGTATTGTCGAGATGGAGTATCTGTTTGTACACCTTCTCCAGCTCTTCATTGTTTTCCTCAGCCTCCAGTGGATAACAGAGTCCCAGCAATGCTTCCACAGCCTGTGGCTCCAACTCTACCGCTTGACGATAAAACTTCTTACTCGTTTCATAATCTTTGGAGAGGTAGTAGAGCCACCCCAGACGCAACGACTTGTGATAATCGTAGCCGTTCACACTATTCAGTTCGCCAATCGCCTTTTCATAGTCGCCGGACGATTCGTATCGGTAACTTTCGGCAAATATCTGCGATGGGGCTACCTGGGCAGAGATACTCACGGTGAACAGCAGCAGAAAGGTGATAATTTCTGTTTTTTTATTTAAAAATTCCATGACAATGCAATGTTTATAAGGTGGTTGTTGTATTTATAAGTGGTATAATTGGTCGTTGAAAAGGCATATCCCTCTCTTTGCTGCCACTGGTATCCTGTGCTTAGGGTCATTTTTTTCAGGTACCAGGAGAGGGAGAGGCCTGCCAGTGCCTTGATGGCATCGTAGGTGTCAAACACCAGAAAGGAGCGTTCGGAGATATAATTCAGGTGGTTTCCCAAGCTGGCATTCGCGTTGAGCCATATAGGGCCGAACAGTTTCACTCCAAGATGCTGGGCGAAAATATACTGTTCTGTTGTCCAACCGCCAGGGTTGTAAATAAAAGCTGCGGAACTGATCCCGTAGAAGTTGAGGTTCCCAAGTGGGTAATAGGTCAGTGAGCCTTTCGCCTGGTATTGGTCAATTCCTCCGAAGTTCGAATAAGACACAATGATCTCCGGAACGGTATAGGTGAACCTTTTGTTGAGAAAGGCGGTCAGTGAGTAGTTATTGCTCTTTCCGGCATCTTTTTTTTCAATTTGATAATAACCTCCCGCGAAGCCCCAGGTGACATTGCCGGGAGTGAAAAACTCAAGGGCTGCCACCAGCTGGTGTTGTGCAAGTTGTTTTTCCCTGGAAAGAAGTGTGCCTGCAGTGCTTTGGAAACGGGTACTATAGAACTGATATCCCAGTTTCAGTTTTGCCCGCTCAGATAGTTTGAACCCTATGTCAAGCGAGGAGAATAACATGTCCTGGTATTGGTTGAGCGAGTCAAACCCTGCCCCGGAAAGGATGTCGGGCTTGTTGTCGTTTGTCATGTATCCTCCGGAGAGGGAAATGTGATCCATCACGGAAGGGTTATACCCCACGATGGCTTGTGTATGAGGAGCCATGTCCCGGGCAAGGATAGCGGCATTCTCTTTCTGTCCGCTCAGCAAGTACGCGTAGTAGAGACTCTCTTTCAGGGTAGGGTCGTCTGGTGTTTCTGAAAGCGTCTTTTTGTAAAAATCCGCTGCTTTCGCATAATTCTTCAGGGCATAGTAGGCGATGGACGTACGGTAGTTGAGGTAGTAGAAGTTGATACCCTCCTGACGGGCTTTGCGGCTTGTCCTGATCAGGCTCCGGAAATCTCCGCCCAGATACTGACGGTAGGTAAGGCTGTCAGTATCTAGTAGTCGCAGACTATCTTGAGCACGCAGGGAAGAGAGTGTCAGGATAATTAAAAAAAGAATTATTCCCAGTCGATACATAATGTCCGTTTTTGTGCGTTAATCTCTATTTTTTTTCTCGTGATGGTCACCGACGCCTCTTTTCTTTGATACATGAAGTGGAGGAACGATGTTTTCGTCGCCATGTGATAGCTGATTTTTTCTGGATAATGAAAATTGTCTGCTTCAGAGAGCACCGACTCGTAGCGTATGCGGGTGAAAAGGATAAAAGGGGAGAGGAAATCCTGGATCCATTTTGTTCCTGCAGGATGTTCTTTCGTCAACGGTACCCAGTCTTTTATCGTAATTCCTTTTTCATTGGAAAGCAACAGCTTGAAACGGCTTCGGTAAAAAAAGTAGAGAGGAGACGATTTCTTCCCTTCGAAATCAGTGAAATAAAATAGGGTGCCATCATTCTCGAAGTAAGCGGTCGACCCTGTTTTATCGCAGCGAATATAGGTTTTGTTATAGGCATCTGTCGCAATCCTCCATATCCAGGTTTCATTCTCCTGTTTCACGCGGAGCAATCTGCCCGGTTTTGCCTGCAGGGCTTCACTGGCCAGTGATGAAACAGGAACATTATATACCACGCTGCCCACTTTGGGTATCTCTCCAATACGTAGTAACGGTTTTTGGTCACGTTCTTCAAAAAAATAACCAAAGGGGTAGGGGTGCGTCGTTGCTCCAATTTCCGGTGTCAGCTGCACCTGAAAATGAAGATGTGGTACAGGTGAACGTCCCGAGTTTCCACAGGTAGCCACGACTGTCCCCTTTTTTACATAATCGCCGATGCGCACTTTGAAGCTGTCTTTCTTCAGGTGGCTCATCTGTGTATAAAGACCATTCAGATGGTTGATGACAATGCTGTTTCCCCA
>DHTF01000104.1:0-1368 GCA_002411515.1 Proteiniphilum sp. UBA5267 | reverse complement strand
TTGATGCTGTCGATGGCATTGTCGTCGGTGATATTGCTAATCATGTAAATATAGCCGTCGGCAGGAGCCAGTACAGGCTTGTTATAGCAATAAAACTCCTCCTTTTGTGTACATTGTCCGAAGCAGTTCCTTCCCTCCTCGTTGGTAATCACAAAGTCGAGTGCCTTTCCCCATTCACCCAGGTGGGTGATGTCCCCATCATAACCCTGACTCACTGTCCACCTGTCGAGAAACGGAAGTTGGAATTTGAAGAGGATACCCTGACCGAAGCGCTGCATGTAATTGACATTTTTATACACAGTTTTTTCAGGATTGTAATACTGAATGAAGGGAAAGATAAAAAAGAGGTTATTGTTTCGTTGTTTGAGAATGTAGAGCACGAGTATCGACAGTAGGCTGAAGGAGAGTGTGTAGGAAGAGACTCCGATGCCTGCTATCAGGTTCTCTATGCCTGTGTAGAACAGGAATAGGATAGGAGTGAGTCCTATCACCAGCAGATAACTGTAACTATTTGGAATGATGAAAAAACTCCCGATGGCCATTCCCCAGAAGATGTAGTTGACCCCTGCCAGGTCCTGTGTCAGCTCCCCGATATCCACCCCCATCAGTTTGCTGGTTACAAACGCAAAAAAGAAGCCCAGGAAGGCGACTGTCGATTTGATTCTCGAATGGAATAGCAGTGCGGTCACCAAAATCGCTCCCACGAGGATACTGTCCGTAAAGAAGATGGACGCCATGGTCTTTAGGTAAAAGTAGATCATTTGCGGCAACTGCAGATGATCGAGGATGTGTACAGTATCGTACCAGGGTATTTGCATCTGTTTCGCCAGTACCACCGTAAACCGCTCGAACGGCGGAATCGGCATGATGTGGGTGAATGTGTTGAAGGAGAGATCAACCAGAGCGAGCGTAAGCACAAACGGAAGGGTAAGTATAGGTATCTGGTGTTTCGCGAATAGGGTTTCAAACCAGATGATCAGCATAAGACCGAGAATAACTGCTAAAAGGAAAAGAATACCGAAGGGCAGATTGAAATGGAACTTGTATACCATGCTGATCCCGCACCCACCTCATGAACCACCACCCTGTCGCCTCTCTTTAGCAGCGGTAGGCTCACGCTCTCGCGGATACAGTCGATATTCATGCAGAGAGGGCCATAGAGAGCCATCTCTTCGGCATGCTGTGTGAATTCCTGTGCGGGTGAGATGCGATGATTGTACCAGAAAGAGGTGAAGAGGATGTTGACCCCGATATCGAGTATCGTAGCACGACGTCCGTTGGAGAGGCGTTTGGCCGCCAGTACTGTACCCAGCAGGTATCCGGCTTCGTCAATCAGTGCGCGTCCTGTCTCAAGAATCAGCAGCGGCA
>DHTF01000008.1:10682-10816 GCA_002411515.1 Proteiniphilum sp. UBA5267 | reverse complement strand
ATGATTGCACAGACGATAGACGAAGACGGAAGAATCCTGATCCCAGGTTTCTACGACGACGTGGTAGAGGTTTCAGAGAAAGAGCGGGAGTTGATGTCCAAAGCACCTTTTTCTCTGGAAGCATACAAACAATC
>DHTF01000008.1:10222-10401 GCA_002411515.1 Proteiniphilum sp. UBA5267 | reverse complement strand
TATACCGGTGAGGGTGCCAAAACGGTGTTGCCATCGAAAGCCTATGCCAAGATCAGCACCCGACTTGTTCCCAACCAGGATCACAAAAAAATTGAGAAAATCTTTGTCGAGTATTTCGAATCGATTGCCCCCAAATCTGTGAAAGTAAAGGCTGCGTACCTCCATGGCGGCCCCTCCTA
>DHTF01000008.1:9753-10007 GCA_002411515.1 Proteiniphilum sp. UBA5267 | reverse complement strand
AAAGCCTATAAAGAGGTATATGGCAAGGAGCCAGTACCCGTACGGTCGGGTGGCAGCATTCCCATTATCGCTACCTTCGAGGAGGTACTGGGAACCAAGTCAATATTGATGGGCTTTGGCCTGGGATCGGATGCCATTCACTCACCAAACGAAAATTTCCCGCTGCAGCAGTTCTTCAATGGCATACGGACCATTCCACTCTTCTACAAATATTTCGCTGAAGAGATGAAGAAATGAATGAACCAGACAGGTTA
>DHTF01000008.1:9420-9576 GCA_002411515.1 Proteiniphilum sp. UBA5267 | reverse complement strand
CGGCTGTTTAATAGTTGTATGGATACAATTAAAAAAAGGGAACATGAGGACCTATACAACATTGTCGGAAGCGATCAACGATTTGGCTAAAAGAGGCTATACCTCCAACTTTAATATAGAGAGCGACTGCATTGTATGTGCTGAAAGTATGATCCG
>DHTF01000008.1:8987-9161 GCA_002411515.1 Proteiniphilum sp. UBA5267 | reverse complement strand
ATGAAAGGATTGTTGGTGAATGCCTATGGGATTTATTCCGAAACTGCGACAACCGAGTTGATTGAAAAACTTTCAGAGCAAAAGTAAGAAACACCCGGTTTGGGTAAAATGGAATAATTTTAACCAGATCAGCAGATTAAGACGTAAGCCGTGTAACGGGTATCCGATGTAACG
>DHTF01000008.1:0-8853 GCA_002411515.1 Proteiniphilum sp. UBA5267 | reverse complement strand
TAACGGGTATCCGATGTAACGGGAGTCAGCGACAGGTAGCCGGAAACTATTTTTCCTTGTGCTACTTTAAGGGGCGACTCCCGTTCCATTTTCTCGTGAAAAAGTTTCGCACTCCCCGGTTTATTAAAATAATCCACCACAAACTTACCTTCCGCCTCGGGTTCCATGTATCTGTCATGGAAAATGCGTGCCACCATCCCCATATTCATCCGCATATTCACCTCCACACAAGGTTGAATACGATACCCCTCTTCCGTTTCACACACCATCATGTCCACGCCGGCGTAACCGGTATATGAAGGGAAAAAGAGGGCTAGTTTTTGCAAAAGAGATTCACGCAGCCCATGCAGCAATTCTGTCGGACAACATGCCCTAAGCCTTTCCAATATCTCCCAATCAGAGAGCAGTTTATTTCCGGCATAAGCGCCCGAGGCTGCAGAACGGAACAAGGAGTAACCGGCAAATTGCGCCGTCCCTTCCTGCAGATAAAACTCCATGGCAAAGTCCTTTACTTTGCGCAAGACAGGCTCTGCGACCACACCTCCCTGCTCACGGATTACCCTCCGGCACCAATCGGTTTGCTTGTCGGTAATCTCTCCCAATATCCAGATGAGTCCTTTGCCGCTTCCGGAAACCGGCATCTTCAATATTTTATCACCCGGCATCGATTGCAAAAGCGCAAGTAGCTCCTCAAGTCGGGTAAAATAATGAGATTCTCCACAAAAGTCCTTTTCTTCCTTTTTTATTTCCCGTAATAACCGCACTGCGTTTTTACGGTTCGCATACTCCTTCAGTCGCTCAAGCTCCTCCATCGAAGGCAGCTGACGTTCGTCTGCACCCAGAACAGCCATTTTCTTTCTCAACATCGGGTCCCAGCCCCAAGGAATGATATTTTCATCCCGGCGCAAGGCAATTTCGGAAATGGGAATCATTTCAGCTGAAACAGGAAGCACGTTCTTCACTGTATCCAAAAACGACCGGTTCGCCTCCCCTTCTGCGATCACGGCATCACCTCCGCCATACCACACAGGCAACAGAGCCAGATCGTCCGCCATTCTCATGGCCGAAGCTGGTGGGGTGTAGTTTGCGGAGAAGTTTGCCAGAGCCAGATCGTGCCAGGGATTGAAAATGTGCATCTATTTGTATTCTTTGATCTCAATCTCTCCATTGAGGGCAAGCAGTGCATTTTCGGCCAGTGCCCCCATTTCGTCCTGCCCGGGATAGACATAAACCGGAGCAATGCGATAGACTCTTTCGATGATCATGTTGCAGAACCACTTGCTGTTGGCTATGCCCCCCGTGATCAGAATGCCGTCAACCACACCCTTCAATACGGTCGCCATCGCACCGATCTCCTTTGCCACCTGGTAAGCCATCGCCTCCATCACCTGCAGACATTTCTCATCGCCATCCTTCGCCTCCCGCTCCGCCACGTAAGCATCACTGGTACCCAAGTAAGCCATCATGCCTCCTTTGCCGACGATCATATCCGACATCTTCTCATAACTATAGAGTCCGCTGAAGGCAACTTTCAGCAATTGTCCCATGGGCAGTGTCCCGGAGCGTTCTGGAGAAAAAGGACCGTCGCCATCCAGTCCCTGATTCACATCGATTACTTTTCCTTGTTGGTGGGCGCCCACAGTAATGCCGCCACCTAAATGCACCACAATAAGATTGAGATCCTCATATTTTTTCATGATCGACTTGGCGTGCGCGCGGGCGATTGCTTTTTGATTCAATGCATGAAAAATGGATCTTCTCTCAAAGAGGGGATGACCAGAAAATCTTGCCAGCGGCTGCAATTCATCCACCACCACCGGGTCGGCTATGAAAGCTTGGGCCGAGGGTATCATCTTTGCAATGTCGCATGCAATGAGTGCGCCCAGGTTGCTAGCATGTTCACCCCGCTTGCACTCCAAAAGATCTTTCCGCATTGTTTCATTCACTCGATAAACACCCGATGCGATCGGCTTTACCAGCCCGCCGCGACCGATCACCGCATCGATGGTTTCCACCGGGACATCGGCACTTTTCAACTCGTCATAGATGATATTCTTGCGGTACTCATACTGATCGGTGATCTTCTCAAATTTTCGCAATACTTCGGGTGCATGCTTGATGGTTTTCAGGAAGATTACCTTCTCTTGTTGGTAGATTGCGATTTTAGTGGATGTAGATCCGGGGTTAATGACCAGAATACGTGTATTTGTTCCCATATATTTTTATTTTTCTTATTTCTGTTGAAGCCCTTTGGTGAAATAAATCTGGTGTTGCGTTACCTGAGGCAGGCTGCCAGAGCGATGGAGAAAAGCTTACTCCTGTCGTCGTCCGATCGGGAGGTAAGCACGATAGGCACCGCGGCGCCCATCACCACTGCTGCGACTGTTGCTCCTCCCAGGAAGTTGAGCGCTTTGTAAAACATGTTCCCTGCTTCAATATCGGGCGCCAGAATGATGTCGCAGTCGCCAGCCACTTCACTCACAATACCTTTGTTCCTTGCCGCCTCTGCATTCACTGCGATATCGATCGCAAAGGGACCGTCTAAGAGGCAGCCTTCTATCAATCCTTCCAGGTTCATTTGTTTCAATTGGGCAGCGTGCAACGTCGCTTCCATTTTTGGGCTCACTTTCTCCACAGCAGTAGCCACGGCCACTTTGGGGTTTGCTATACCCAAAAAATGACAAGCACTGACTGCATTTTTGATGATTTGCACCTTTTCCTCCAGACCTGGGGCTATGTTCATCGCCGCATCGGTTACACAGAACAGTTTGTGGTAGTAGGGAGATTGAAAGAATGCCACGTGACTCAATAGCTGTTCTGTACGCAGACCCACCTCTCTGTCGACCACCGCTTTCAGCAGGTCGCCTGTCGCCACACGACCTTTCATCAAAATATCAGCCTCCCCGCTACGTATCTTCGATACAGCAATCCTAGCGGAGGCCGCCGCATCACCGTCCTGATCCACTATCTCAATCCCTTCCAGACTAAAACCGATGGACTGTGCAATTCTCTCAATCTCAGTCCTGTCTCCGACCAGCAGGGGACGCACAATTCCCGGCAGCATAGCTGCCTGAATTGCCTCCAGCACATGCCGGTCTTCCGCAGCAGCTACCGCTACGGTACACCTCGGTCCCTTCCTGGCCCGCTCTACCAGTTCACCTAAGTCATGAATCATCCTACTATTATTTTGAAGTTTTTTCCTTACAAAAGAACAAAAAAAAATTGCAAATAATGACGATACAAGGGTGTTATTTTGACATAAAGTCTAACTCGCATGAACCTTCAAGAGTCATCCGACCCAATAACAAAAATATAAAATTGAGTGTATGTTACAAAAAGAGATTTTCAAAAGAAGCACATAAAACCGATATTCAGTTGATCATAATAGGCTGAGAAAAAAAGTTTTCACATGGAAAGATAATATAATTTACGATTTGTATATATTTTTTACCTTTTGATATAAAAAAAAGAATAATCGTTCTTACATTTGTCGGTTGTTACCATGACATAAGGTTACAGCTCAGATGAGCTATCCTGATAAATTAATGCTAACGGATTTTACTATGAAACAGATAATCCTTTTGATCGATATCTGCATAGCAGCAACACTCCTTTCCATTGAAAAGTCTGCCGCTCTGAATCTTACCCAAAATGCGGAGATTTATCACAACACCATCCAGAAAAAAGAGAAAAAGAAAGGGAAAAATGAAACAGCGACAGCTACCCCCTTGCAAGACCTGAAAGATATTCCCAAGGTAACCTTTATTGCGAACGACCCCTGCGCTCCCGAGAACCGGGTTTCCAGGGGGATGCCCTGGGAAGAGACAGAATCTGAAGAGGTTATACTTCCTGGTGGGGTTGCAGCAGTCATTCCTGAACCACTACCGTCAATCGGCGACCTGTCCGTGTTCGACTACAAAGCCGCGGTATCTGTTGCTTTTGAGGGCATGCGCCTGATTTACGGTCCCATGCCCGACGAGGAGGCAAGGCAATTTGAGCAGACATGGGCACCTCTGTTCAATTACCCCACACAGGAGATCATAGATTACCTGAATCGGCTGAACCCCCTGATCAGCCAATTTCTGGCAGCACGTGAATCTTACTTGCGTACGCTTGCATCCATCCAACTCGTGATGCTGGATGCTGCCACAGCCGTGGAATGGGATGACCCGGATGCCTTTCATACAGCTCTCTTCGAGGCAAAAATGCACACCTCAGGCCTGGAGTCGCTCAATGCGGCCATGCAGGAGCTGGCCAACCGCATACAACAACTGGGCAATCCACCCAATCCCAACGATGCCAAATGTGAAGCTTACAACCGCTATAGGCGTGTTTTCCAAAAGGAGGAAGAGGAGCTGTATCTGGGAGAAACCTGGATAGGCACCCGCAAAAGTCCCTATCAGGCAGCGGGTCTGGATGAATTGAAGGAGGCGATGATCAGGTATATGTTCAAAGCAAAAGTCAACGGGAAAGACCGCTATTACGCTATAGAGCTCATTGAATCTGACCCCTGCAGCGATGAGGAGATGGAGGCAGACGAAGCCTGCCTCACGAGCGTGAAGGTGGAGCAACTGGATGTTTCATCGACAGGTGACAAAATGCCCGATATCACCTCCGACGGTACCTTCGTGAACTATTTCCCAAAAGTGCCGGTCATACTTATCTCAAAATTGACATTCGACTATTTCCGCTTACGCGAATTTTCAGCAGTGACCGAGTCCGATCTTGAAGATCCTGCCCTGGTAGCAGACAAGGAAGCCTATCGGGCAGCTTGCAACAACTACGGGACACGCATCATGCGAAGCGGTTTCTTCTTCAAAACGGCCATTGAATGGTCGGCAGCCAACCGATGGAATCAATATTCGTTCAGCGAGAACGGCGTGATCCCCGATGAGGCAATTGCAGATTTTGAAGAAGCGATGAGAGAGGTCATCAGAGCCGATATGGCAGCGCAGAAGAAATCGAAGAAACAGCGCCGTGAGGAGGAGAAGAACAACCAGCTGGCAAAAGAAGCGGAAGAACGCTCTACACGCGATAAGGGAATGCAGGACTCGCTGGCGCTTGAAAAGCAGTCGACGGAGGAGTCGATTGCATCCCGTAGAGAGATCATCGCCTCTCTTCGGCAGCAGATAGAACGCGAACGGGAATATAAGCAACGGGCGTCCGAACGGTTGTCGCAGGCCAAGGGCGCACAGGAAGCAAGCGCACTCAGGAGTGAGATGGCCGATATCGACAGGCGGATCATGGGATTGCAGTCTACCATGCAAAGTGAAGAAGATGCGGTCGCCACACTTCAAACGGGAGAGTTCGTTCATACACGCACCGTTTTCGATGACTATGCCCGCAACAAGATGATTGATGACATGCGAACCGATGCCGCCCGCCGTGATGCAACCCGAAGAGCAGCCTTTATTGTTGACCACCAGATCAAACGACTCCCCTTGGAGCAGCGGGAGACTGCCCGTAACCTGGCTGAAAAAGTGATCAATGGCGATGCACTTGTTTCTGGCAACGTGGAAGAGGTGCAATCGCTGGCATTGGCTTTAAACAAGCAACTGCAGGGATATGGGGAGTATGATCATGCTGTTGCGACAGAAGCCATCATCAATTCAGAAGAAAACGAGTTCTGGGCACAGTCGGCCATCGTAGCAGCCGGTGCCGTTACCGTCGGCTTGGGGTCTAGCGCCCTGGCCGGAGCCTATGGTGCCGAAGCGGCGGCTACCATCTATGGCACAAAAGCACTGGGTGCCATCTACGGGGGAGTGACAGGCTATCTTGCAGGAGGCCCCAAAGAGGGAGTCATGCAGGCAGCCAATTTCTGGTCGCCCGTGACGGGCAGTGTTGCCTCTTTTGTAAATGGGTATTATGAAGCAGGGCAAAAGAAAGGTGCCACTACCTCTACCCAGATCTGGGAAGGTGCAAAAAATGCCGGTACCGATTACATTGTAGGGAAGGTATTTGAAACAGGTGTCTCTGTTGTAGCGAAAGGGGCAACAGCTGTTTTCGGCAGTGAAAGCCGCCTGTTCAAACCGTTGATCAACTCCCCCGGACAACGATCGAGAGAGCTGATGGACCAGATGCGCACCTCACGAAGCAAACTGGAAGCCGAGGATGCTGCAAAAGCATTCAACAAGCTGAACGATGATCTGGTTGGCCTGCAAATGGACGAAGTAACAAACAAGGTTCAGATCCAGTCAAAGGAAAAAGAGATGAACCAGCTGGCCGCTGCAATGAATGCCGACTATCATGCCAAGTGGTTTTTCAAGTACAAGGCTGATATCAAACTGAGGAACAAGTTCGACAGGATGGTACAGGATAATTATCGCAAGATGATCCCAAAGATGTCTGAATCGTTGAAAAACAAAGGATATGATATGTCAGATATTGAGTTCCGGCAGTTCCGGAATGCGTCCAGTGGCGGCACCTCGAGCATGGACCTTGACCTGGCACCAGTATCGTCCAAAACCGGGAAAGAACCCTCCTATTTCATCAAGAACGGGAAAAGGGTTGATGCCAGGGAGTTCATGCAGGATGCACAGGAGGCAATGAATCAGGATTATTTTGAGATGTTTCACATCAGTGCCAGGCAGTCGGAAATGAACCTGACCACTTCGATGCACCCTGAGGCATTCTCCACACCTGACTTGTTGAACAAAGATGTCGACTTCTCGCAACTGGAACCCGAGGATGTGGCCAGTATCGGCAAAGTGCTGGATGTGAAAGTGGAATCGATCGATAACAATCCGTTGTTGAGCAATACCTCAAAGATGCAGGCAAAGTGCAGGGAGGCAAGCAAGGAGATCGACAACATGCTGCTGAAGAAGCTGCAACAGGATCTGGCAAATGCAAAACCGGGCAGCGGCGAGTATTTGCAGACACAAGCCGACATCACCTATTGGGAAGAGATGGGAGCGAAACTGAAGCGTATCGGCACACAGACAAACGATCCAATGGAGATCATCCGGATCAACCGCGAGATATCGCATGCCACCGGAGGCAGGGATGCGACACAGGTGGTGAACGATCTGATCAACCGATTCGGATTCAACAAATGATTCGGTATACGAGGTGACGTTCTACGGAATTCTCCTCCGCTATTACCATTACGACCGCACCCTGCGCAATGAAACGTATTGACCATCGCGGCAAACAGAAACACCGACTTAAAAAAACTTATGGAACAACTAAAATCATAAAACAATCATGCACACATTAACGATCATTTTGATTGCAGCACCTCTTGCTTTCCTGCTGCTTCTGGGGATTATCCTCTCCAACACACTCACCGCTCGGCGCAATGAGGCCGACAATGCGTTTGCAAGCGTCGATGCCTACCTGAAAAAACGGTTCGACCTGATTCCAAACCTGGTGGCTGCGGTACAACAATACATGGTACACGAGAAAAGTATTCTTACAGAGATTACTGCGCTGCGAAGCGAAGCAATGAAAACCGGGTTGAGCAGCAACGAGACAATCGAGATTAACAACAGGATGAATCGCGCACTGCATTCTGTGAATGTAGCGATGGAAAACTACCCCGACCTGAAAGCGAACACAAACATTCTCCAGTTACAGGCATCGCTGAACGAGGTGGAAGAGCAGCTCTCTGCTGCCCGCCGCACTTACAACGCAACAGTATTGTCGTTCAACAACGGCGTTCAGTTGTTTCCATCGAGCTTGATAGCCTCTATGCGGGGGCTCAGGACCAGAGCTTACCTGGAAACACCCGACCAGGAAAGGAATAACATTGATGTGGATGCACTATTTAATAAGCGTAGATGAAAACAGAAATCGAATTCAGAGCATTTTACCGGAAAACGCTTAAGCCGTTGCTATTGGATTTGAACAAGCTTCGACGCCAAACACGCGCTAAAAACACGCTCATTACCTTTGTTTACATCCTCATTCTTGCAGCTCTTTATGGAATTGGGTTTGTTGTGAACAGGCTGATTTACGGGGTTTGGTTTACCAATAACAGTGCCAACGTACCGATTGTTATTGTCGTGATCCTTACCATCCTTTCTTTGCTTCTATTTTTTGGCACGATCCATGCAAACAAAAGAAAATTTGTATCTCGTTACAAGAATGATATCATCGGTTCTATTGTCCGTTTTATTGATGAGGGTCTGCTCTACGAAGCCGAAAAACATGTCGCCCAGCGCGACTTCACCGCTTCCGGGCTATTCCACCCGAAACCAGATCGTTACAGCGGAGACGACTGTGTGAGCGGTAAAATCGACAAGACAGCAATCACATTTTCAGAGATTCATGCCCAATACAAAATGGTAAGCTATGACGATGATGATGTAAAATCTGAAAAATGGATTCCACTCTTCGATGGTATGTTTTTCAAAGCCGATTTCAACAAACATTTCAAGGGAACGTATTTTGTTTTGCCCGACAGGGCTGAAAAACTTTTTGGGCGGACAGGGAAGCTTTTCCACAGTGCGAAAAATCGTTTTGGAGAACTAATCCGACTGGAGGATCCAGAGTTTGAAAAGCTGTTCATGGTCTATGGCTCCGACCAGGTGGAGGCCCGTTACATCCTTTCGAGCAGCCTGATGAAGCGAATCCTCGATTTCAGACAAAGGACCGGTAAAAATATAAAGATTTCGTTTGTGAAATCGTCTCTCTTCATTGCCATTCCTTACAAAAAAGCACTTTTCGAACCCCGCTATTACACGTCGATCATCTCTGAAGATAAAACAACGGAATATTTCCTTGATCTGGAAATGGCCATCGGTATTGTAACAGAGCTGAATCTCAACACCCGCATCTGGAGTAAACAGTAAGATTCATATCTACCCAAGCAATTATATGATTTACACCCATTCTGGAATTACTAACTTAGCC
>DHTF01000125.1:7476-7741 GCA_002411515.1 Proteiniphilum sp. UBA5267 | reverse complement strand
AGCAAAACGACGGGGATGTGGCAGACGGTGAAATTGGTTTTTATCTTTAAACACATTTCGCTTCCCGACATAAGGGGCATCATCAGGTCGCTCAACACAATATCCGGTTGCTTTTCAATTGTTTTTGCCAGGCCTTCCTCCCCATTACGGGCCATAAAAACATGGTATACAGGTTCAAAAACATGATACAAAACCTGCAACAACTCCTCGTTGTCTTCCACAATAAGGATGGAGTTTTTTGTTTCCTGATCCCCTGTTCCGTCGT
>DHTF01000125.1:0-7073 GCA_002411515.1 Proteiniphilum sp. UBA5267 | reverse complement strand
CTGATTTGATAAAACTGATCAAATATTTTATTTTTATTTTCCGGAGAGATACCGATGCCGCTGTCTTTGATGGAAACATATACCTTTTCATCATCCTGCGAGATGCTGACGATTATTTTTCCCTCTTTCGGTGTATATTTAAATGCATTGGATATTAAATTGAAGAAGACTTTTTGCATCAGATTCTGATCGAACCAGAGTAAGATCGTATCGTTCTCTGCCTGGAATGAGAAATCAATTTTTTTCGCTTTGGCATATTCTTCAAAGGAAAAGTATATTTCGTGGACAAATTGGATGATATTGTATTCACCCGCTTTGATCGGCATCTTTTTGTCATTGATCTTCCTGAATTCGAGCAACTCGTTGATCAGACGGGTCATTAGTGCAGCATTTCTGCTTATGCTTTGAATCCTGTTTGACGCCTCTGGCAGTAGTTTTTTCTGTTGTAGGAGCATGTCTACCTGGCTGGTAATTAATGTGAGCGGTGTTCTGAATTCGTGGGAAATATTGGTGAAAAAGCGGATTTTCGACTGATTAATCTCTTCAATATGTGCTTTTTCTTTTTTCTCATATTCTAGCGATGATTCCAGCCTGACTTTATATTTTATGTATCTCACGTATAAGAGGATTAAACTCAGTGCAGCCAGCAGGTAGAGTAAATACGCCCAAGTACTCTTGTAAAAGGGGGGGGTGACGCGAAAAGCAATCGAGGTTTCACCTGATTTTATCTTGGAATTCAAGGAAATAGCAACGAGTTCCAGCAGATAATTTCCGGCATCGAGGTTCATTAGGTTCACTTCATGAAGTCCTTCTCTGAGGGGCACCCATTCATTTGACAGACCTTTTATCCGGTATTGATAACGGTATCGGTCGAGCGCGGTTATGTGATCGGAAGAAAATTCGAACTTAAGGATCGACTGCTGGTGGTTAAATTTTAACCGGGGTGAAAAAGTCAATTTCTCTTTCAGTAATCCAGTAGGATCGTTCGTTTCCACTTCCCGGTTATTTACCCACAGGTTTGAAAAATAGAGATTAACCGGTTCCGGTATTTCCAGTATCTCCTGTTCATCAAATGAAACCATTCCGTTCATTCCTGCCACGTATATTGTGCCATCCGGCATCACGGTTATTCCTCCGTTAAACAATGAATTCAATGTGATGCCATCGTTTGAAGCAAAATTGGTCACTTCATTGTTCGCCGGATTGATGTATGACAACCCACGGGTTGTTGTCAGGTAGATATAACCAAGAGGAGATTCGATCATGTTGCTGATATAATCGTTCTTCAGATTGCTGTTTTGGGACGTAAATCGGAGAAATGAATCTGAGTGGGCATCGTATAGGTCCACACCTCCACCACTTGTTGCAATCCATATTCTATTGGCGGAGTCAAGGTATAATTTGGTGATGTTTATATTGCTCAATGACCGGTTATCGTTGGGGTCAGGAAAGTACTGTCGCACTTCTCCTGTTAGCATGTTGTATTTAAACAGGCCTCTGCTAGCTACCCACAAATTGTTTTCGTTATCGAAAGCCACATCCACGAAAAAGGTTACATGCTGATGCAATTGTTCGGAGAATACCGAAAATGTTTCTTTCTCCTTGTCGAAGAGGTACAAGCCATTGTAGGTCGCAATGATGTATTGATCTTTGAAGGGCAGAATTCTTCTTACTATATTGGATTGATCGAGTCCTACCCGTATGGGATTGTACCTCTTTAGCTGCATACTCTTTAGTTCCAGTGTAACCAGACCTCCAAGGTGCAACCCCAATAGCAAGAGGTCCTCATCCCGGTCGAGCCAGGCCGACTTAATGTTATCATTTTCCAGTGCAGCTATTTGAGCGTATGTTTTATTCCGAGTGTTATACAGGATTAATCCGTCTCCTTCGGTACAGAGAAAAGTGGTACTGTCATTGTAAGGAATTATTTCGCTGATGATGGGGAAGGGCTTGTTGGCAAAAGATCCATTGGCTAAATCATGAAAGGTGTAGCCTCCGGATTTTGGGTTAAAATAATTTGCCCCTCCAAAATAAGTGCCTATCCACAAGTTTCCCCGATTGTCTTTGTAAAGTGACCAGACAGATTCATTGGAGAGGCTTTTGTCATTATTTACTTCGGAATCGTAATGATAAAACCTTGACGATGAACGGTCAAGTTTATTTAATCCTTCCTTTGTACCAATCCATATATCCCCGTTCTCGTCCTCGCACACGGTCCTTACAAAATCTGAAGACAATCCACTTGTAGGATCTTTCTGATATTGGCGAAAATTCACAATGGCATTATTCGGATTGATCATGTATACGCCCTTTTCCCAGGTACATATCCATATGTTTTTTTCAGAATCTTCGTAAAGTGACGCTACATGGCTACAGTCAGGAAGCTGCCTCTCTATTTTTTTGTTTTGATCGATCACAAAGATCCCAGAGGTGATTGTACCCACATACAGGCGATTGCCAGAAGCTGGAAGTATGGCTGTTATCTGTGCGTTGCTGTCGACTTCGCTAAAAAAGGACGATTGCCCATGGCTGACTTGAAAAATCCGGTTGTCTTTTGCATACCAGAGGCTACTGTTGCCGTAACTCATCGCATTGACCTGTATTGTGATGAGGGGTGTGACGGCTTCTGTTCTAAGATCATATCGATCGATACCATTCTGGGTATGTATAAATACCGAGCCCTGTGCGTCGCCTTGAATTTCCTTTATCAGATTTCCAGATAATACATTTTCTGGCCTTCCTGTGGGTTGTAAGATGGTAATTCGGTTGCCATCGTAAATATTTAATCCCTCCCGGGTGCCAAACCACATGCGGCCCAATTCATCCTGGTAAATAGTCATGACTGAAAGTTGAGACAGACCTTCTTCTATGCCTATTTTTGAGAAATAGACATCGTTTTGCCCATGGACGAACAGTACATTGAACCATATGATGAATATGGTGGGTAAAATGGTAAAATGCCGGAACAAAGGTCGACTCCTTCTTGCCATATACAGGTGATCTAAAAAAACACAAGCCCGGTTGTGTTTAGACAAAGATGCGAAAAAATCAGACTTTTACCTAATGAAAAGCCTGATTTTTTCGCAATCTTAATGTATGAATTTATCGTGTTTATTTTACTTCAATGGAAGCATTTCCTGTGTAACCACATCCCTTTGGAAGTTTGATCTGTGCATTTTTTTATGTCTTTTTTAGAATAACGGTTGGCCTGCCTCTATCTTTGTTTTTCTGAGCAACGCTTCCAGGAAGTAGTAATCGGCATATACCAAAGGTACATCAATTTCCGATTTTAAGGATTTTGCGCCGGTACTGTGTAGTAGCAGGAATCCCCCATCTGTGCCAGGGGTGGCACGGTAGTTCAGTGTAAGGTTTTCCAGGATCGTATCTGCCCACTGTTTGTACTGACTGGCTCGTTCTCCTTCGTAAAGGTTTAGTTCATACAATGCCGAAGCGGTAATGGCCGCGGCGGAAACATCCCTGGGTTCGTTGGGAATTTCCGGAGCATTGAAATCCCAGTATGGAATGAGATCTTCCGGAAGATTGGGATGATTGAAGATAAAGGCTGCAATGTGATGTGCCTGATTTAGGTAGGCTGGGTCTTTGGTCTCCCTGTACATGAGTGTATAGCCATAGAGTGCCCAGGCTTCTCCCCTCGACCATGTGGACTCATGAGCGTAACCTTGGTGGGTGTGCCTGTTCAAGACCTTTCCGGTGATGGTATCGTAATCCACCACATGGTAGGTACTGTAATCCGGCCTGAAATGATGCTGCATGGTGCTGTTCGCATGGTTGACTGCAATCTGGTAGAAAGTGGAATCACCACTTTCCTTGAATGCCCAGAACAACAACTCCAGGTTCATCATGTTGTCGATGATGACCGGACATTGCCATTTACCCTGGTTGTGATCCCAGGAGCGTATTATCTTTGCGCCGGGTTTGTATCGGGAAGACAAGGATCGTGCCGCATCAAGGATAATCTCCTTATAGCCCACATTGCCGGTGAGGCGTAGTCCGTTGCCAAAACTGTTGTACACCATAAAGCCCAGATCGTGTGTTCCTGTGTGATGTCTTAAAACCTGCAGTGGTTCTGTGAACTGTATGGCTCTTTCTCTCCATGCCGGATCGTTGGTTTTTTCATACATAAACCAAAGTTCTCCCGGAAAGAACCCGCTAGTCCAGTCGTATGCATGCACCACCTTCAGTGCGCCGTCCTCGTCAAGTGTTCTGGGACTCACCAAAGGACGCCTGGCTCTCATGGCAGAATCTCTTGAATCCTTGGCGATCGCTTCTGCTGTTAAATCTATTGCATGCTGCAGCTGTTGCGCAGCGAAGTTAAAATTGTCGTTTACAAAATCCTTTTGTGAGCCGTTTTTACACGATACCAGGAGGAGTGTGGCGCATGAAAATGCAGTGATAAAGAATTTCAGTTTCATTTTTTTCTATTATATTTTTGATTGTTATTTTCTTTGACTTTCACCAATCTTTCAGATTCTTATCAGTATAGGTTGCGCTGTTGCGTGATTTTTCCGGGATCAGCAATACTTCGAAATATGCTTTTGAATTGGCTGGCAGACTACATTCAAATCCTACCATTACCGTACCGGGGTTTGGGGCATCATAATCGTTTGTGGGTACTGTACTCCACGTTTTCATTTCTACATTTGAAGGACTTTTGACCTGGATATATAATTTTTTATTGTCTTGGTTCAGTATGGCTGAATTCTCTCCCAGCTCGACGTCTGCAAAAGTGAACATCGCCCACTTCAATTTTGTCTCTTTCCCCAGGGTCTCCACTTCATCACGTACAACCACATATTTCCCATCTTTCATGGCTACACCTCTTACAACCTGCTTCATTTGACCATCGTAAATTGAGGATATGTCTGAGACAACATAAGAAAATGCTTCCGCATCGGAATATGCATCGATCTTTCCATATCCTTTCACCTGCTGATGCTGGTTATCGATTGTGATCACATTATGCGAATGGTTGTTCATTCGATAAATTGTCCAACGCTGTGCGTCCTGCGTCCTACCAAAGATACTCATTCCTTTCGATTCCAGCGATTCATAGTTTTGCATACCCGGGTCGGATGACCAGCGCACACCGTCGGCTTCCATTATAAATGAGCCGACATCCATATGTCCGTGATTCACCGAAGGTGAGCCGGACTTAAATCCGAGATAGATGGCATTGGGATCTGTCCAGGATGTTCTCATCATCGCGACCGGATTGGTCCCCTGACCGATCCAGAATTTTTCTTTGGGTTCGGTGATTTTATCCAGTGGAATATTTTTACCCCAGATCATGATAGCAGGCAGCTCTCTGATACTCTTAAATTTTGAAAAATTATCCGTTTTTAGAAACGTTTTCTCAGACCACAAGACTGAGGGTTTGTCACTTTTTTGTGCTAACCAGAACATTGCCGGACTCAGACTGGCACCAAGCCCGTTGTCGGACCAGTTGAAGTTTTTTCCGCTCGGTGCGATCATGTGTTTCAGGAAGTCGGATGTCTGTAGAAAACCCGGAGAACGCGAAAGCCCCCGGTCAGTTCCCAGCGCTTTTTCCACGGCGCAGATAAACAGGATATTGAAGGTAGTTCCATAACCCCAATATCCGTATCCCTCCGGGTAGACTCCTTCCGGTTTATAAACTTCCATGGAAAGGGGGATTGAGGCGAAAGCCCGTTCGATGATTTCATTGGCCAATGATGGATAATCCTCCTGCACCGCCAAAGCACCAAAAGTCATTCCAGCATTGCACACCTGGTTCCAGTTGTTTTCGGTTTTGAGCCACCAGTTGTATTTACTCTCTTTAGAGGGATTCAAACCTTTTTGTACAATCGCCTGTTTGATCGTTTTCCTGCTATTCTCAGAGAGTTCATTAAAAAGCCAGTCATAGCCGATGGCAACTCCCATGGTCATTTCTGCCACATCCAGAAAATGAGAAGGGTTCCAGTCGGTAAATCGGGAGACAGCCAGCATTTCTTTCTCTGCCTTTTCCAGGTAACGTTTATTTGTGGTCATTCGGTATCCGTATGAAAGAAAGAAGATCCTCCTCAACAATTCTCTGGAAGTTCCGAGCAGTCTTCTTCCCGTCATCACTCTTTCCAATTCGGGTTTGGTGATGATTACATTGCATTCACCAATGATTACATCGTGCATTTTCTTCCACATAGCATCTGAGGCGATCAATTCCTTTATCTGCGTTTCTTCACCTTTCAGGAGCATGAGGCGTGGGTGTTCGGCTTTGTTGTTCTCGACTTCGGTGCTATCTGTTTCAGGCACACTTTTATCGCAGGTGCTCCCGATGAATAAAAACAGGGTCACAAGCAAATACATTAAACATCTGATCTTCATGAGTAAATTTAATTTAGTTGGATGGTGACACTGTCGCCGGCATAATTATCCTGCGGCAGCGCAATGGAAATATGTGTTGTGCTTTGGTCTGCATTCCAGACAGTCTGGAAATTTTCTCCCTGTTTGTCAATTTTTTCTGAAACAGAAAGGTTGAATCTGTTCAGTTCTCGACTGGGGTCGGAGACCGATATTTCTGCAAGCCGGCCTTCTTTCATTTTTACCATGACGATTCCCTGGTTATCGCTACTCAGTTGCAGGTTTTCATTGATGGTAATTTCACCTCCCCTGTAAAAAACAGCCTGGGTTATCTCCAGATCTTTGTTTTTTACCGCTTGTATTTCAGGACTGTTCATAAGAATATCAATGTGTCTTTCTGAATGAAGTTGCCTCATCTTTTCCGGTGTGGTTGCCGGTACCACAATATACGCATAGAGCTCGTCTGACGGACGCTTTCCATGGTCGATCCATAGTTTGAAAATATCTTTGGCAACAGGCGATTTGTCGGTGCTGGTCTGTTTGCTGATATTCCACCATGTACCGGTTACACTGTCATTTTTGAGTTCCAAAGATGTCTTTTGTGGAAACAGATATCCAATTCCATCATGAAACACCCAATCGACATTGTCATAATTATGTTCTCCTCTGGAAAGAACAGATTGTTTTCCCTCAGACGACAAAATCACATCGCCACGGAGGAGACACTGATTGAGGGT
>DHTF01000095.1 GCA_002411515.1 Proteiniphilum sp. UBA5267 | reverse complement strand
TTGGCTCCAAACCGGATATAACGTTTTACGTTGGAATCGGTAACCGTAACAAGAGAGGCTCCTGGTAAAGTAATATCCAGTTTATCCTGATTTTTTTTTAATGAAGTTATATTTTTTGGCTTGAAAGATTGTTTGACAGAATTGACCGAGAAAATATGGGCATTCCTGTCTTCCACCTCGGTATCATCAATGATAAATGCGGCCTTTCCAAATTGGGTGTTGGTCTGTATACTGACTGTGCATTTTTTCCCTCCTATATAGTAAGTGGCCTTATCATCTGCCTTTACTGTCAGGTTGTGCTTATTGGCAAATTCGTGTGTAGCAGCAATGGCCACGATATCATTGGCTACCCCATCCCCTTTAGCGCCGAAATCGCCGTAACAAACCCATCCGTTTGAAATAAATCGTTGGATATCTTCCTGAGACAGTATTTTATTTTTAGGTGTTTCCTCAGTTTCGTTTGGTTGGGTCTGATTATCGGATGTGATTTGGCAAGATGCCCAGGTGAAATTACACAAAGTGGCAATGACGAGTGCAAACAAATATTCTTTTTTCATACGATAGATCCTGTTTTTTCAAGTGTGTCGGACAGAACTCGCTTTTAATCGTGCGCCTGTGTGTTAAACTTATCTTATTGAATTTCAATTTTTAGGGGTTGATCGATTTTTTCTTTCTCGGATTTTACAAATTGTGTCCACTCCTCGAAGCTGTTGAACCCGGCTTTGCTCCATCCGCCTCCGGCGTAGTAGGTATACCTTTTTCCAGGTTGGTACTTGTTCAGGCCTGCATAATGGCCATCCAACACCCTAACGGATTCGAAGCCTGCGGGATGGATAGCTGCTGTGTAGATGGTCCCGTCCGTTTCGGTTCCCGGAGTTTCGTAGGCGATGATTCCCTCCTTGTCACCGAAGGTGGCGGAAGTTTTCGACATATCCATTACAATGCCGGTGGCCAAGGTAAGCTCCCTTGTTTCGGCTTCAAAGATATTGGTGACCTTGTTGAACAGGCTATAGGCGTCAAGAGAGATGATGCGGGTCTCCGTCACCGTGCGTTCTCCCACCCTGTAGGGTTCGTAGGTCAGCCGGAAAGAGAGGCGCAGCGGTCCGTTGTCGATAATTTCGGCTGTGATGAAATTGTCGCCCAGGCACAGGGTGTCGTGATCGACGGGAGCGGTCATGCCCAAGCCGAGGGTTCTGCCCACCTTGTAAAAATCGAGTCCTTCGCCGTGATCCTTGTGGTAGGAGGCTGTGCCGGCAAGGTCTTCCCGATACCATTTGTCGATGATCAGCGACTCGGTGCGCTTGGCCCAGAAATCCATCCCGTTGCTGATCTCTCCGGTAGCTTTCAGTGCAGGCCCGTAGACCCGGAAAGCAGTACGGTTGTTCTCCCAAGTGAAGTCGTCCTTCCTCTCCGGAACCAGCCGTCCGTAGACCAGCGGTTCAAACTCCGCGGACTCTCCTTTCGTGATGCGGAATGTTTGTGCTTCGCCCGCTTCCAGCGATACAGGAAAGATGATTGCTTCATTGCCGGTATCGTCGGTGACAATCTGCCAGGGCAACTGTGTTCCTTCTCCATCCGTCACTATCAGGTTTTTATCCGCCGCTACTCCCAGCTTTGCTTCCACCTCGTTCCAGGGCACTTCTGCCATCTGGTTCTCCCGGTCGGTCGTCCCCGGGTTCTGTACTGTCAGTGTCACCTTGTTCCCGGAAGAGGCGCATCCCATCAGCAGGATGGCAATCAGGAATGTTCCCATGTGTTTGATTTTCATTTCTATTGATTGTTTTAAACTCACTTCTTAAGGGGTTGGTTTATGCGGTGGAAAATTCGTATTTCAGGGTTGTTTGCCGATATAAGCCAGTATACCTCCATCCACGTAGAGGATATGGCCATTCACAAAGTTTGAAGCTTCGGAAGCCAGGAATACTGCGGGGCCCGCGAGGTCCTCGGGTGTTCCCCAACGGGCAGCCGGTGTCTTGGCAATGATGAATGAATCGAACGGGTGTCGGGATCCATCGGCCTGTTTTTCCCGTAGCGGAGCAGTTTGCGGCGTGGCTATATATCCCGGGCCTATCCCGTTACACTGAATGTTGTGCTCTCCGTATTCGGAGCAGATGTTTTTGGTAAGCATCTTCAAGCCTCCTTTCGCGGCGGCATAGGCAGAAACGGTTTCACGTCCCAGCTCACTCATCATGGAGCAAACGTTGATGATCTTGCCGTGTCCTTTCTTGATCATGTGCGGGATGACAGCTTTCGAGACGATAAACGGCCCGTTCAGGTCGATGTCGATGACCCGGCGGAATTCGGCAGCCGACATCTCATGCATGGGGATGCGCTTGATGATGCCTGCATTGTTTACCAGGATATCGATTACTCCTATCTCTTCCGTTACTTGTGCAACAAATTTGTTTACCGCATCTTCATCGGTCACGTCGCATACATAACCGTGGGCTTCAATACCCTTTTCCCTGTAGGCTGCAAGCCCCCTGTCCACCAACTCCCGGTTGATGTCATTAAAGACAATGGTCGCTCCTGCCTCCGCATAAGCCGTTGCCATTGCAAATCCGATGCCATAGGAAGCTCCTGTGACGAGCGCAATTTTTCCTTCCAACGAGAAATTAACCATTTGAATTTTTTATTTTAGTTCGACAATTTTTGAAAAATCCTGATCGCCATAGTCGAGGTTTTCTCCTGCCATGCCCCAGATAAAGGTGTAGTTGCTGGTAGCGGCAGCGGAGTGTATGGACCATTCGGGCGAGAGCACGGCCTGGTCGCCTTTCATCCATATGTGTCGGGTTTCATCCACCTCTCCCATAAAATGGCAGACAGCTTGATCGTCAGGCACTTCAAAATAGAAATATGCCTCCATCCTGCGGGAATGAACATGGGCTGGCATGGTGTTCCATACGCTGCCCGGGGCCAGTTCTGTCATGCCCATCTGTAGCTGGCAGGTAGGCAGCACCTGGTTCACTATCATCTTGTTGATGTTCCGGTGGTTGGAAGTCTCCAGTGAGCCCATCTCGGCCACCACGGCATCCTCCTTGGTCACTTTCTTGTCCGGGTAATTGCGGTGAGCGGTAGCCGAGTTGAAGTAAAACTTCGCGGGTTGTGTGGCGTCGTCACTCTCAAAATAAACTTCCCTGTCTCCCGAACCCAGATAGAGCGCCTCTTTATAATCCAGTGCAAAGACGGTATCGCCCACTTTTATTTTACCTTTGCCCCCCACATTGTAAATTCCCAATTCGCGGTTACGCAGAAAAACGGGTTGTTTTAACGGGTCTATTGCTTCCAGTTGCAGTTTTTCTTTCACCGGCATCGCTCCACCGACGACCATGCGGTCGTACATGGAATAGACCATGTTTACTTCGTCGGCAGCGAATACTTTTTCAATTAAAAAATCCCTCCGCAACCGTTTCGTGTCGTAAGATTTCGCATCTTCCGGATGCGCAGCATAGCGCAGTTCGTAATTTGTTTTCATATTATTTTATCGTTTGATGAATAGTTGACCTTAAAAAACGTAGGATGACAAACTTACAATTTTTTTGGTTCACTTCAAAACAATCCCGTTGAACTTACGTCCGTTTTACGCTTATGTGATTTTAGACAGGTTTTTCCAAAAAAATATCCTGCAAGAGCAGGGTGGTTTTTTAAACCATCATTGGTTCAGGGAGGTTGTCCGCAAACCGCTGAATTGCTGGATGGTACATAGGTGTAATACTGAAGTACCTGCGCCCCATATGCAAGATTGCTTTGCATTGGTTTCATTCTCCCTGTCGAGTGCTGTAAACAGATGCGGAATATTTTCTGTGGTTGGTTTTGTAGATAAATCGTCGGCGTAGTTAACGGCACTTGAACGGTTTATATCGCCCCATGCTAATTTTCAAAGACACCCGGTATCGATTAAATTAAAAAAATCTCCCAGATAGTAATTGTAAATATCTCGAGGCAAACACTTTTTTTCTTTGCATAAGGAAGCGGCCAAGCCGATAAC